>NZ_CP096040.1:2541538-2859230 GCF_023935105.1 Caulobacter segnis | reverse complement strand
CCGGGCGTGATCGCCGGCGGGCTGCTGCTCTTGACCCTGGGCCGATCGCTGGACGCCCTGACCCTGGGCGAGCAGGGCGCCAAGTCGCTGGGCGTGGATCTGTCGCGGACCCGCCTGTTGATGGCCGTCGGTGTCGCCGTGGCGGTCGGGTCCAGCGTGGCGGTGACCGGCGTCATCAGCTTCGTCGGCCTGATCACCCCCCACCTGCTGCGGCCGCTGCTGGGCTCCAGGTCGAGCGCGGTGCTGCTGCCGTCGTTCCTGGGCGGCGCGGCCCTGACCCTGGGCGCCGACATCCTGGTGCGGATGACCCCGGCGGCCAGCGAGATCAAGCTCAGCGTCGCCATGGCCGCGCTGGGTGGTCCGTTCTTCCTGGCCATGCTGATCTCGATGCGACGGAGGCTGGCGTGAGCACCGAACAAGGCCTGCGCGCGGACGCCATCGCGTTGCGCTTCGGCGATCGCCCGATCCTGCGTGGAATCTCCGCCCGGTTCGACAGGGGGCAGGTGATCGCCATCGTCGGCCCCAACGGCGCGGGCAAGTCGACCCTGCTGGCCTGCCTGGCGGGCCTGCTGAAGTCGGACGCCGGCGCGGCCCTCCTGGACGGAGCGCCGATCGCGGCCTTGCCCGGCCGGACACGGGCGCGACGCCTCGCCTTCCTGGCTCAGACGCCCGAGATCGCCTGGGATGTCGACGTCCGCGCCTTCGTCGGCCTGGGACGCACGCCGCATCTGGGCGCCTTCGGTCCCAGCGACGGCGATCGGACGGTGATCGACGCCGCCATCGCCGCGGCCAGTCTGGAGGCCTTCGCCGATCGCCCCGTCACCCGGATGTCCGGCGGCGAGCGGGCCCGCGCCCTGATCGCCCGCGCCCTGGCCGGCGAGACCGACTGGCTGTTGGCCGATGAGCCGCTGACCGGCCTGGACCCAGGCCATGCCCTGGACGCCCTGGCCCTGTTCCGCCGGATGGCGCATGACCAAGGCAAGGGCGTGATCGTCACCCTGCACGACCTGAACCTGGCCGCGCGCTTCGCCGACCGGGTGCTGGTGCTCAGCGACGGTCAACTGATCGCCGACGCCGCGCCGGAGATCGCCTTGACGCCCGAGATCCTGTCGGACGTCTACGGCGTCCTGATCCGTCGCCACGCCGGCGAGATCGGCCCGCTGATCGAAGTCCTGGGCCGTGTCGGCTAGTCCCTGGATCGTGCTGGCCGCCGCCGCCCTGGAAGCCGCCGTCGGCTATCCGGAGGCGCTGCATCGGCGCGTCCCGCATCCCGTGGCCTGGATCGGGGCGCTGATCTCGGCCCTCGAGCAGATGCTGAACCAGGCGGCCTTCGGCGAGGCGCTGCGGCGCGTGTTCGGGGTGATGACCCTGATGACGGTCGTCGCGGCCAGCGGCGCGGCGGGATGGCTGATCACCCGGTACGGCGGTCCCTGGGCCGTCGTCGCTGTCGGCGGGTTGGGCCTGGCGCAGCACAGCCTGTGGGACCACGTCCGCGCGGTGGCCAAGCCACTGAACGCCGGCGACCTGGACGCCGCACGGCTGGCCGTCGGCAAGATCGTCGGCCGCGACGTCGAGCGGCTCGACGAGGGCGGGGTCGCCGCCGCGGCGATCGAGAGCCTGGCCGAGAGCTTCAACGACGGCGTGGTCGCGCCGCTGTTCTGGTTCGTGATCGGCGGCTTGCCGGGCCTGTTCGTCTACAAGGCGGTCAACACCGCCGACAGCCTGATCGGCCATCGCGAGCCCCGGTGGCGATCGTTCGGCTGGGCCTCGGCGCGGTTCGACGACGTGCTCAACTGGATTCCGGCCCGTCTGGCGGGCGTTCTCGTCGCTCTGGCCGGGAAGGGCGGGTGGCGGATCATGCTGCGCGACGCCCGCAAGCACGCCTCGCCCAACGCCGGCTGGCCCGAAGCGGCGATGGCCGGCGCGCTGGGCGTCAGGCTGGGCGGCTTGGCCTGGTACGA
Source organism: Caulobacter segnis (assembly GCF_023935105.1). Lineage (NCBI taxonomy): Bacteria > Pseudomonadati > Pseudomonadota > Alphaproteobacteria > Caulobacterales > Caulobacteraceae > Caulobacter > Caulobacter sp. RL271. The sequence goes on along the minus strand of NZ_CP096040.1, from coordinate 2,857,269 downwards.
CGGCGCGCCGTCGGAGCGTCCGATCCTGGGCGAGGGTAGGGCGACTGTGGCGGCGGACCTGAGGCGCGCCTTGAAGGTCTATCGGCTTGCCTGCGGGATGCTCTGGCTGATGCTGGCCGTGGGGGGATTCGCATGGCCGCATTGATGATCCAGGGGTGCGGCTCGGACGTCGGCAAGTCGGTGCTGGTGGCCGGGCTGTGCCGGCTGTTCGCCAATCGCGGCCTGACGGTCCGACCGTTCAAGCCGCAGAACATGTCCAACAACGCCGCCGTCACCGCCGACGGCGGCGAGATCGGCCGCGCCCAGGCGCTGCAGGCCATCGCCTGTCGCGTGGCCCCGACCGTCGACATGAACCCGGTGCTGCTGAAACCCCAGAGCGATGTCGGCGCCCAGCTGGTGGTGCGTGGCAAGATGGCCGGGACCTGGAAGGCGCGGGGCTATCAGGAGCGCAAGGCCGCGCTGCTGGACACCGTCGTCGAGAGCTTCCGCCGCCTGGAGGCGCAGAGCGACCTCGTCATCGTCGAGGGCGCCGGCAGCCCGGCCGAGATCAACCTGCGCGCCGGCGACATCGCCAACATGGGTTTCGCTCTGGCCACGGACACGCCGGTCGTGCTGGTCGGCGACATCGATAGGGGCCACGTGATCGCCGCCCTGGTCGGCGCCCACGCCGTGCTCGATGACGACGACCGCGCCATGATCCGAGGCTTTGTGATCAACAAGTTCCGCGGTGATCCCAGCCTGTTCCAGGATGGCCGCGCCGAGATCGTTCGCCGCACGGGCTGGGCGGATCTGGGCATGGCGCCGTGGCTGGCGGCGGCGCGACGCTTGCCGGCCGAGGACGCCGTGGTGCTGGACCACGCCGCCGGGGCGGACCGACGCAAGATCCGTATCGTCGTGCCGATGTTGTCGCGCATCGCCAATTTCGACGAGTTCGACGCCCTGCGCGCCGAGCCCGAAGTCGCGTTCGCCTTCGTTCCGCCCGGGACGCCGCTGCCCGGCGACGCCGACCTCGTCATCCTGCCCGGGACCAAGGCGACCCTGGCGGACCTGGCCTTCCTGCGCGTCCAGGGGTGGGACATCGACCTGATGGCCCACGTACGACGGGGCGGACGGGTGCTGGGCGTATGCGGCGGCTATCAGATGCTGGGCCGGCGGCTCTCGGATCCCGACGGCGTCGAGGGCGCGCCGGACTCGATCCAGGGGCTGGGCCTGCTGGACGTCGAGACGGTGATGACCGGCGACAAGACCCTGCGCCCCGTCGCGGGCCACCTGCCGGGCGGTGCGCGGTTCGAGGGCTACGAGATGCATGTCGGGCGAACGGGTGGTCTCGTCGCGCCGATGCTGGCCTTCGACGACGGCGGGACCGACGGCGCCCTGTCGGCCGATGGCCGCGTCAAGGGCTGTTACGTCCACGGCTTGTTCGATCTGGCCGAGGCGCGGGCCGAGCTGCTGTCCGAGCTTGGCGCGGCGTCCGACGGCCTGGACCAGGCGGTCCGCATCGACCGGGCGCTGGACGAGATCGCCGGCGTCCTGGAGCAATCCTTCGACATTCCCGCCCTCATGCGTCTGGCGGGCCTGGAGTCCTCACGATGAACCTTCCCCCTGTGACCCCGGTCGACACGGCCGGCGCGGCGGCGTGGCGCGCGCTGCTCGACGGCAAGGCCAAGCCGCCCGGCGCCTTGGGACGGGTGGAGGATCTCGCGGTCCAACTGGGCCTGATCGCGGGTGGACCGCCACCGGCCTTCGACAAGGCCTTGCTGCTGGTCTTCGCCGGGGATCACGGCCTGACCGCAGAGGGGGTGTCGGCCTATCCGGCCAGCGTCACCCAGGCCATGGTCGCCACCTTCCTGGCCGGCAAGGCCAGCGCCAACGCCTTCGCCGGCGCGGTCGGCGCCGAGCTGCGGGTGGTCGACGCCGGGGTCGACGCCGACCTGCCGGCGCATCCGGCCTTGCGCGACGAGAAGGTTCGGCGCGGGACCCGCAACGCCGCCGTCGAGCCGGCCCTGACGCCCGACGAGATCGGCGAGGCGCTGGAGCGTGGCGCGCAGGTCGCCCGGGAGGCGGTCGCCGAGGGTTTCGAGATCTTGGCGCTGGGTGAGATGGGTATCGGCAACACCGCCTCGGCCGCTCTGGTCATGCACCGGCTGGCCCCGGCGCCGCTGGCGGATTGCGTCGGGCGCGGAACGGGACACGACGACGCGGGCCTGGCCCTCAAGCTGGCGACGCTGGAGCGAGCGGCGGCTCGAACCGACGCCACGGCGCCCGAGGCTGTCCTGGCGCAGTTCGGCGGCCTGGAGATCACGATGATGGCCGGGGCGGTGCTTGGCGCGGCCTCGGCGCGGGTTCCGGTGCTGATCGACGGCTTCATCGTCACGGCGGCGGCCCTGGCGGCGATCCGGCTGAACCCGGCGGCCAAGGCCTACTGCGTATTCTGCCACCAGTCGGCCGAACGCGGGCATCAAGGGATGCTGCAGGCGCTGGACGCCTCACCGCTGCTGCAGTTGGACCTGCGCCTGGGCGAGGGGACCGGCGCGCTGCTGGCCCTGCCGATCGTGCGCGCGGCGTCGCGATTGCTGAGCGACGTCGCCAGCCTGGACGACGTCATGAGCGGTCGCCTGTGACCATGACCTGGGCGCGCCATCAGGTCCGGCTGCTGCTGTGCGCCGTGCAGTTCCTGACGCGCGTTCCGACGCCGAACCTGGCGAACTTCAAACCCGACTGGATCACCCGCTCGGCGCGGTACTTTCCTCTGGTCGGACAGGGCGTCGGCCTGGTCAGCGCCATGGTGCTGGTCGGGGCCGAGCGCGTGTGGGGCGGCGCGGTGGCGGCGATGCTGGCCATTGCGGTCGGCCTGTTGATCACCGGAGCGTTCCATGAGGACGGCCTGGCCGACACCGCCGACGGGCTGGGCGGCGGGCAGACGCCCGCGCGACGCCTGGAGATCATGAAGGACAGCCGGGTCGGGACCTATGGGGTCTGCGCGCTGGTGCTGTGCCTGGCGACAAAGGGCTCGGTGCTGGCCTCGACGTCGGTCCCGACCGCCGCCGTCGCCCTGCTGGCCGCTCACGGCCTGGGTCGCGCCGCCGCCGTCGTGGCCATGCGGGCGACGCCCTACGCGCCCGAGGGCGAGGCGGGCAAGTGGAAACCCGTGCCCCGGGGCGTAGGCCTGGGCGAGATCGTCATGGCGGTGCTGATCGCCGCCTGGCCGCTGGCGCTGCTGCCGGCGGGCGCGGCCCTGGCCGGCGTGGCGGGCGGCGCGCTCCTGGCGATCCTCATGGCGAGCTTGGCCAAGCGCCTTATCGGCGGCCACACCGGCGACGTGCTGGGCGCGATCGAGCAGGTGTTCGAACTGGGCTTCCTGCTGGGCGTGGCGGCGCTGGTATGAGACTGCTGGTCGGCCCGATCACCGCCGTCGACCGCCTGCTGGCCCGCGCATCGGTCGACCATGTCCTGACCCTGCTCTCGCCGGACGCCGATGCGCCATCGATCGCCGCCCCGCGCACGCTGCTGCGGTTCAACGACATCGTCGAGCCGCGCGCCGGCCTGGTGGCGCCGTCGGCGGCGGATGTCGCCGCGATCCTGGCGCTCGCGGGAACGGCGACCCTGCTGATCCACTGCCACGCCGGCGTCAGCCGCTCGACGGCGGCGGCCTATATCCTGGCCTGCGCGGTCCGGCCGCCCGGGCGAGAAGCAAGTCTGGCGAAGCACCTGCGCGCGGTCTGCCCCGAGGCCACGCCGAACGCCCTGATGGTAGCGCTAGCGGACGCGGCGCTGGCACGTGATGGCGCGATGCGCGCGGCGATCGCCGACATCGGCCGGGGCGTCGACGCCTGCGAAGGGACGATGATCGACTGGCGCCTGGACTAGTGGCCGAGGTTCGGCGGCAGCTCGATCTTGACCAGCTTCCAGGTGAACAGGCCCCGCCGCTCCATGACCAGGCCCAGTTCGTCGCCGGGCTTGTCGGTCTTGTCGCGATAGGTCGCGCGGAAGTGGTTCAGCCCGTCGTAAGCGTAGTGCGCTTCAGTCGTCGACTTGGCCTTGGGCTCGGGCTTGGGTTGCTCGATCGGCGGCGGCGCGTCGGTCGAGATATGTTCCGGCGCCTTGTTGGTGGCGACCATCTCGGCGATGGCGTCCGGCGTGGCGTAGGCGTCCACGGCCTTGTCGATCACGCCGACCAGCAGCATCTGGCCCAGCGCCGCGAACGGGTTGTCGCGCAGCTTGGGATCCGCGGCGATGGACTTGGTCATCACGGTCTTGAGCTGAGACTTCAGGCTCTCGCGGACGGCGGGAAAATCGATGCCGCGTTCCAGCTTGGCGCGATCGCCGGCCTTCGCCGCCGTCGTCAGTCCGTGCAGGGCGATAATCGGCGAGACGAAATAGGCGGCGATCAGGAGGGCGGCGAGCACCACGCCGGCGCCGACCAGGATACGGTTGTTGCGAGTCATCAGGTTCTCCCGCCTCGATTGGGTCAGACGGGAGAACCCGGGTCAACCGAACCGGTTCAACGCGCCGGGCTCTGCGAAGCGCGCTGGATCTCGGTCCAGACGGGTGGGCGCTTGCCGGTGCGCTTCACCAGGTCGTCGCGCAGCGGCAGGTATCGGGCGTCCAGCAGGCTGGCCAGGCTGTAGGTCGAGACGCCGTTGCCGACGTCCCACGGGTGCGGGGCGTACTCCTTCTGACCGGCGGCGGCGCGGTCGCGGTCGAACTGGATCTTTGAGTTGGCGAACTCGATATGGGTCTTGTCGCCCCGCGCATAGGCGGCCAGCCAGTCGAGGGAGTGGGGCAGGCTGGCGCCCGCCGGGCTCTTCCAGCCGAACCAGTCCAGGCCATGCGCCCGGGCCGAAAGCGCGGCCATCATCAGCGGATCCAGATTGTAGGTGACGTAGTGCAGGGCGTCGCGCTCGTGGAAGTCGAACATGCTGCCGTCTGGCAGCAGGTTGGCGGCGATCTGCCTACGGTAGGCCTCACGGGCCCGGTCGATGATCGCCGTGTCGCCGGTCTGGAACGCGGCCATGGTCGCCAGCTTGACCCGATGGCTCTGCCAGTTGGTGTTGGCGTTCCGGGGCCCAGCGTCGATGGCGTCGAGATAACCGACCGCCATCTTGCGCCAGAACGCATCGACCTTGGCGCGAACGGGGGCGGGGAGGTCGTCCTCGGTCAGGTCGTAGGCCATCAGCAGCGTGTCGAAGCCCGTCTCGTCGATCGGGTTGAACGAGAACTGGTAGATGTCGGCCCAGTTCTCCAGATAGCGGCCGGCGGCGTCGAGGAACCGACGATCGCCGGTCAGGCGATAGGCGATGGCGAAGTTCAGTACGATGGGCTGATCCTCGCGGGCCTTAAGGCTGATTTCGCGAATGCCCTTGCCGGGCAGGGTGCCTTCGGTGTGCGCGTGGGGAATCGCGCCCGGCGGGCGGTCCGGGGTCGCCATAGCGCGAGAGATCACCGCCTCGGACAGCGCGGGCGTGACAGGCCCCTTGCCAAACGACGGTCCCAGCAGGGCGTAGTCGGCGGCATGCGCGGCGGTCGCGGCTGAGGTCAGGGCGCAGGCGGCCAGCCAGACGGTCTTCAAGGCGATCTCCCCGGGCTTTTTGCTCGCCTATCGCGAGCGCTTTGATGAAAGATATCTGGCCAATACGCGAGATTGTCAATTATTGGTCATGCCAATATGGATTGATCGGTCGGACCAGATTAGATCGCTCCGGTTGAACCGCTTGTGTTGCGGCGTTTTCCTGACCATCTTCCGGCCGGTTCGAGGGAGCCTGATTTGACGAGCAAGAGACCCACCATCGACGACGTCGCCCGACTGTCGGGCGTGGCGCGCGTGACGGTGTCTCGGGTGCTCAACGGCGGTCCCAATGTCCGCGACGAAGTTCGCGCCCGCGTCATGCAGGCGGTCGAACAGCTGGATTACAAGGTCAATCCCCAGGCCCGCAGCCTGGCGGGCGGCGCCAGCCGGCTGCTGGCCTTCGTCTTCGCCTCGGATCCGGAGAACGATCCCAACTCGTATTACGAGTCCGCCTTGGAGCTGGGCGCGCTACGCGCCTGCCTGGCGCTGGGCTATCAGGTGCTGGTCCAGAACGTGCCCGAACAGACGCCCGACAGCCACAAGCGGGTGCTGGACCTGATCACCACCCAGCGCTGCGAAGGCCTGATCCTGTCGCCGCCCTACAGCGACGACGTCGCCCTGATCGAGGCCGTCCTGGCCCAGGGCTGCAAGGTCGTGACCGTCTCGCCGGGCGGTCCCGGCAAGGGCAAGGCCGACGGGGTCGGGGTCGACGACGAGGCCGGGGGCTACGACGTCACCCGCGAGCTGCTGCGTCTGGGCCACCGCCGGTTCGGCTTCATCGCCGGCCTGGAAGGCCACCTGTCGGCCGATCGGCGCCTAAAGGGTTTCCAGCGCGCCCTGGCCGAACAGGGGCTGGGGGAGGGTGACTGCGTGATTCTGCGCGGCGACTTCACCTTCCGGTCCGGGACCCACCTGGCGTCGCGGCTTCTGGACCATGCGCTGAAGCCGACGGCGCTGGTCTGCGCCAATGACGACATGGCCGCCGGCGTGCTGTCGGCCGCCCACGCGCGGGGCCTGAACATCCCCGCCGACCTGTCGATCACCGGCTTCGACGACGCCCCCGTCGCCGCCATCGTCTGGCCCCCACTGACCACCGTCCACCAGCCCGTCAAGGTGCTGGGCCAGCGCGCCGTCGAGCTGCTGGTGGCGCGCCTGACCGGCGCGAACGTTCGGCCCGAGCCGGTCTTCGAGCAGCTCGAGCACGCGGTCGTATCGCGTCAGACCACGACGGCGCGCTAGTCTTTCACAAGGTCAGCTTTGTTTCCGCCTTGACAACGTTGTCGTGTCAGGAGCAATTGGAAGCGCTTCCATGGAAGCGCTTCCACAGCTAAGCTGACTGGAACAAGAACAAGAGCCGCCTTGCTCAGAGGGCGGGTTCAGAGGGGAGAGCCTATGCGAAACCGCACGAGCGGCGCGCGTCCGTCCATCCAGCGATTCTACGCCACGGCCTCAGCCGCCGCGATCACCCTGGCCATCGCCGGGCCGGGCGCGGCCTGGGCGCAGTCAGCCGCCCCGACGCCGAAAGCCGAGGACGACACCGTTGAGGCCATCGTGGTGACGGGCATCCGCGCCGGCATCCAGAACTCCATCAACATCAAGAAGAACGAGACCTCGATCGTCGAGGCTGTCTCGGCCGAGGACATCGGCAAGCTGCCGGACGTCTCGATCGCCGAGTCGATCGCCCGCCTGCCGGGCCTGGCCGCCCAGCGCGTCAACGGCCGCGCCCAGGTGATCTCGATCCGCGGCCTGGCGCCCGACTTCACCACCACGCTGCTGAACGGCCGTCAGCAGGCCAGCTCGGGCGACAACCGCGCCGTCGAGTTCGACCAGTATCCGTCGGAACTGCTGTCCAGCGTCGTGATCTACAAGACGCCGGACGCCCAGGTCTCGGGCATGGGCCTGTCGGGCACCGCCGACCTGCGCACCGTGCGCCCGCTGGCCTATGGCAAGCGCGCCCTGGCGCTGAACCTGCGCGGCGAGAAGACCGCCGGCAAGAAGTTGAACGACGACTCCCACAACGTCGGCGGCCGCTTCAGCGCCAGCTACATCGACCAGTTCGCCGACGGCACGATCGGTGTGGCCCTGGGCTACGCCCACCTGGATTCGCCGTCGCAGGTGAAGCGCTACAAGGCCTATGGCTACGAGGCGTTCCCGGCTGAATCGACTTCTCCGGACAGCGCCGACGGCGCGCTGATGTTGAACGGCCAGGAGATCATGGCGGTCTCGCGAAACAACAAGCGCGACGCGGTGATCGGCATCTTCGAATACCGGCCGAACGACAAGATCCATTCGACGCTGGACCTGTACTACTCGACCTTCAAGCAGAAGGAGACGACGCGCGGCGCCCAGTGGTTCTCCAACCCCTATGCCGACGGCGTCACCTATTCGAACGTCACCACCGAGCAGTTGGGCGGCTCGAAGTTCGCCACCGGCGGCACGCTGAACCACGGCGTCCCGATCATCCGGAACGACTTCAACACCCGCCAGGACCAGCTGTTCTCGGCCGGCTTCAACAATGAGTTCCAGCTGTCCGAAAAGACCAGGCTGGTCGCCGACCTGTCCTATTCGTCGAACAAGCGGAAGGAACAGATCATGGAGACGTACGCGGGCTACGGCCGCGGCGTCGGCGGCGTCACCCCAGCCACGCCGGACGTGGGCCGCACCTATGACACCATCGGCTTCCAAGTCGCCGACAACGGCTTCTCGCAATATGACGAGGGCCTGAACTACGCCGACGCCAGCAAGGTCACGCTGGGCGACCGCGCCCCCTGGGGCGGTTGGGGTCACGACGGCGCGATCCGCTTCCCGCACGTCAAGGAGGACGTCAAGGCGGTCGACATCCGGCTCGAGCACGAGATGGACGGCTTCATCTCCCAGCTTTCGGCCGGCGTAAACTTCACCAAGCGAGACAAGGGCAAGACCGTTTCAGACAACGATCTGTTCCTGAAGAACGGTCGCCAGCAGGTCTATGTCGACGCCGCCGACCTGGTCGACCCGACCAATCTGGGCTTCGCCGGCTTTGGCGACGTGCTCAGCGTCAAGATCGGCGACGTGTGGAAGAAGTACTACAATTCCGCGCCGATCCTCGACGCCAACTACTACGACAAGAACTGGGACATCACCGAGGAGGTCACGACCTTCTTCGCCAAGGCCAACTTCCAGACCGGCGATCTGCGCGGCAATGTCGGCGTGCAGGTGGTCAAGCAGAAGCAGGAGTCCGCCGGCGTCGTGATCAATGGCACCGAAGCCGGCCAGCCGATCGTCCCGACCAAGATCAGCACCAAGGACGACTACACCGACGTCCTGCCCAGCCTGAACCTGATCTACGACCTGGGCGGCGGTCATCGCCTCCGCTTCGCCCTGTCCAAGACCATGGCCCGCCCGCGCATGGACGACATGCGCGCCAATGTGACGCCGTCGTTCAATTCGCTGGTCTGCAGCGGGCAAGGCGGTTGCGCCGCCGGCTCGACCGTCAATCCCTGGAGCGCCAGCGGCGGCAACCCGCACCTGAAGCCCTGGATGGCTAAGGCCGCCGACCTAGCCTACGAGTGGTATATCAGCCCCGCGACCTATGTCTCGGTCGCCGGCTTCTACAAGAAGCTCGACACCTATATCTATTCGCAGAGTGGCACGTTCGACTTCACGGGCATTCCCGCGCCGTCGTCGGCCACCTCGATCCCGTCAAACGTCATCGTCAGCCCGATCGGCCAGATGACCCTGCCAGCGAACGGCAACGGCGGCGTGGTCAAGGGCGTGGAGTTCAGCGGCGCGGTCGAGCTGGGCCAGTTCGCCGACCTCCTGAAGGGCTTCGGCGTGCAGGGAAGCCTGTCGCTGACCAAGTCGAACCTGAACACGACCAGCAATCCCGATCCGACCCAGGAAGTCCGCATCCCGGGCCTCTCGGGCACCGTCTACAACGTCACCGGCTACTACGAGCGTGGCGGTTTCCAGGCGCGGATCAGCCAGCGCTATCGCTCGGCCTTCAAGGGCGAGGTGGTGCAGCTGTTCGCGACCCGGGGCTTCACCGAGATCCTGGCCGACAAGCAGGTCGACGCCCAGATCGGCTACACCTTCCAGGACGGCCCGCTGAACAACCTGGGCGTCTTGCTGCAGGTCAACAACCTGACGGACTCGCCGTACCGCACGCGCCTTGGCCTCGACAAGGGCGGCACCAAGACCAGCAACGGCGGCTCGCTGCCCGAGACCTACGAGAAGTACGGCCGCCAGATCCTGTTCGGCGTGAACTATCGGTTCTAAGCAAGAGGCTGAGCTGGCCGCGCTCCCCCGCGTCCAGGCTCGCCAGGCAAGAACCAATCGGAGGCGGGGGCGCTTCGGCGTCCCCGACCTACCGGCTCAACGGGAGGCGGGTGGTTGCAACCGCTCAAGACAATATTGATCGCCGGCGGCGGCTCGGCCGGATGGATGACGGCGGCCCTGTGCTCGCGCCTGTTCCAGGGCCTCTACGAGATCGTGCTCGTCGAGTCCGAGGAGATCGGGACCGTCGGCGTGGGGGAGGCGACGATCCCCGCCATCAAGAAGTTCAACGAACTGCTCGGCCTCGACGAGGACGATTTCCTGCGCAAGACGCAGGGGTCGTTCAAGCTGGGCATCGAGTTCCGGAACTGGTGGCGCAAGGGCGAGAGCTACCTGCACGGCTTTGGCGTGCTGGGTCAGGATCTGGGCTGGTTGCGCGTCCACCAGTACTGGCTGCGCATGCGCGAGCTCGGTCGCGAGGGCGACTTCAACGCCTTGTCGATCAACAACGCCATGGCGCTGAGCGACAAGTTTATGCGGGCCCGCGCCGACATGGCCGAGTCCCCGATCGGCCACATCGCCCACGCCTTCCACTTCGACGCGGGCCTCTACGCCAAGCACCTGTCGACCTATGCCCAGGCGCGCGGCGTCAAGCGGCGCGAGGGCAAGATCGTCGACGTGACGCTGCGGTCCGACGACGGCTTCGTGCAGTCGGTGACCATGGACGACGGCGAGGTGATCACCGCCGACTTCTTCGTCGACTGCTCGGGCTTCCGCGGGCTGATCATCGAGCAGGCCCTGAAGTCCGGCTACGAGGACTGGACGCACTGGCTGCCCTGCGACAGGGCCATCGCCGTGCCGACCGAGCGCTCGGCGCACTTCACGCCCTATACCCGCTCGACCGCCCACGACGCCGGCTGGCAGTGGCGCATCCCGCTGCAGCACCGCACCGGTAACGGCCACGTCTACTCGTCCAAGCACATCGACGACGACGAGGCCGAGCGCGTCCTGTTGTCGAACCTGGACGGCGCCCAGCGGGCCAATCCGCTGCGCATCCGCTTCACGACCGGCAAGCGCCGGAAGATCTGGAACAAGAACTGCGTCTCGGTGGGCCTGGCCAGCGGCTTCATGGAGCCGCTGGAGTCGACCAGCCTGCATCTGATCCAGTCGGCGGTGATCCGCATGGTTCGCCTGCTGCCGGACGGCGGCTTCGACCCGGCCAACATCGACGAGTTCAATCGCCAGACTGACTTCGAATACGAGCGCATCCGCGACTTCATCATCCTGCACTACAAGGCCACCGAGCGCGACGACACCGCCTTCTGGCGCTATTGCCGCGACATGGAGGTCCCCGCCACGCTGCAGCGGAAGATGGACCTCTTCCGCGCCAACGGCCGGGTCTTCCGTGAGGACGACGAGCTCTTCACCGAAGAGAGCTGGATCCAGGTGTTCCTGGGCCAGGGCGTCGTGCCGCGAAGCTATGACCCGCTGGTGCGCGTCCACTCGGACGAGGCCATCGCCCGCCACCTCGGCGACATCGAGACGGTCATCGGCAAGTGCCTGAATGTCATGCCCAGCCACGCCGAGTTCGTGGCCCGGACATGCCAGGCGCCACCGCTGGCCGCGGCCCCCGTTCCAGCATCCTGAGACCATACGGAGTAACGTCATGACGACCGCCGCCCAGCCTGCATCCGCCTTGCGGATCCTGTGCCGGACTACCGCCGCCGTGGCGTTGCTTTCCCTCGCGCCCCTGCCTTTGGCCCTTGGGTCGGGCGCCGTCGCCGAGGTCATGCCGACAAAGGCCAGCGCCCCGCTGGCCCCGCGCGCCAACGATCCGGCCTGGGTCCGCGCCGACGCCCTGGTCAAGCAGATGACCCTGGACGAAAAGATCACGTATCTGCACGGGCTCTTCCCGCCGAACACCAAGCCGGCGCCGGCCGACATGATCCCCTCGGCGGGCTACGTGCCGGGCGTGCCGCGCCTGAAGATCCCGACGCTGCGGGAAAGCGACGCCAGCCTGGGCGTGGCCAACCAGGTCGAACAGCGCAAGGGCGACGTCGCCACGGCCCTGCCGTCGGGCCTGGCCCTGGCCTCGACCTTCGAGCCCAGGCTGGCCTTCGCCGGCGGCGCGATGATCGGCGCCGAGGCCCGCGCCAAGACCTTCAACGTCCTGCTGGCCGGCGGCGTCAACCTGACCCGCGACCCGTGGGCGGGCCGCAACTTCGAATATCTGGGCGAGGACCCGCTGTTGGCCGGTCAGATGGCGGGCGAACAGATCCGAGGCGTGCAGTCCAACCACATCGTCTCGACGATCAAGCACTTCGCCCTGAACGCCCAGGAGACCGGCCGCCACGTGATGGACGCCCAGATCGACGAGGCGGACCTGCGGGAGAGCGACCTCCTGGCCTTCCAGATCGCGATCGAGAAGAGCAACCCGGCCTCGGTCATGTGCGCCTACAACAAGGTCAATGGCGACTGGGCCTGCCAGAACGACTTCCTGCTGAACAAGGTGCTCAAGCGCGACTGGAACTATCCGGGCTTCGTGATGTCGGACTGGGGCGCGGTGCACAGCACGGTCAAGGCTGCATTGGCGGGCCTGGACCAGCAGTCGGGCCAGGAGCTGGATAGCCAGATCTTCTTCGGCGACGACCTGAAGGCCGCCGTAGCGAAGGGCGAGGTCAGCCCCGCGCGCCTGGACGACATGGTCCGCCGCATCCTGCACGGGGTGATCACCTCGGGCCTGATGGACGACCCGACCCCGACGACCGCCCAGCCGATCGACTACGACGCCCACGCCAAGGTCGCCCAGACCGTGGCCGAGCGTGGCTCGGTGCTGCTGAAGAACGACGGGAACCTGCTGCCCCTGGCCAAGAGCGCCAGGAAGATCGTGCTGATCGGCGCCCGTGCCGATGTGGGCGTCATTTCGGGCGGCGGCTCGTCGCAGGTGCGATCGGTCGGCGGCGCGCCAGTCGAGATCCCGCTGGACGGTGGCGAGGCCGCCTCGTTCGTCCGCGTCACCTGGCACGCCTCCTCGCCGCTGGAGGCCATCAAGGCCGCCGCGCCGGGCGCCGAGGTGATCTATGTCGACGGCAAGGATCCCGCCGCCGCGGCCGCCGCGGCCAAGGACGCCGACGTCGCCATCGTCTTCGCCTGGCACTGGCAGACCGAGGCTCAGGACGCGCCGTCGATCGTCCTGCCCGACAACCAGGACGCCCTGATCGACGCCGTCGCCGCCGCCAACAAGCGCTCCATCGTGGTGCTAGAGACCGGCGGGCCGGTGACCATGCCGTGGCTGGATCGCGTCAGCGCGGTTATGCAGGCCTGGTATCCCGGCCAGCGCGGCGGCCAGGCTATCGCCCGCCTGCTGTTCGGCGAGGTCAATCCATCGGGCCGACTGGCCATGACCTTCCCGAAGTCCGCCGACCAGGCCCCGCGCGCCAGCGCGCCGGGCTTCGCCGAGCAGGCCGCGATCGACGACGCCCGCCGCGCCGGCCAGAAGGCTGGTCCGATCAAGACCTTCGACGTGAAGTACGTCGAGGGCGCCGCCGTCGGCTATCGCTGGTACGCCCAGGAAAAGCGCCAGCCGCTCTATCCGTTCGGCTACGGTCTCTCGTACACGGCCTTCGCCTACAAGAACCTCAAGGTCGAGGACGCCGCCGGGCTGAAGGTAAGCTTCGACGTCACCAACACCGGCAAGGTGGCCGGCGCCGATACGCCGCAGCTCTACGTCACGGCCGGCAAGCGCAAGCCGATGGTCCGTCTGGCGGGCTTCGAGAAGGTCGACCTGGCGCCCGGCGAGACCCGGCGGGTAACCTTGACCGTCGAGCCGCGCCTCCTAGCCGACTACGACACCGCCAAGCCCGGCTGGACGCTCGCGGCAGGCCGCTACCCTCTGTATGTCGGTCGCCACGCCGGCGACGCCGCGCTGACCGGCGCGGCCAACCTGAAGGCCTGGTCGAGGAAGCCGTGATGCGCGTACTGCTCGCCAACGCCGTCGCCGCCGTCGCGCTGGTCGCGACGGCCCCCGCTGTCGCCGGGCCCAAGCTCCAGAGCTGGGTGACCACGGGCGACAAGAGCCAGTTGCTGACCGCGCAGCCGTCGTCCGGCGTCGTCACGGCCGGGGAACTCGCCGGCCTCCCGGTCGTGAACGTCGACGCCAAGGAGCGCCACCAGACCATCGTCGGCTTCGGCGGTGCGATCACCGACGCCTCGGCCTGGCTGATCCAGACCAAGCTGACGCCGACCCAGCGCGATCGGCTGCTGCGCGAGCTGTATGGGCGCGGGGAGGGCGGACTAGGCTTCAGCTTCACCCGCATCACCATCGGCGCTTCGGACTTCTCGCTGGACCACTACAGCCTGGACGAGGCCCCCGGCGGCGCGGCCGATCCGAAACTGGAGCACTTCTCGCTGAAGCGGCCTCAGGAATACGTCTTCCCGACAGTTCGGGCGGCGCTGAAGATCAATCCCGATCTCAAGGTCATGGCCTCGCCGTGGAGCGCCCCAGCCTGGATGAAGACCACCGGGGCGCTGGTGAAGGGCCAGCTGAAGCCCGAAGCCTACCCGGTCTATGCCGACTTCTTCGCGCGCTACGTCAAGGCGGCCCGCAAGGTCGGCGTGCCGACCGACTATCTCAGCATCCAGAACGAGCCGGACTTCGAGCCTGACAACTATCCGGGCATGCGTTGGCTGGCCAAGGACCGCGCCCGGTTCTTCGGCGAGCACCTGGCGCCGACCTTCGAGCGCGAGAAGATCGCGACCAAGGTCCTCGACTGGGACCATAACTGGGACAAACCCGAGCAGCCGACGACGGTGCTGGCCGATCCCAAGGCCAGGGCCTTCCTCGCGGGCGTCGCCTGGCACTGCTACGCCGGCGACGTCTCGGCCCAGCAGCCGGTGACCGACGCCAACCCTGACAAGGAGGTGTTCCTCACCGAATGCTCGGGCGGCGAATGGGCCCCGAAGTTCGACGACAGCTTCGCCTGGATGGTCGAGAACCTGATCATCGGCTCGGTGCGCGGCGGCTCACGCGGCGTCTTGATGTGGAACCTGGCGCTGGACGAGACCTTCGGTCCGCATAAGGGCGGCTGCAGCGACTGCCGGCCGTTCGTGACCATCGACAGCAAGACGGGCGCGATCACCCGCACCCAGGAATACTACGCCTTCGGTCACGCCAGCCGGTTCGTGAAGCCCGGCGCTGTGCGGATCGGCTCGCCGGCCAAGGTCGGCGACCTGCGCACGGTGGCGTTCCAGAATCGCGACGGCGGCCGTGTCCTGATCGTGTTGAACGTGGGTAAAGAGCCTGCGGCCTTCGCGATCACGGAAGGCGGGCGTCGGTTCAAGGCTTCGTTGCCGGCGCGGGCGGCGGGCACCTTCACCTGGTGATCGGTCGGGAGGCTTAGGTCTCCCAGCCCCAGCCCAGGCGGCGGCTGATGGCGTTAGCCGCCTCGACGACCTCGCGCTCGGCCAGCGCCATCCGATCCTCGGGCATGTACTGCGGGATGCTCGACAGGCTGACCGCCGCCACGATCGCACCGCTGGCGTCGCGGATCGGCGCGGCCACGCAACGGATGCAGTCGCCGGCCTCGTCGAAGTGCCAGGCCGCGCCGATCGCCTTGGCCGCCGGTTGCGGCTCGTCGGGGAAATAGGCGGTCCAGCTTTCGGTCGACGCGTCCAGCATCAGCGCCCGGCCCAGCGCCGTCGTGCTGATCCGGTTGCGGTCGCCGACCTGGTGGCGCACGGCCACCCGACGGCGGCTGGGCGAGCGCGCGATGTAGACGACATGATCCCCATCGGGAACGCCCAGGTTCGAGGCGTCTTCCATGGTCTGACTGAGCCCGTCGAGGACGGGTTGGGCGACCGCGGCCAGGCTGGTGGATTCACGCGCCTGGAAGCCCAGGTCCATCAGCTTGGGGCCCAGGCGATAGCCCTTGCGGGCGTCGTGGGTCAGCAGCCGGCGATCGACCAGCGCCGAAGCCAGGCGGTGCGCGGTGCTACGAGTCAGGCCCAGGCGTCGTTCCAGCTCGGTCAGGGCGACCGGACCGCCGCGCGCGGCGTCCAGGATGTCCAGCGCACGGAGCAAGGTCTGGCTGACCCGTTCGGCCTTATCGGGCGTGTCAGTGGGCATGAACATGGCGGGCGCTCTGATCCAGCTTGTAGGCTTTCTTAGGCAGGTTGTACGTCAGGTCGACGATGAGGTCCTCGGCTTCGTTGAGGTCCATGCGGTGCTCGGCGACCATGCGGGCCAGGAAGGCGCTGTCGACGCGTCGGGCGACGTCGTGGCGGGCCGGGATGGACAGGAAGGCGCGGGTGTCGTCGTTGAAGCCGACGGTGTTGTAGAAGCCGGCGGTCTCGGTGACCTGCTCGCGGAAGCGCATCATGCCTTCGGGGCTGTCGTGGAACCACCAGGATGGGCCCAGCTTCAGCACTGGATAGTGGCCGGCCAGCGGGGCCAGTTCGCGGCTGTAGGTGGTCTCGTCCAGGGTGAACAGGATCACCGACAGGCGCGGATCGTTGCCCAGCCGGGTCAGCAGGGGCTTCAGCGCATCGACATATTCGGTGCGCATCGGGATGTCGGCGCCCTTGTCGCGGCCGTGAGTGCCCAGCAGGCCGACATTGTGGTTGCGGTGCGAGCCGGGGTGGATCTGCATGACCAGCCCATCGTCCAGGCTCATCTTGGCCATCTCGGTCAGCATCTGGGCGCGGAAGAGCTCGGCCTTCTGCGGCGTCACATTGCCCTTCACCAGATCCTGGAACAGGGCCTCGGCTTCGACGTCGGAGAGGTCGGCGGTGGCCGCCGTCGGGTGGCCGTGGTCCGAAGACGTCGCCCCGGCCTCGATGAAGGCCGCCCGGCGCAGGCGGTGAGCCTCCAGGTAGGACTTCCAGCTATAGACGTCCTGGCCCGAGACCTCGGCGAAGCGCTCGAAGGCGCGCGGGCTGCGCTCGTCCTCGAAGTCGATGACCGCGTCGGGGCGGTAGGCGGTGATCACATGGCCGCCCCAGCCGCTCTCGCGGATGGCCTGGTGGTGCTTGAGGCTCTCGTGCGGGCCCTCGGTGGTGGCCAGGGTCTCGATGTTGAAGCGGTCGAACAGGGCCCGGGGCCGATAGGCGTCGGTGGCCAGGGCGGCGTTGATGCCGTCGAAATAGGCGTCGGCCGTGGTTTCGTCGAGGAACTCGGTGAAGCCGAACACCTGGCTGAACACGTGGTTCAGCCAGATCCACGAGGGCGTGCCGCGGAAGAGGTGGAAGTTCGACGCGAACAGCTTCCAGGCCGCGCGGGGATCGGTGGCCGGAACCCCGGCCTTGGAGCGCACCTTCAGGGCGTCCAGGGAGATGCCCTGGCTGTAGAGCATGCGGAAGAGATAGTGGTCCGGAGCCAGCAGCAGGTCGGTGGCGTCCTGGAACGGTTCGTTGGTCGCGAACCAGGAAGGATCGGTGTGGCCGTGCGGGCTGATGATCGGCAGGTCCTTGACCAGCCCATAAAGCCCCCGCGCGTACGACCGCGTCGTCGCATCCGCCGGGAACAGCCGATCTTCATGGAAATTCAGTGGCCTGGGCATGGCTACGCGTCACTCGGTCAAAAAGCGCGGTCGGCGCGGAACGCCGACCGCCAGGAGGTGGCGGTTGACGGCGGGTCGATCAACCCGCCTTGTCTCGGAAAACGGATCAAAATCACGGCGTGACCTTCACCCAGTCGAAATCGGCATAGCCCTGCCGCGACTTCGTCGGATCGCCATAGGTGAACAGCGCCGGTCGCGCGCCCTTCCACCAGCTGAATCGCAACGGCGCGGCCGCGCCCAGCTCGACGAAGCTCTCGCCGCCATCGAGGCTGTAGGCGTAGCGCGCGGTCTGGTCGGAGACCGAGACGCGGAGGTCGATGGTCCTGGTCTTCAGCGGCGGTCCGAGAACCTCGGCGCCTGAATAGGACTGAACCACCCGCAACGCGCCCTCGCGCCGTGCGACGCCGATCCAGCTGAGCCCCTGGCCGAACATCGACAGCCCGGCGCGCTGCCCCTCGGCGACGCCGGTCGCGTCGAGCCGGGTCGTGACGACGGCATGCTCACTCTGCAGGACCTGGGTCAGGGTGTTGCGGGCGCTGACCAGGTTCGGAGCAGGCGCGGCCGTCAGGCGCAAGAAGCCCGGGCGCTGCCTCAGGCTCCAGCGCTTGTTGTCGGGATTGTGATTCCACTCCCACTGCGGGCCCAGCGCCTTGGCGGAGAAGTCGTCCGAAGTCTGGGGCTTCACCGCCGGGAAGCGGCCACCGACGTCGGGCGCGGCGTGCTGCATGACCGGCCAACCGCTGGTCCCGTCGCCGACCGGCGGGGGCTGACCCATGAACGGCCAGCCGTCCTTCCAGGTCACCGGCTGCAGGTGGACGATGCGGCCGTAGGCGCCCTTGCTGTTGAAGTGGACGAACCAGCCCTGGCCGGAGGGGGTCTCGACCCAGCCGCCCTGATGCGGCCCGTTCAGCCCGTTGCCGGGGATCAGCACGGCGCGATGCTCGTACGGTCCCCAGATGGTCTTCGAGCGCAGCACGGTCTGGGGGCCGGTCTCGACGCCGCCGGTCGGGGCGAAGATGTAGTACCAGCCGTCGCGCTTGTAGAGTTTGGGGCCTTCGAGAACCGGCAGAGCCTTGGCGTCCTCGGCGATCACGGTTCCGGCGTCCAGCACCGACTTGCCGTCCGGCGCCATGCGGTGCAGCACCAGCGGGCCGGCGCCGACCTTGCCGTGGACCAGATAGGCTTGGCCATCATCATCCCAGAACGGGCAGGGGTCCTCGTAACCGGGGCCGGCGATCACCGCGACCGGCGCGCTCCAAGGCCCCTCCGGCTTCTCGGCCGTGGCCATGAAGATCCCCTCGTAGGGGGTGGCGAAATAGACGTAGAAGCGGCCGTCGTGATGACGGATCGACGGCGCCCAGACGCCGCCGGCGTAGCGCTGTCCCACGGTCCGCTGGTCGCGCGGCATCCGCGCGCCGGTATCGTCAGTCGGAACCGGGCCGGGCAGGTCGTATTCCGGCGCGAACGGCAGGCGCGGCAGCACATGGCCCAGGATCGTCCAGTGGACTAGGTCCCTGGACTCCAGGACCGGCAGCCCCGGCGAGAAGTGGAAGGTCGAGGCGACCAGGTAGTAGCGGTCCCCGACGCGGATCACGTCAGGATCAGAATAGTCCGCGTGCAAGATCGGATTGCGATAGGTCGGCGTCGGTTCGGCGAAGGCCGCGAGCGGCAGGAACGCCAGGGCGGTGATCCAGGCCGGCAGGGATCTCGATCGCATCACGAACTCCAGGCTAGACGAAGGTCCGGGCGCGCGTGGAGCGGCGGGAGGTCCGCATCCACGCGCGCCGGCGCCAGGGAGGGCGGCGGGGCAGGCCGGCCGATACGCGCCGGGTCCCCGCACAAGCGCAAGCGCCCTTCCTCGACGATCTCTAGAACCTCAGGCGACCGCCCAGGAACATGGTGGTTCCCAGGACATCGTAGGTCGCCGCGTAGGTGTTGGCCCCCGGCGCCGCGCTGCCGACGATCGGCGGATCCCGATCGAAGATGTTCTGGGCTCCGCCATAGACCTGCACGCCGTTGCTCAGGTCATAGCTGAACGACAGGTCGAAGTAGTTCTGGGCCGGCAGCTTCGGATTGGTCAGGGTGGCCAGGTCGGGGACCGTGTTGCCCAGCCGCTTGGGCAGCAAGTACTTGTCGGTCGTCACCGCACCGATGAAGCGGTGCTTGACGCTCAGGCTGAGCGGCCCCGTGCGCCAGGTGATCCGCGTGCCGCCCTTCCATTCGGGGATCGGCTGGCCGCAGGTCGTGCCGAACGCGCCGACGCAGTAGTTCTTGATGTTCGGGAAGGCCTGGACGGGCGTCGAGGTGAATTCGTCGGTCCAGGTCCAGTTGGTCGAGATGTCGAAGGCGCTGTCATCCGGCAGCCAGCCGAAGTCGGTCTTGAACCGATAGTTGGCGGCGAAGTCGACGCCGGCCGTCTTCAGGCCGCCGGTGTTGGCGTTGGTGACGGTCGCATAGTAGGGCGGGGCGATTTCGCCGGTCACGGGATTGCGCTTGATGGCCTGGCAGAACTCGCTGCTGGCGCTCTGCACGATGTAGTAGCAGAGGTTCAGGGTGTTGTTCAGGCCGCCGCCCAGCTGCGAGATCGCACCGGTCAGGTCGATGTTGAAGTAGTCGACGCTGACCGCCAAGCCCGGAACTGCGCGGGGCGTCAGGACCACGCCGACCGTGTAGGTGTCCGACTCCTCGATGCCGACATTGGGATTGCCGCCCGACAGGTTGCCGATGATGGTATTGGACTGCACGCCCGCGCTGAACACCTGGGCGGCCGGCACGCCGGTGGCCTCGCAGACGGCGCGGACGGCGGCGGTCTGCTGGGCGGTCGGCGCGCGGCTCGAACAGGGGTCGGTGGCCGCGTCGAAGCTCTGGGCCAGGCCGCCGTACAGCTCGCCGACGTTGGGCGCGCGGATGGCGTGCTGGAACTGGCCGCGGAAGTTGACGTCCGAGGTCACGGCCCAGGCGCCGCCGACCGAATACGTCCAGACCCCGCCGACGCCCTTCAGATTGTAGTCCGAATAGCGGAAGGCGCCGTTGGCGGTCAGGTTCTTGATGAACGGCAGGTCGGCCAGGATCGGCGCGCGGATCTCGCCATAGACCTCCTTAACGATCGTGCTGCCGCCGGTCGGCAGGCCGGGATTGAAGCCGACCACGTCGCCCGAGCGCAGGAACTCGTCGGGGATGTACTTGGCCGCGTTGTAGCGCCACTCCAGGCCGGCCGAGAAGTCGACCGGGCCGGCCGGCAGGCTGAAGGCCTCGCCCGACAGGTTGGCCGCGGCGACCTGCTGCTTGGCCTCGGTGATGTTGGTGGCCCCGATGGCGATGGCCTGGACGCCGGCGGCCGAGATGTTCGGGCCGAAGACGTTCAGCACCGGCGCCGCGCCGCCCACCGACAGCAGGTTGGCCTGGAAGCGGCTGCGGGAGACGTTGCCGTCCTGGTGGTCAGTCTCGGAGGTGCGGGCGAAGGTATAGTAGGCGTCGTACTTCAGGTCGCGCAGGAAGCTTTCGGACACGTCGCCCAGGTCCCCCCGGAAGCCGGCCGCGAAGCGGAAGACGTTACGCTCGGCGTTGTTGCGGCGCAGACCGACCTCGCGCAGGCGGCGGCCGACATTGATCACCGCCAGGCCGTCGCCGGCCACCGTGGTGCGGGTCGCCGTGCCGGTCGTCACCGTCGTCGTCCCCGTCTCCTTCAGGTCCAGCTGGCGCAGGACCTCCTGCATCGGCGCGCTGAGGTAGGGGTTGTTGACGTTGAACAGGAACGGCCCGTTGATGTTGGTCGGGGCCAGCTGCATGTCGACGACGTTGTTGCTATAGTGCGCCTCGACGTAGCCGGTGACCTTGCTGTTGAAGTCGTAGTGGCCCATCGCGTTCAGCATCCAGCGCTTCTGCGGGATGATGAGGTAGTTGTCCGGACTCAGGTTGAAGTCGTCCTGCGGGGTGAGGGCAGGGCGGGCCGTCGTCCCGGTGTCGTTGAAGGTGAAGCCGCGCGAGCCCATGCCGCCCAGGCCGGCGGCAACCAACGCCGCGTCCAGGGCCGGGTTCGAGGTCGACGAGCCGACCAGCGGCACGCCGGTGAAGCGGCCGTTGGGGATGTCGCCGCTGCCGCCCGCGATCAGGCCCTGGCGACCGCCAGCCTGGGCGCAGGTCTGGCCCGACGGCGGCGAAAACGGCGTGCCGGCCTTGCTCTTGCTGAACGAGGCCGCGGTGACGCAGCCGTCCGACAGCGAGTCATAGGCCCAGTTCCCACGCATCCGCCGCGAGATGGCGCCGCGGTCCAGATAGTTCACCGAGACGACCGCGTTGCCCTTGCCGTCGGCGAAGTTGCCGCCGACGGTCAGGTCGATGTTATGGGTCCGCGTGGTGGTGTGGCTGTCCCAGTTCTCCTGGACGTTCAGCTCGACGCCCTCGAAGTCCTGGCGCAGGACGAAGTTGACCACGCCTGTGATGGCGTCCGAGCCGTAGACCGCCGACGAGCCGCCGGTCACCACTTCCGTCTGGCGGATCAGCGAGGCGGGGATGGTGTTGATGTCGGTCGTCTGGTCCGCGCCGGCGATGGCGAAGCGACGACCGTTGACCAGCACCAGGTTCCGCTGCGCCCCGAAGCCGCGCAGGTTCAGCGTGGCCGTGCCGCCCGGGACGGTGTTGGCCGTCGGGCCGTTGTTCTGCGAGCCGATGAACTGGGGCGCGTTGTTCAGCACCTGCTCGACATTGACGGCGCCCGACTGCTTGAACTCCTCGGCGTCGACGACCGAGACCGGCGTCGGCGCGCTGAAGCCTCGCGAAGCCAGGCGCGAGCCGGTGACCACGATGGTCTCGACCTCGGCGCCATCACTGGTCGTCGGCGCGGTTTGGGCTTGTGCCAGCGCTGGCAAAAGCAAGGAAACGGCGAGCGCGATAGGCGAGGCCGCGGTCAGATAAAGTTTGTTGCTCATTGAAATCCCTCCTGCGACGGCTCTTGATGGCCGTCCTTTGCTGATCCCGTCGGCCTGATGGCCGGTCAGAATGTCTGTGTGACGGTCCCATCGAAGCGCCTGTCCTCGAGCCATCGGCCGCCGAAGCTGCGGAAGCCGGTGACCTGGTCCAAGGCGAAGTTCGCGCCTCCGTTCGCCCCGCGCGGCAGGCGCAGGCGGAAGAGGTCGATGTCGGTGACGTCGCGCATCCAGAAGGCCGGGCGCGCGTCGGGCGCTTCCA
The DNA here is from genome assembly GCF_023935105.1 of Caulobacter segnis. NCBI lineage: Bacteria > Pseudomonadati > Pseudomonadota > Alphaproteobacteria > Caulobacterales > Caulobacteraceae > Caulobacter > Caulobacter sp. RL271. Next base: position 2,834,706 of record NZ_CP096040.1, on the reverse strand, counting down.
CGGCGATCTCGACATTGCTCATCTCGATATTGCGGGCGTGCCGGATAAAGAAGCCGTTGGCCGGCAGGTCGCCGAACATGTCCGGGTCCGGATAAGCCTTGTCGGCCTCGGGCGGATCGCGCCGGGCCAGCTCGGCCGAGCCGCCGCCCTGCTGGTGGAAGTAGACGTCGCTGATCTTGATGTCCTCGACCGGATGGCCGGCCACGCCGGCGATGATCGAGGGCCAGGGCTTGGCGCCATGGCTGACGATGTTCTGGATCGTCACCCGCCGCAGCTTGCCGATCTCCGCGCCCGCCGGGCCGCGCATGCGGCTGCCCAGGCGCAGGAACAGGGGCGGGAAGCGCAGGCCCCGCATGGCGATGTTGCTGATGGCGATGTCCTCGGTGAGGGCGCCGTCCATCGTCTCCAGGGCCAGGCCGTAGCAGTTGTCGAACACGCAGTTGGTGATGGTGATGTTCTTGAAGCCGCCGTTCGACTCCGTGCCCAGCTTGATGCGGCCATAGCCAGAGAACGTCGGCGGCATGCGCTTCCACGTGCCGTCGATCACCGAGCCCATCTCGAAGTCGCCGGTCAGGAAGCAGTCCGAGATGGTCAGGTTCTCGGTCGGACGGGCATAGCCCAGCGCGAACGAGCTCTTCGGGCAGATGCCGTCGTCCCACGGCGAGTTGATCGTGCAGTTGGTGACGCGGACGTTGCGGCAGCAGTCGATGTCCAGACCGTCGCGGTTGGTGTCGACGACCAGATTGTCGATGGTCATGTTGTCGACGCCGGTGGCCAGCAGGGCGAACCAGCCGCCCTGCAGCACCTTGAAGTCGCGCAGCAGCACGTTGCGGCAGTTCTTCAGGGCGATGGCCTTGTCGCCGACGCCGGGACCGCTGACGTCGGGCGGATCGGTGTCGAAGCGGTGGCCCCGGCTCAGGCCCTTGCCCCAGATCAGGCCCTGGCCGACGATCGCGATGTCGTGCAGCCCCTCGCCGTAGATCAGGCTGTTGGCCCAGTGGCTGTGGCCGTAGTCCTGGAACTTGTTGGTCGCCGCGCCTTCGTCCGGACTGTCGTAGCCAGGGCCGCCCGGCGGCGTGTCGGCCGCCAGCAGCACCGCGCCGACGTCCAGCAGCAGGGTGACCTTGCTCTTCAGGCGCAGGGTATAGCTGGCATAGGTTCCCGGCGGGAAATAGACCGTGCCGCCGCCATGCGACGCGGCCGCCGCGATGGCCTTGTTGATGGCCGTCGTGTCGATCCGCGCGCCGTCGCCGACGGCGCCGTAGTCGCGGATGTTGAACCAGTGGTCGGTGGGGGAGGTCGGCTTCGGCGGCGCGGCCGTCGCCAGGTTCGGCGTCAGGGCGCCGGCTCCAACCAGGCCCGCCAGCACCATGCCTCTACGATCAAATCTCATCCTGGCGCTCCCCAAACCCGTCTGCCGCAGGCCGTTGAGCGAGAGAAAAGCGCCGCACCCAGGGTGGAGTCAATGACAAATGGTAGCGGTAGCATCAAAAATGCCAGCGCTGGCAGACGATTTGCCAACGCTAGCAATCATACAAATGCCGTTGTATGCCACATGCTGGGAACAGGGAGGTTTCGCGTTGGGACGAGGGGAGTTTGGCGCGGTGCTGTCCGTGACAATCGACGATGTCGCGCTGGCGGCGGGCGTGTCGATTCGCACCGTCTCCCGCGTCCTCAACGAGTCGCCCCATGTCGGCGCAGAGACCCGCAAGACCGTGCTCGAGACCATCGAGCGCCTCGGCTACAGCCCCAGCACCCGGGCGCGGGCCCTGGCTTCGGGCCGGTCGTTCCTGATCGCCATGGTCCAGGACGATCCCAACGCCCACGTGATCGGCGCTCTGCAGCGCGGCATCGTCGAGGCCTGTTCCTCGCACGGCTACGAGCTGGTCGTCCGCCCGGTGCATTTCGCCAATCCGGACATCGCGTCCGACATCGAGAACTTCGTCCGGCGCTCGCGCGTGGACGGGCTGATCGTCTTGCCGCCGACGTCCGAGATCGCCGCCATTCCCGAGCGGCTGACGCGCCTGGGCGTGCCATCGGTCGGGATCGCGTCGGTGTCGCTGCCCGAATATCCCTGCATGCTGGTCAGCAACGAACGGGGCGCGACGCGAGCCCTGGGCCAGCACTTGCTGGAACTGGGTCATCGTCGGATCGCCATGATCGAAGGTCCGGCGCATTTCCGGTCGGCCCAGGAACGCAAGGCCGGCTTTCTCGAAGGCATCGGCGGGAGCATGCCAGAAGCCTACCGGCGCGAGGGAGACTACGGTTTCGACAGCGGCGCGGCCGCGGCCGAAGCGCTGCTGTCGCTGGATCAGCCGCCGACGGCGATCTTCGCCGCCAACGACATCATGGCCGCCGCCGTGGCCAAGATCGCCCGCGAACGCGGCGTGTCCGTTCCGGGCCAGCTTTCACTGGCTGGCTTCGACGGCAGCGACATCGCCTCGATGATCACCCCGGCGCTGACGACCATCCGGCGACCGCTGGTCGACATGGCTCAGGCCGTGACCGAACGGCTGCTGGACATGATCAGCGGCGCGCGGGCGAGCTGGCCACACGAGCGCATCGACCTGACGCTGGTCCACGGCAAGTCGGTCGGCCCCGCCATGGACGACCCCCGCAAGAATGGCCGGTGACTAATTCCGCTATAGTGAGCTCTCGTTGCGCGCCAAGGTCGCCCTAGCATTCGGGCGCTTCTGAGGAACGTGATGGCCAGAACAGCCTCGGCGCCGGCCCTGTCGCCCCCTAAGGCCTGGCTGAACTGTCACAAACCCATGCTAGGCGCCGAGGCATGCCGCCGTGGCCTCCAAGTCCCGTCGCCCCCGTGGGCCAGAAAAAGCTCCGATGAGCGACCTGGCCAGCCTGCGCGCGCAGCGGCGCGATCTCTATCAGTTCATCGTCCGTCGAACGCGCGATCCGGCGGCCGCCGAGGATCTGGTGCAGGAAACCTTCGAGCGGCTGCTGGCCTACGAGCAGGCGAAGACCATCGTCGATCGCGCGGCTCTGGGCTATCGCATCGCGTTGAATCTGGTGCGCGACCATTTCCGCCGCGCGAGCCGGCGACCAGCCCAGGCGCTGAACGACGACATTCCCTGCCAAGCCCCCGCGCCGGAGCAGATTCTGATGCATCGCCAGAAGGTCGAGGTCTTCGGCAAGGCGCTTGACGCCATGCCGCCGTTGCGTCGCGACGTCTTCATCCGCCGCCGGCTGCACGGCCACTCGCCGCGCCAGATCGCCGAGGATCTCAGTCTCAGCGAGGCGGCGATCGAAAAGCACGTGGCGCGAGCGCTGGAGCAATTGCATCGTGAGATCGCGCGGGCCGAGCGGCGCGTCGGAGGAGGGCGCCGATGAGCCGCGCCCGCCAGCAAGCCGCCCTCTGGGCCGCCCGGCGCCTGGACGCCGCCGACCGTGACGACGCGGCCTTCGAGACCTGGAAATCGGCCGACCCGACACACGCCCAAGCCTTCGATCAGGTCTGGCGCGCCAGCCAGGATCCGGCCCTGGCCGAGGCGATGCGCCTGAGCGAGCAACGGCGCGGCGTCGCGCGCGGCGTCGGGCGTTGGGTGGCGCTCGCCGGCGGTATCGTGGCCTGCGGCCTGGCCGCCTTCGCCGTCTGGCCGCAAGCGCAACTGATGACCGTCACGCCGGTCGTGCTGCAAACGGCGCCGGGCCAGCAGCGTGTCGCGACCCTGGCCGATGGCACGCGGGTCACCTTGGACGGCGCCACGCGCCTGGACGTGCGCCTGGGAACCCGGCGCCGGCAGGTGGAGCTTGTGCGCGGCGAGGCCTTCTTCGACGTCGCCCACGACACGGGACGGCCGTTCACCGTCAAGGCGCCCGAGGGATCGGCCCGCGTGCTGGGCACCGCCTTCGACCTCGAGCGCGGCGATGGCCGCCTGGAGCTTTCGGTGCGACGCGGCCGCGTACGGCTGGCCCCGACGGGGCTGATCCATCGCACCGCCGAGCTGACGATGGGTCAGCGCGCCTTCGCCAAGGAGGGCCGGTTGTCGGCGGTTCGCGCGTTCGACCTCCACGCCGACGACTGGCGCTCGGGATGGCTGGAGACAGATGGAGTGACCCTGGCGCGGCTGGTCGAGCGCCTGAACCGCGCGTCGGCCACGCCGATCAAGATCGCCGATCCGAGCTTGGGTCGTCAGCGGGTGGTGGGCCGTTTCCGCCTCGACGAGCCGCAGGCCCTGGTGCGCAATCTGGCCCTGATGCACGGCTTCACGGTTCGTCAGACGCCGGACGGTCTGGTGCTGTCGCGCTGAGCACGTCGCGGAAACTTCACAAAAATCCCTGTCCGGATCTGGCCGCCGCCAGCGTCTTCCCCGCCGAACCGGCGTCGAGCGCCGTGAATTCGGGGATGACGACATGACTGCGAAGACCTGGACCTGGCTGGCCTCGGCATCGGCCGCCGCGCTGCTGGCGACGAGCCCGGCCGTGGCCGCGCCGCCCGAGAAGCCGACCCTGGCCATTCCGGCCGGTGACCTGGCCTCGGCCCTGCCCAGCTTCTCGCGAGCCACCGGCCTTCAGGTGCTGGCCGATCCGGTGCTGCTGAACGGCAAGCACACGGGAGGCGTACGCGGCCAGTTCGACGCCGAACGCGGTCTGGCCGAGCTGCTGCGTGGCACGGGCCTGACCTTCGTGCGCAATGGCGGAGCCGCGATCCTGCGCCCGGCCGCCCAGCGCGTTTCCACCGCGCCAGCGCCCATCGCCGCGCCGATCGCGCGGGCCGAGGTCGCGCCGACCCAGGAAGAGCCCGCCACGGTCGAGGAACTGGTCGTCACCGGCGGCTTCGCCAACTCCCTGGCCCGCGCCCTGTCGGAAAAGCGCAAGGCCGCCAACGTCGTCGACGCCATCTCGGCCGAGGACATCGGCAAGTTCCCGTCCAACAACATCGCCGAGGCCCTGCAGCGCGTGCCAGGCGTGGCCATCACCCGCGACCGGGGCGAGGGCCTGTTCGTGCGCGTCCGGGGGCTGGGCCCCAACTTCCAGATCGTCACCCTGAACGGCCGCAGCGCCGCGGTGAACGAGAACATGCGCGACAGCGGCCAGAGCGGCCGCCAATTCCGCTTCGACACCTTGCCGTCCGAACTGGTGGCCGGAGTCGAGGTGGGCAAGACGCCGCTGGCCTCGCTGGACGAGGGGGCGATTGGCGGCGTCGTCGATATCAAGACGTTCCGTCCGCTGGACCTTGGCCGCACCACCCTGGCGCTGTCGGCCACCGCCAGCCGCCCGGAGCTGGCCGGCAAGACCGATCCGCGCCTGTCGGGCCTGGCCAGCTGGACCAATGCGGCGGGCACCTTCGGCGTTCTGGCGGCCGCGGTCTACGACCAGCGCACCTTGCGCCAGGACCGCATCACCGGCGTGGGCTGGAGCTATTCGGATCCGACCACCAGCCTGGGCCGCACGCTCATCGCCCAGGGGATCAACCTCTATCCCCTCGCGATCCGTCCGACGCTGGAGCGCGAAGACCGGGAGCGTAAGGGTCTGGTGCTTTCGGCCCAGTACCGCCCCAGCGACGAGACCGAGATCACGCTGGACGCCAGCTACACCAAGCTGGACGACCACTATGACGAGCTGACCTATTCGGCCGACCAGACCGCCTCGAGCCTGGTCGCCGGCACGGCGGTGGTCAAGGATGGCACGCTCGTCGGCGGCACGGTGACCTCCACCAGCCAGATCGGCCGCGAGGTCAGCGACCTGGCGCACGACAACCTGATGGTCGCCGGCAAGATCCGCCAGAAGCTCGAGGACTGGACCCTCACGGCCGACCTGGCCTATGCGCGCGCCTATTCCGAGACGTCCAAGCCGATCACCCGCACGCGCCTGCAGGGCGCTATCGGCCAGACGGCCTTCTCGATGACGCGGGCCAAGGACGGTATCCCCAGCGTCCAACTGCTGACGACGGACTTCAACAATCCATCCCTGCTGCCGTTCCGCCGCATCGAGTGGCGCGTCAACGACGCCACCGATGACGAGACCGCCCTGCAGTTCGACGCTGAACGGCCGGTCGCCTGGGGCCCGCTCAGCCGCCTGCAGTTCGGCGTGAAGTACCGCGAGCGCTCGCGCTCGTACAATCGCGCCGACATCAACTACACCACCAATCTGGCAGGCAAGTTCTTCGGAGCCGAATATTTCGACCCGTTCCCGGTCAGCGACTTCCTGGGCGAGGTCGATGGGACCCTGCCCAGGACCTGGGTCATGCCCGACCCGGCCGCCTTCTGGACGCTGCGTGACCCGAACCAGAAGGGCACGGCGCGGGCCGATCAGCGCAACTCGTATCACGTGTCCGAGGACATCGCCGCGGGCTACGCCCTGAGCGACATCGACTCCCGCCTGTTCGAGGCCCCGCTGCGCGGCCAGGTCGGCGTCCGGATCGCCCAGACCAAGCAGATCTCGTCCGGCCACGCCGACACCGGCTCGGCGGCCATCCCGGTGCGATACGAAAAGACCTACACCGACGTGCTGCCGACGGCCAACTTCGCCCTGGAACTGACCGACACCCTGCAGGCCCGCGTCGCCGCCGCCAAGGTGATCACCCGGCCGTCGCTGGCCGACCTGGCGCCGCGCCTGACGCTGAACTCCTCGGGCGTGCAACTGACCGCGGTGGGCGGCAATCCTCAGCTCAAGCCGTTCGAGGCCTGGCAGTATGACGCGACCCTGGAATGGTACTTCGCCCCGGGCAGCGCCCTGGTCGCCGGCGCCTTCTACAAGGACATCACCACCTTCGTTTACAGCCAGACGACCAACATCGTCGTCGACGGCCTGACCTATCAGCTGACCTCGCCGACCAACGGCGGCAAGGCGACGATCAAGGGCGTCGAGTTGGCCTACCAGCACCTGTTCAAGGCCCTGCCGGCCCCGTTCGACGGCCTGGGCTTCCTGGCCAACTACACCTACACCGACACCGAAGCGACCTACTCGCCGACCCTCAAGGACGAGATGGTCAACGTCGCCAAGAACAGCTTCAACGTGACGGCTTTCTACGAGAAGGACCGCTTCGCCGCGCGCGCCAGCTACAGCTGGGTCGACGACGTCTTGCAGGACGTCGGCGGGGCAGGGTTGTCGGCGCTGAACGACAGCGCATTCGGCTCGCTGGACGCCAGCGTCAGCTACAAGATCACGTCGCAGCTGACCGCGGCGATCGAGGCGCAGAACCTGACGAACGCCTCCCAGTGGCAGTACGTGAAGGGCGGATGGTTCGGCGGCTACACCAACTATGGCCGCACCGTGAGCTTCGGCCTACGGGCCAAGTTCTAACCGGCTCTCAGCCCAGCCGTCGCGCTCGGACTGGCCCGCGCTTCGCCGCGCGGGCCAGCGTCGTCCAAGCCTCGCGACGCAACTGTCACAACCGCTGGCTAGGACGTGTCCATGTCCATGATCTCTCGAAAGAAACGCCAGGGCCTTTCGCTCGCCGTCGCGGCGATGGCCCTCTTGGCCGAGGCTTCCGCGACGACGGCCTTCGCTCACCCCGGACACGCCGTGCAACCAGTCGCGCCAGCGCACCGCGCCGCGCGCCCCGCCAAGGCCTCGGAGCGCCGCTGGCTGGCTGGCGACCATCATGTCCACAGCTGGTTCAGCGTTTCGGTGAAGCCCGCCGCCGACCCGTCCCAGCCGCCTGTTCTGGTGAAGGCGGGCGACGCCAGCAATCCGATCACCACCAACGCCCGCATGGCCGCCAAGTACGGCCTCGCCTGGATGGTCGCCACCGACCACGGCGGTCCGAACCATTCCAAGCTGAACCGAGACGAAGCCTATCCCGAGCTGGTGCGCTCGCGGCGCGAGACGCCCGGCGTCTTGCAGTTCTGGGGCATGGAGCTGGATACGCCAGCGGCCGAGCACTCCAGCCTGATCTTGCCGCGCACGGCGGACGAACGGGACGCGCTGTTCGGCATCGAGAGCCGCTACAATCGGCGCGAACCCTGGCCAGCTGACCCGGCGCGCGACCAGGAGGGCTTCATGCTGGAGGCGCTGCGCCACATGAAGGCGCTGCCCAAGCCGCCCGTGGTGATCGCCAACCATCCGTCCCGGTCCGCGACCGGCGTCGGCCGCTACGGCCTGGTCTCGCCGTCCGAGTTGCGCAACTGGAACGACACCGCCCCCGACGTCGCCGTCGGCATGGAGGGCGCGCCCGGGCACCAGGCCTCGAGCCTCAAGCCCGACGGTTCGCTGAAGCCCCAGGGCGATCGCGGCGGTTATTCGCGCGCCCCGACGATGGGCGGCTTCGACCAGATGACCGCCAAGCTGGGCGGCTTCTGGGACGCCATGCTGGGCGAGGGGCGCGGCTGGTGGGTCACAGCGACTTCGGACTCCCATCGCCACTACACCGACGGCGGCGACGATTTCTGGCCCGGCCAATATTCCAAGACCTACGTGAAGGCCGCCCACACCTATGACGACGTGCTGGACGGTCTGCGCAACGGCCGCATCTTCGTGACTCTGGGCGACCTGGTCTCGGAGGTCGACGTCACGGCCAGCGCCGGCGGCGCCAAGGCCGAGATCGGCGGTCGCCTGGAGGTTCCGGCGGGGTCGGACGTCACGGTGGTCATCCGGGTGCGCGATCCGGCGGGCCAGAACTTCGGCGGCCTTTCGCCCAGCGTCGCCCGGATCGACCTGATCCAGGGCGACATCACCGGGCCATCCGCCGACCGCGCCCTCGACGCCAATCCCTCGACCCGCGTCGTCCGCGCCTTCACCCCCACCTCATGGGCGCGCGAGGGCGAGGTGCTGTCGATGGTCCACGTCCTCAAGAACGTTCGCGGCCCCACCTATGTCCGGGTGCGCGGAACGGGCGGCGGCGAGGCCGAGCCGCTGCCGGACCCGCTGGGCGAGGACCCCTGGTCGGACCTCTGGTTCTACGCCAACCCGATCTTCATCGCCGTAAAGTAGGGGCGAGGCCTCTTTCGAGGAAACGATCCCAAGCCTGGCGGCCTTGGGAACTGCGTCAGCCTATCGTCCTCTGCCCATCCACCCGACCGACGGACGCCGGCCGAGGGCTCGCTCAGTGCGGGTTCATCGACTTTGTTTGACGGAATTTCGCGGCTCGTGCATCGCGATGGGTTAAGATCAATAGATCAAGGCCGGAGGAACGTTGTCGGAAGGACGCGCACGCGTCGTGGCTTGGCTGGGGCGGGAGATCCTGCCCCATGAAGCCGCCGTGCGCGCTTGGCTGCGGCGCTCGTTCGCCGCGGCAGGGGACGTCGATGACATCATCCAGGAGACCTATTGCCGTTTGGCCGCCCTGACCAACATCGAGCATATCGATGAGCCGCGCGGCTATTTCTTCCAGGCCGCGCGCAGCGTCGCCCTGGAACAGATCCGACGCGCCCGCGTGGTCCGGATCGAGACCGTGAGCGAGATCGAGTCGCTGGACCTGGCGCTGGAAGAGCCGTCGGCCGAGCGCATCGTCTCGGGCCGGCGCGAGCTGGAGCGGGTGAGGGGGCTGATCGCGGCTCTGCCGGAGCGCTGTCGCCGGATCTTCGAGATGCGCAAGATCGAGGGCGTGCCCCAGCGCGAGATCGCCCGGCGGCTGGGCGTGACCGAGCACGTGGTCGAGAACGAGGCGGTGAGGGGGCTGCGCGCCATCCTCGCGGCCATGACCGAACAGGACGCCCACGCCCGGGCCAACGGAGCCAGAGAGAAGACCGATGGTCGAACGCGAAAGCGCCGCTGACATCGAGGCGGACGCCGCCCGGTGGGTGGTCCGCGTCGACCGTCACGGCCAGGATCCCGGCGTCCGGGCCGCGCTCGACGCGTGGCTGATCGGTGACCGGCGGCGCGTCGGCGCCTATGCCCGCGCCGAGGCCGCGTGGACGCACATGGATCGCGCCAGCGTCCTGGCCGTCCAGGATGCGCCGGCGACGGCCGCGACGCCGGTGGTGCGCCGGCGGGGCGTGATCGCGGGCCTGGGCGCCCTCGCCGCGGGCCTGGTCGCGGCCGTGGCCGCGCCGCGCCTGCTGGCCCGCCGCTACGACACCGTCCTGGGCGAGATCCGACGCGTGCCGATGGCCGACGGCTCGGTCGCGGCGATCAACACCGACTCCGAGCTGGAGGTCAGCATGCAGCCCCGGCTGCGCGCGGTGAAGCTGGAGCGCGGCGAGGCGTGGTTCGCCGTGGCCAAGGATCCCTCGCGCCCCTTCGTGGTCGAGAGCGGCCCGGTGCGGGTGCGCGCGGTCGGCACGGCCTTCTCGGTGCGCAAGCGCGAGGGCGGCAGCGACGTGCTGGTCACCGAGGGCGTGGTCGAGGTCTGGACCGAGGACGGCCGCACGCCGCCGCGCCGCGTGGCCGCCGGCGAGCGGGTGTTCGCCGACAACGACGTCGGCATGATCTCGCCGCCCAAGGCCGACACCGACCTCACCCGGCAGCTGGCCTGGCGCGACGGCCAGATCGTGCTGGACGGCCAGACCCTGGCCGAGGCGGCCGCCGAGTTCAATCGCTACAACGACCGCAAGATCCAGGTCGCCGACGCGCGTCTGGCCGACGAGCGCTTCGTCGGCTGGTTCCTCACCAACGACCCGGAAGGCTTCGCCGAGGCCGCCGCCCAGACCTTCAACGGCAAGGTCAGCCAGAGCGGCGACGCCATTGTTTTGCGTGGCGGCTGAAGGGCGCGGCGAAATTTTTCGACTTTTTGTGACGGAAACCGGTTTCCGCCTCATCGCTCCAGACGGGCGCTCCCAGAAGCGCCGTTTGAATGAAACCCAGAGGGAGGGGCGCATGCGGACGTCACTGCGTAATCACACCACCAAGTCCTGCCTGATGCTGGCCACCGGGGCCACGGCCCTGCTGGTCGCGGCCGGCGCGCACGCGCAGGTGCGCAAGTTCGATGTCGCCGAACAGCCCGCCGCCACCGGCATTCCTCAGTTCGGCAAGCAGGCCGAGCTGCAGATCCTGGCCCCGCAGGGCGCGGTCCAGGGCAAGCGCGTCAACGCCGTGCGCGGCGCCTATACGGTCGAGGAAGGCCTGGCGCGGCTGCTGCGCGGCGGCGACCTGACGGTCGTCTCCAACAACGGCCGCACGGCGGTGCTGGGTCAGACGGCCTCGCTGCAGCTGGCCTCCACCGCGCCCGTGCCGCTGATCGCCGCCCAGGCCGCCGCGCCCGTCGCGGCCCAGGAGCCCGAGACCGCCGCCGAGGTCGAGGAGGTCGTCGTCACCGGCTTCCGCGCCAGCCTGCAGAGCGCCATGAACCTGAAGCGCCGCGCCAGCGGCGTGGTTGATGTCATCAAGGCCGAGGACATCGCCGACTTCCCCGACGCCAACCTGGCCGAGTCCATCCAGCGCGTGCCGGGCGTGTCGATCGCCCGCGACGCCGGCGAGGGCCGTCAGATCACCGTCCGGGGCCTGGGTCCCCAGTTCACCCGCGTGCGCATCAACGGCGTCGAAGGCCAGAGCACGGCCAGCGGCACCGACAGCTCGGGCGGCGCCAACCGCAACCGCGCCTTCGACTTCAACGTCTTCGCCTCGGAGCTCTTCAACAGCATCACGGTGCGCAAGACCGCCTCGGCCCAGACCGAGGAGGGTTCGCTGGGCGCCACGGTCGACCTGCAGACCGGCCGGCCGTTCGACTACAAGGGCGCGACCCTCGTGGTCTCGGCCCAGGAGGGCTACAACGACCTCTCCAAGTCGTGGGACCCGCGCTTCGCGGTCCTGGCCTCAAACACCTGGTTCGACGGCAAGCTGGGGGCGCTGGTCTCGGTGGCCTACACCGAGCGCGGCCTGCTGGAAGAGGGGCACGGTTCGGGCGGCTGGCTGAACGGCACGGAGGTCGGCGGCTTCAGCCCCGCCTCGACCTTCACGCAAGCCAGCTCGGCTTCGGTCTACACCCCGCGCTTCCCGCGCTACGGCCGCCTGACCCACGAGCAGAAGCGCCTGGGGATCACCGGTTCGTTCCAGATGCGTCCGGACGACCGTACCCTGATCGGCCTGGACGTCCTCTATTCGGACTTCAAGGCCACGCGCGAGGAGAACTGGCTGGAAGCCCTGTCGTTCGCCCGCAACGCCTCGCAGGGCGGCCGGCCCGAGATCATCGTCCGTGACGGCGTGGTCAATGCGAAAGGAGATATGGTCTACGGCCTGTTCGACGACGTCGACGTCGAGAGCGAGACCCGCTTCGACAAGCTGGACACCAAGTACACCCAGGCCACCTTCACCGCCGAGCACGAGTTCGGCGACCGCTTCAAGCTGAGCGGCCTGGCGGGCTTCTCGAAGTCGGACTTCAACAATCCGATCCAGACCACGGTGATCCTGAACCGCGAGAACGCCGACGGCTTCTCGTACGACTATCGGGGCAACGCCAACCTGCCGTCGATGAACTTCGGCTTCGACGTCACCGATCCGCTGGCCTACAACTTCGGCGCGGCGCGCTCGGAGATCCGGCTGCGGCCGCAGGGCGTGACCAACAAAATCGCCACCGCCCAGCTGGATGGCGACTATCGCCTCAATGACGGCCTGAACCTGAAGGTCGGCGTCAACTTCAAGAAATACGACTTCGACTCCTGGGCCCTGGCCCGGGTCAACGAGGGGGTCGTGCCGCAGCTGCCGGCCGGCGTGACCCTGTCGGGCCTGACCAAGCTGGTCTCGGGCTTCGGCAAGGGCCTGGACGCCTCGGGCATCCCGACCCAGTGGGCTGCGCCGGACCTGAACGCCTTCGCCAAGCTGTTCAACATCTACAGCGGCACGGGCCTGTTCGAGCTGTCGGGCGCCAGCAACGCCAACGCCCGCGGCAACATCCGCAGCGTTGAGGAAAAGGACAGCGCCGCCTACGCCCAGCTGGACTTCCACACCGACCGCTTCGCCTGGCCGATCCGCGGCGACGTCGGCGTGCGCTACGTCAAGACCGAGCAGAGCTCGACCGGCTATCAGCTGGTGGCCGGCGCGGCCCAGCAGACCACGGTCAAGCGCGACTATGACGACATCCTGCCGGCCCTGAACCTGACGGCCGAGGTGACGCCGGACTTCCTGCTGCGCTTCGGCGCGGCCAAGGTGATGACCCGTCCGAACCTGGGCAGCCTGACCCCCGGCGGCAGCCTGTCGACCGTGGGCGTGTTCAGCGTCAGCTCGGGCAATCCGTACCTGAAGCCGATCCGCGCCACGACCTACGACCTGTCGGCCGAATGGTACTTCGCCAAGGACGGCCTGCTGTCGGTCGGCCTGTTCTACAAGGACATCAAGAGCTACATCCAGACGTCGCGGATCTCGCAGCCGTTCAGCGCCTCGGGCCTGCCGGCCAGCCTGCTGGACGGCCTGGGCGTCTCGGTCAACGACACCTTCCTGTTCAGCCAGCCGGTCAATACCGAAGGCGGTCCGCTGAAAGGGATCGAGGTCAGCTACCAGCAGCCGTTCACCTTCCTGCCGGGCTTCCTGAGCCACACCGGGGCGATCTTCAACGCCACGGTGGTCGACTCCAAGATCGACTACATCTCGGCCCGCTCGCCGACCGGCTTCGTGCAGAACGACCTGGTCGGCCTGTCGAAGAACGCCTTCAACGCGACGCTGTACTACGAGGACTCCAAGTTCAGCGCCCGCGTCTCGGCGGCCTATCGCGACAAGTACCTGACCGCCGTGCCCAGCGGCACCAGCACCAACGACATCGACGGGGTGCGCTCGATCACCACCATCGACGCCTCGGCTTCGTACGCGATCAACACGCGGCTGAAGCTGACGTTCGAGGGACTGAACCTGACCGACGCCTTCAACGATCAGTACACAGATAGCCGCCGCGACAGCGTCTACGTCTATTCGCACACGGGCCGGCAGTTCAATTTCGGGCTGCGTTACTCGTTCTAAGCAAACTCTGGAACATTCCTCCTCCCGAGGAATACAGGGCGTCGGCGGTCCTCCCCGCCGGCGCCCGCCCCTTTGATTTGAGAGGCTCGATGTCGCTGCTGCTTCCTTCGCGCCGAGGCGTCCTGGCCGGCGCGGCGCTGTTGGCTTCCGGCGGGCCGGTCCTGGCCTCCCAACGCTATGACGCGGTGCTGTGGCGGGGGCGGGAAAGTCGCCGGTCGCCGCGCCCGCCTACGCCAAGCTGTCGGAAGCGGTCGCGGCCGCCCCGGCGGACGGCCGCAAGCCCTTCCGCATCCTGGTCACCCGCGGCGCCTGGGACGAGCAAGTCGTAATCGACAAGCCGTTCGTTCACCTGATCGGGCAGGACCGTCGCGGCTCGGTGATCAGCCACTTGGCCGCCTCGGGCCTGACCGCGCCGGACGGCAAGCGGTGGGGCACGTTCCGCACCCCGACCCTGTTCGTCCGCGCGCCGGACTTCGCGGCCAGCAACCTCACCATCCAGAACGCCTTCGATGGCTTGGCCGAGATGTCCAAGCCGGGCGGCCTGCACTCCCACGACGGGGCCGGGCCCCAGGCCGTGGCCCTAATGCTGGACAAGGGCTCGGACCGGGCGCGGCTGACGAAGGTCGACATCCTGGGCTACCAGGACACCCTGTTTCCCGACGCCGGCGGCGCGGTCTTCGACCGCTGCCTGGTGACAGGCAGCTACGATTTCATCTTCGGCGCGGGGCGGGCCCTGTTCCGCGACTGCGAGATCCGGTCGCGGCCGCGTCCGGTCGATCCGATCGACGGCTATATCGTCGCCCCCAGCACGCCGATCGACCAGGTCGTCGGCTTCGTCTTCCATCGCTGTCGCCTGACTAAGGAGGCCGGGACCAAGCCGGGCTCGGTCTACCTGGGCCGGCCCTGGCGGCCGTCCAGCCAGTTCGCCGACGGCCGCTACGGCGATCCGCGCTATGTCGGCATGAGCGCGTTCATCGACTGCTGGCTGGACGACCACATCGCTCCGGCGGGCTGGACCGAGATGTGGTACACGGGCAAGGACGGCAATCCGCGCACCATGCTGCAGCCCGAGTCCGCGCGGTTCTCGCAGTTTCATCCGACCGGCCCGGGTGCCGGCCCGCTGAACCGCGGCCGCTGGCTTTCGGCGCAGGAGGCGCGCGCCCTGGTCTCGGCGGCCGCGCTCTAGCGGCCTCTAGCGACTGGTGAAGTCGACGGCGGCGGGGGTCAGGTCTTCCGACCGGGCCCACACGCGGATCGCGCCGGCTGACTTGCGGGTCTGGACCAGGGCCTGGGCCCAGCCGTTGAAGGTGGTCCGGAACGCGGCTTTGTCGGCTTCGTGGCTGTTGGGGTCGCCGTTGCCGACGCCGATCAGGCGGCCTTGGCCCAGCACGTCGAAATCGACCTTCACGGCCGCGCGCGGCGCGACCACGCCGTCCTTGTCGACGACCGACACATTGACCACCGCGACGTCCTGGCCGTCGGCGACCAGGCGCGGGCGGTCGGGCGTCAGGACCAGGCGGGCGGGCGGCCCGGCCGTCCGGCGTTCGGCCTTCAGCACCAGCTTGTCGCCCTTGTAGCCGTATGCGACCAGCCGGCCTGGCGCGTAGGGAACGCTCCATTCGGCGTGGCCGTCCTTGGGCGGCGCCTGCCGGCCCAGCGAGCGGCCGTTCAGGAACAGCTCGACCGTGTCCAGGTTCGAATAGGCCCAGACCGAGATCGGCTGGCCTTCGCGGCCTTCCCAGTTCCAGTGCGGCAGCAGGTGCAGGACCGGCAGCTCCGGGCGCCACCAGGCCTGGTAGTAGTAGTAGATGTCCTTGGGCAGGCCGCAGCTGTCCATGATCCCGAAGTTGGACGCCACCGACGGCCACCAGTTGAACGGCGTCGGCTCGCCGCGATAGTCGAAGCCCGTCCAGACGAAGCCGCCCAGCAGGTAGGGTTTGGCGTTGTAGAGGCTCCACCAGGCGTGGGCCGTCTTGCCCCAGTACGGCGCGTCGACGTCGTAGGACGATACGACGGCGCGCTGGTTGTCGCGGGCGTACTCGCCGCGCGTGGAGACCGCGCTGGCGGTCTCGGTGCCGATGATCGGCATGTCCGGATACCGGGCCCGGAACGGCTCGATCAGGTCCTCGTGGTAGTTGAAGCCCATGACGTCGAGCGCCTCGGTGATCCCGTCGCCCTGGCCTCGGTTCATGGCGGCGATGATCTTGCGGGTCGGGTCCAGCGCGCGGATCTCCCGGGCCATGGCCTTGGCGATCTTGCCGCCGCGCGGCGTGCCCTGCTGGGGCTCCTCGTTGCCGATCGACCACAGCATCACGCACGGGTGGTTGCGGTCGCGGCGGATCAGGCCGCGCAGCTCGTCCAGCGGCTCGGGCGCCGAGCTCATCTGCCGGGTCTCGTCGATGACCAGCAGGCCCAGTTCGTCGCAGGCGTCCAGCAGCTCGGGCGTCGGCGGATTGTGCGAGGCGCGGTAGGCGTTGGCGCCCAGGGCCTTCAGCTGCTTCAGCCGCCAGACCTGCAGGGCGTCGGGAATGGCCGCCCCGACACCGGCGTGATCCTGGTGGTTGTTGACGCCCTTCAGCTTGAGCGGGCGGTCGTTGAGGAAGAAGCCCTCGCGAGCGTCGAAGCGGACGTCGCGCACGCCGAAGCGCGTTTCGTATGTGTCGCGGATCGCCTGGCCTTCGCGCAGCGTCACCCGCAGGACGTAGAGGTTGGGCGCGTCCGTCGACCAGAGGCGCGGCGAGGGGATGGCGCAAGCCAGGGCCACCGTCTCGGTCCGCCAGCCGCCGACGGCGCGACCGGTCGTGGCGGTGGCGACCGGCGTCCCCGCCGCGTCCAGCACGACGGCTTCGATCGTGGCGTTGGCGGGCGCATCGCGATGGTTGGCCACTTCGATGTCGGCCTCGACCCGGCCGTCGCGACCGGCGCGCACGAACACTCCCCATTTCGGCACGTGTACCGGCGAGGTCTTGACCAGCCAGACGTGGCGATACAGCCCCGCGCCCTCGTAGAACCAGCCTTCGCCCAGGCTGGCGTCGACCCGGACGAGCAGGACGTTGGGCTTGTCGTCGGTGTTGAGGAATTCGGTGATGTCGACGGCGAAGGCGGTGTAGCCGCCCCGGTGCTGCGCGACGACGTAGCCGTTGAGGATGACCGTGGAGTCGCGGAACGCGCCGTCGAACTCGAGCGAGACCCGGCTGCCGGCGTCGGCGGGCGAGATCGGCAGGACCGTGCGGTACCAGCCGACCGAGGTCTCGGGGAAGGCCCGGCCGACGGGCTTGTAGCCGTGGGCGGCGGCGGGGTCCTCGTCGTCCTTGTCGGCGGGATTGCGCGTGAACGCGTTGTTCTGGACGAATGGCAGCTCCACCGCCCAGTCGTGCGGCAGCGTCACGGCGCGCCAACCGCCATCGTCATAGTCGGCCGCCGCCGGCTTGGCGCCGCTGCGTCCTTGCTTGGCGAAGGTGTCCTGGATAGCGCCGAAGCCGAAGTCGCGGTCGGGGTCGGCGGCGTGACCGAAGGCGAAGCGCCAGCCGTCGTCGAGGCGGATCCGCTGGCGCGGCGAGGGCGCTTGCGGGGAGCGGGCCGGTTCGGCCGCGCTCGCCAAGGCCGGCCCGATCGCCGCGCCGGCGAGCGGAAGCGCACGGATCAGGGAGCGTCGATCGATCATCGGGGCGGGGCTTTCGATGGCGGCCTAAAAGAGCGCCCGCCGCGTGGTTGTCAGGCCAGGCGCGACGGGCGAGGAGGGGGGATGGCGTCGCGGTTGCAGCCGCGACGCGCGGTAGACAGCTACATCTTGTAGATGAAGCTGACCTGATAGCTGGGACCGAACACGCCGGTCTCCTGCCAGAGGGCGGGAGTGTTCTTGTAGGCCTCTTCCTTCTTGTTGAAGAGGTTCTGGCCCGCCGCGGTGAGGGTCATGTGGTCGTTCAGGTTATAGCTGGCCGAGAAGTCGACCTGCACGCCCGACTTGATGGTGTGACCTTCACGCGCGAAGAAGCTGTCGACGCTGTTCTGCTCGTAGGCGCTGCGGTAGTTGGCCGAGACGCGGGTGCTGAACTTGTCGTTCTCCCAATAGCCGGTCAGGTTGCCCGACTTGCGCGACAGATTGCGCAGGGAGAAGCCCGTGGCGGAGTACTTCGGGTCGACATAGGTGTAGTTGGCTATGATCCCGAAGCCCTCGATCGGCAGCCAGGCGTCCAGCGACTGCTGCCAGTTGATCTCGTAGCCGCGCAGCTTGACCACCGACGGATCGTTCTGGGTGACGGTGATGTCGTAGATCTTGCCATTGGCGCCCACGCAATCGCTGGTCGAGGCGCTCTTGGTCAGGTTGACGTTGCCCCACGAGGTCGGACAGACCAGCGAGGTGAAGGTGCCGTTCTTCACGTCCTTGGCGAAGGCGCCGAAGCTGAGGCCCGCGCCCTGGCCGTAGTACCACTCCAGGCTGACATCCAGGTTCTTGGCGGTCAGGGGCTTCAGGGTCGGGCTGCCCTGGTCGACGAAGACCGTGGTCTGGCCGGCGCTGTCCTTGGCCTCGAACTGGGTGGTGTTAAGCCTGGAGCTACTGTCGAGGATGGGGCGGACCAGGGTCTTGGCCGCGGCCAGGCGCAGGATCAGGCTGTCGGTCAGATCGAACACCACGTTGGCGCTCGGCAGGATGTCGTCGTACTTGGTCGTGGTCGAGAGCTTGCCGATCACGTTCTGGATGTCGCAGTCACAGCCGTCGGTGAGGTTGGCGTTGACCGTCTGCTTGGTCGACTCGTAACGCGCGCCGACATTGGCGCGGAACGGCACCGGCCCCAGCTCGCCGCGCAGATTGGCCATCGCGTAGAGCGAGTCGACGTTACGAGAGAGGCCGTAGGAGTCCTGCGGGTTGTAGACGGCGGGCACGTTCACGCCCTTGGCGGCCAGCGCCTTCCGGTACGCTTCGATGTCCGGCGTCAGCCAGCTGTTCACGCCGGTGATCGCGCCGTCCAGGAAGTTGGTGACCTTCGGATTGTTGGTTGTGTAGGTCGGCACGTACTGGAAGAAGTCATCGAAGAAGTCGCGACGCGTGACGTAGCGGTCGAAGCCTTCCTTCTTCAGCTTGCCGCCGAACTGCAGCTCGCTGACGACGCCCCAGTCGGCCTCGTACTTGACGTCCAGCTGGGCCGACTTGCTGTCGGTGACCTGGTGGTTCTGGGCTCCGTTCGGATAGGTCGCCCAGGCCAGGTTCGAGGTGGCGTAGACGCTGGGATCGGTCGCCGCGCTCGACATCGTGAACTTGATGTTGTCGGGATTGCTGAAATCCAGCGAGCCCGAGGCGATCCTGGGTTCGATGATCGCCGCTTCCTCGGTCAGGTAGCCGTCGCCCTTGGTGTAGTGGACGATGACGTTGGCCTGCCAGTTCGGGGCCAGGTCCCAGCGGGCATAGCCCGTATAGGCCTGGGTCGAGAGGTCGCGCACTTCCAGCTGACGGTTGTTGTCGAACGTGAAGTTGCCGAGGTTGACGACCGTGGCCGCGCCGTTGGCGATCGTGACCGGCGTCACTGATGACTTGGCGAAGTTGCCGAACACCATCTGGTTGACGTTGTACTTGGTGGCGTCCTTCGAATAGACGCCCGTGAAGCCCAGCTTCAGATTGTCGGTCGCCTTGTATTCGACCCCGGCGTTGAACTGGGTGCGTTCGGACGTGCGGTCGATGCGGCGATAGCGGAAGCGGCGCGGCACCAGCGTGCCGGCGGGCGTGGCGACCGTCCCCGAGAACTCGTTGGCCGCGCCCGAGGCGGTATACCAGCGATCCATGAAGGCGTAGTCGGCGCGGTCGTCCAGCTCCTGGTAGTTGACGCCGGCATAGACGCCCAGACGCCCGTCCAGATACTGGTTGGCGTAGACCAGACCGAAGGCCGGATTGACACCGCCGTCGGCCAGCTTGGCCTTCTGGGCCTTGGCCGACAGGATCAGCTTCTGGCCGTTGATGTCGAGCGGCTTGGCCGTGCTGATGTCGATCGTACCGGCCAGACCGCCCATGTCCATGTCGGCGGTCGGCGACTTGTACACCTGCACCGCGCTGGCCAGCTCGGTCTGGATGATGTCGAAGCGGAAGCCGTCGATGAAGTTGGGATTGGCGAAGTCCTGGCCGTTCAGAGTCACCTTGGCGTACTGCGGGCCCAGGCCGCGGATGCTGATCGTGGCGCCGCGGCCGTTGACGTTCTGAATCTGGACGCCGGGAATGCGCTGAATGGCTTCGGCGATGTTGTCGCTGGGAAACTTGCCCAGGTCTTCGGCCGAGATGCCGTCCGAGACGCGGATGTCGTTACGCTTGGTCTGCAGCGCGGTCGCGAGGCTCTTGCGGAACCCGGTGACGACGACGGCGTCGACCTGATCGTTGCCGGTGGGCGTGGCGTCTTGCGCCGACGCGGCGCCCGCCAGGAGAACGCCCGACAGGGCCGTTCCAAGCAAGGCATATTGTCTAAAGTTCATTTCCGTACCCCCATTATCGAAGCGATTATTCGCGATCGTCTTCGACATCTGACGTTTGATGCGACGAGTATTTTATTATTTTTTGTATTCCGCACCGGCCTGTTCGGCCGTCATCCCCTGTGTATTGGGTGTTGTCTTTAGCCCGACAGCATGAAGCCACTCCTCGATGCTGGCTATCGACGCCGCGGTATGCCGGCGGCGACGCCAGAAGGGCCTGGCGTCGTGCTCCCTATGCAAGAGGGAGGGCGCCGCGCGGGCGACAGCCGAGACCGGCAAGGTTGTGGTGATTGGGGTCATACCAATCTAGATCCACTCGCCGAGGAGCTGCTGAACGATTTGTATGATCAGTATGGCTTTTTAGGCAAGGCGGATTGGGCCGATTCCCCGAATTGGGCTTAAAATGGTATTTTCCGTTGACCGGACTGGCGCGGAACGCGGCGGATGGGGCCTGAAGGTGGCTGTTCGGCGGGCGCCCGCTCGGAAAGAGGCCCCAACCTGGGCGCGCGGCGGCGCACGCTCCGCGTGACCGACCCGTGGTCGCCGCAGGTTCGTTTCAGATTCGCCAAGTCAAGATCGCCGGTTGTGTCAGCTCGGATGGTTCTTGTTGGCGGTCGCGATTTTCCGGGTCGCCGGGTCGAGGAAGCCGAACATGTGCGGCGGACCCAGGACGCGCAGCCCCGCGCGGGCCTGTTCCTCGCGCGTGGCTTCGCGCAGGGACTTCATCTGCGTCCAATGGCGCTTGGGCTGATAGTGATGCTCGGCGTGGTAGCCGTTGTTGAGGAACAGAAGATTGTAGATCCGGCCGTAGGTCGACACGCCCATCGCCATCGGCTCGTCGGGATCGGCGCCCAGGTGTTCGTAATAGGCGATCAGCATCGAGAGGCTTTGGCCCAGGTAGTAGAAGGGCGCCAGGAAGACCACGAAGCGCCAGTTGACGATCGCCATGGCGCCATAGAGGGCGATCATCGCCCAGAACTCCTGCAGGGCCCGGCGCGCCTCGTCCGGACGCTTGGCGCGGATCTGGCGCGCGACGGTGAACGGCCCATCGTCCCGCCAGAACTGCAGCAGCACATAGGGCAGCATCGGCTCGGCCTTGCCGTCGGCGCCGTACTGGTAGATCGAGATGGGATCGATCGTCTGGCCGTCGGCGCCGGGCCTGTCCGAATTGCCGGCGTGATGGCGCATGTGCACGAAGCGATACATCGTCTGGGGCGTGCCCAGGGCGAAGCTCAGCACGAATTCGGTGATCCGGTTCAGCGTCTTCGACCTGAAGAACGGATTGTGGATGAAGTTGTGCGACACCGAATCCAGGTTCCAGCCGATCGCCAGGGCGTACAGCGTCGCGCCCGCCAGCCGCTCGGGCCAAGTCATCGCCGGCCAGGCGAAGAAGAACGCCAGGATCAGCGCGAAATGCAGATAGGCCAGAAGGGCGGGGACCAGGTCCCAGGCCGTGTAGCGGAAGACGCGGCCCGTCCTGGTCCGCGGGGCTGGCGAAGGCATGGTCATGGCGCTCCTGGACCAGCGAGACGGCCGAACCGGTAGGTCAGGCCGACGCCGGCGGTGATCACGTTGCGGCTGGACAGCAGGGGGCTTTCCCATTCCTCGCCGATGATCCTGTCGGCGCTGAGGGTGGCGACGAGCGACAGGCGGGGCCCGATCGCCCGGGCGGCGTCCAGTTCGACGCCCGCGCTGTAGAAGTCGTTCTGGCCAAAGCGCGGCAGGGACTGCGGGCGAACGACGTCGCGGCGCAGGCCGAAGTACTCGCGAGAGAAGCTGCTGTCGGCCCAGGACAGACGCCCTTCCAAGCCGACCTTCCAGCGCGGCGAGATCTGGCCGCCGGTGTCGAAGGCCATATCGCCCGACCAGCCGCCATAGCCGTCGATGGCCTTGCGCACGCGCAGGTCCAGCTCGCCGATCGGCGTGCGCCGCTTGAGGAAACCGCCCGCCTCGATGGCGTCCTTCATGGCGAACGCGCCCCGGGGGAGGCGATCGTTGTAGGACTGGCGGTACTCGACCACCGGTCCCGCCGACCAGTCGCCGCCGCGCCAGGCGGCGATCTTGAGGCCGTCGTCGACGCTGAACGACAGGCGATCGCCGTAGTCGATTTCCAGGATCGGCAGGACGTCGTCCGTATAGCGGCTGGCGCCCAGATGGTCGGGGCGGACGCGGCTGATCAAGCCGGCGTCGACGGCCCAGCCGCCCGGATCGGCGGGCGCGGCCAGGGCGACGGCCGGAAGCGTCAGGCTGGCCGTCATCGCCAGGGTCGAGGCTCGGAGAAGACGCGAGGTCATTGTTTGGCTTCGCTCGAACGTCCCATCAGCCAGACGCCCAGCAGGATGGCGGCCCCGCCCAGCGCCTGCAGCAGGCTGGCCGGCTCGTGGAAGACCGTCCAGCTGGCGACCACCACCAGCGCGTAGCTGAGTGCCGACAGCGGAAAGGCCTCGCTGAGCTTGATCTCGGACAGCACCACCATCCAGACGGCGAAGGCCAGGATCTCCATGGCGATCAGGGCCTGGCCCCAAGGCAGGACGAGCGCCTTCAGCAACCAGCCGAGGCCGAACGACACGCCGGTCATCGCCTCGGCGGTCTTCTTGGCGCTGATCTGATAGGCCAGCCCCAGCAGGGGCAGGGCCAGGAACAGCAGGCGCCTGGCCCAGCGCGCCCGCAAGGTCGGGGGCGCGGGGGAGGGCGCGGGCGGCGGCGGCGCGGACGCTTCGGGGACGTCGGGCGCCAGCAGGGAGACGCCAGCCGCAGGACCGCGTCGACCAGACGGTTGCGGTGCCGGAAGCGCATCGTGACCGGAGTGAGCCGGCTGCCCAGCCGCAGCTTGTTGGCGTAGGCCGCCTGGCCGCTCTGATAGCGCGTCAGTCCCAGGTCCAGGCACAGGCCGATGTTGGTGAACCAGCTCAGGAAATAGAGATTATGCGCGCGCCCCGCCTCGGCCATGCAGAAGAACTTGTCGAGCAGAATCCCCTGGTCGATGAGCACCAGGTTCGCGGCCAGCAGGCGGTCGTCAACGACGTACAGCACGCAGGCGGCGCGCTTGCCCATACGCGCCAGAACGCCGGTGAAATAGGCTGGCGTCAGCGTCTCGAACTGTAGGTCGCCGCGCGCGTGGGTCTCGGCGTACAGCGCCATGACCTGGTCTTCCAGGCCGGTCAGGTCGCGACGCACCTCGGTGCGCACCGACGCCGAGGCGCGCAGCTTGCGCCGCATGTCCTTGCGCGTCGCCGGGGAGAGGCGGGCCACATAGGCGTCGATGTCGGGGAAGTCGATCGCCAGATCGGCCAGCGGCAGGCCTGGAACGCCGTGGTAGCCGAGCCGCTCCAGGGCGGCGTCCCAGGCGTCGGCCTGAGGGACGGGGATGTCCTTGACGGCGACGAGGCCGCAGCGGTCGCGCCGGGCGGCCTCCTCCAACGCCGACATCAGCGTCCGCACCAGGGCGTCGCGCTCCGGACCCGTGCGCATCTCGGGCGCGAGACCCAGCTGGGCGGTTTCGGTGCAGGGCGAGCCCAGGCACGCCAGACGCAGAGCGACCAGACCCGGAGCGATCTTGCCGAGGCCGCGCAGAAAAGACCGGGCGGCGCCGTCGACGGTGGTCTCCAGCGCGTAGCGCGTGATGAAGGCCGGGGCGGCCGCGACCAGCCGTCCATCCTTCTCGACCAGCACGTAGCGAAAGCCGAAGCCTTCCAGGCCCGCGGCCTCGACGGCGGCCAGATAGTCGTAGCGCTCGACCTCGTGCGGGAACAGCGCGTCCCACGCCTGGCGATCGACGGCCGCCAAGGTCTCGACGACGCGGCTCTCAAGCATCGCCGCGCTCCAGGGCCGAGTGGCTCAGGAAGAAGGTCCCGGTCTGTTCGGCGACCAGGGCGCGTTCCCGGTCCACATGGATCATGTGATAGCTGTCCTCGAGCAGCCGGACCTCGGCCCGCTCGCCCAGGGCGCGCTTAAGCCTCGAAGCGTTGCGGGGATGGCTCATGTCGTCCTCCCGCGCGTGCAGTATCAGGCACGGCGCGGCGATCCGGTCGGCGACCCGCTCCAGATGGCGACCCAGGCGGTACATCTGGAACAGCGCCCCGAACGGCAGGCGATCGAGCGCGCCTTCGATGAAGCCCTCGGGGGCCTTGGCGACGCGCTCGCGCAGCCGTTCGTCCTTCAGGCCGTAGGGATAGGGTTCGGCGAAGCTGATGTGGCGGATCAGCGGCAGGTTGGCGACCGCCTGGATCAGGTAGGCGCCCTTCATCCAGCGTTCCATGTTCCAGCCGTCGTACTCGAACGTCATCGAATAGACGGCGGCCGCGGCGATGTCCGGCCGCAGCGCCGCCAGCTCCAGGCCCAGGGCGCCGCCCACGCAGATCCCGGCGACGAAGACTTCGTCGACCTCGCGGCGATAGGCGTCGTAGGCGTCGGTCACCGACCGCAGCCAGTCGCGCCAGCTGCTGCGCAGCAACGCGGCCATGTCGGCGCCGTGGCCCGCCAGCTGCGGAACCATGACGTCGAAGCCCCGCCGGTTCAGGCGCTTGGCCAGGAACTTCATCTCGTCCGGCGCGCCCGTCAGGCCATGGATCAGCAAGACGCCGCGTCGACTGTCGGACGGCAGGCGGAAACTGCGGTCGATCGGCGTCATAGGCCCGACGCTCCCACCAGCACCACGCCCGCGGTGATCAGCGCCGCGCCGGCCACCTGGGCGCGGGTCAGCCGTTCGCGAAACAGCAGCGCGCCGGCCAACGGAATGCCCGCATAGGGCAGGTTGGTAATCGGATAGGCCACCGACAGGGGGACTTTCTCCAAGGTTAGCACCAGGCAGATCGCCTCGCTGATCCAAAAGGCCAGGCCCAGCCAGAGGATCGGCCGAAGCGCCAGCGCCAGGGCGTAGTTCGGCGCGTCATGGGCGTCGTTGGCCGCCGCCTTGAAGCACAGCTCGCGGGCGATCTCGGCGGCGACGCAGAAGGCGAGCAACCCCGCCGCGGAGACGACCGGACTGGTCACGCGGCCATCTGCACGAAAAGGCGCAGCAGACGCCGGTTGACACCTTCGTTGACCTGTCGGACCGCGTCTGCCGGCGCCGTCCAGGGCTGGTCCAGCAGGGCCTCGGCCTGCTTGAGGACCGCGGCCGTCAGACCGCCGCCATAGCGCGGCCGCGTCCAGTCCCCGACGATGTCGGCGCCGATAAGCCGGTGTTCATCCAGAACACGCGTCAGCATGGCCTCGAGAAACGAGAGGCTGGTGCGGCCCTGGTCCCAGTTGGTGGCGGCGTCGGCCGTGCGCAGCACGTCCTTGTCGATCGTCACATAGACCGCGTCGGTTTCGATGCGCGCGGCCAGCAGGTCGACGAAGGCCGCCTCGCCTAGGCTTTCCACGGTCGGTCGCGTGACCGAGCCCACCTTTAGCGCGGGCCCGCCGTCGGGCGCGCGATAGGGATAGATCTCCAGGCGCCCGTCCTCGATCAGATCCAGGTGGGCGCCCTTGGGCGTCGGCCGTTCGACGTCGCGGCTGCAGACGCCGACCGTCACGACCTTGGCCACCCCGGGCAGGCGCGCGGCGCGCCCGACCCAGGAGCCGCAGTGCAGCCCGTTCTCGAACCGCACCCAATCGGGATGGTTGTCGAAGTGCAGGACCGTCACGGGGCCGCTCCAGGAGGCCGCGATCGCGCGCTCGATCAACAGCGGCGAGACATGGTGGAAGTCGCCGGATCCGGTGAACACCAGGCTGGGCCCGGACGGCGCCGCGCGGCTCAGGCGATCGCGCAGCGCGTCCAGGGCCGGCGGGCGACTCCAGAGGCGCAAGGCCGGGCCCAGGTCGCGGGCGGCGACCTGATCGCCGCCGGCCGCCAGGGCCTCTTCGACCAGGACGCCCTGGTCCTCGAACGCGCCGTCGAGGTCCAGGAGCACCGGCGTCAGTCTATCACTCAGTCGACGCACCGACGCAGCACCGCATCCAGGAGTTTCAGGGCCAGGTCGATCTCGTCCTTGCTGATCTCCAGCGAGGGCGCCAACGTGATGACGTTCTTGTGGTAGCCACCGACGTCGAGGATCAGACCCATGGTCTTGCCGTCGACCTCGAGCTCGCCCGACATGGCGACCTCTTCCATGCGGTTCAGCAGCGCCTTGTTGGGCGTGAAGCCGTCAGCCTCGCAGATCTCGGCGCGCAGAGCCAGGCCCAGGCCGTCGACGTCGCCGATCTGGGGCCAGCGCTTCTGCAGCTCCTTCAGGCCCTCCAGGAAGTAGGCGCCCTTTTCCATGACCTGGGCGCCGTAATCGACCTCGGAGACCATCTTCAGCGTCTCGAGGGCGACAGAGGTGCCCATCGGATTGGAATTGAAGGTCGAATGGGTCGAGCCCGGCGGGAAGATCTCGGGATTGATCAGCTCTTCGCGCGCCCACACGCCCGACAGCGGGTTGAGGCCGTTGGTCAGGGCCTTGCCGAACACGAGGACGTCCGGCTCGACGCCGAAATGCTCGATCGACCAGAGCTTGCCCGTCCGGAACATGCCCATCTGGATCTCGTCGACCACCATCAGGATGCCGTACTGGTCGAGGACCTTCTTCAGTTCGACGAAGAAGTTCATCGGCGGAATGACGTAGCCGCCGGTGCCCTGGATGGGCTCGACATAGAAGGCCGCGTACTCGGCCTGGCCCGTCTTCACGTCGAGCACGCCGTTGTATTCGGTCTCGAACAGGCGGGCGAACTTCTGGACGCAGGCGTGGCCGTACTCTTCCTTGCTCATGCCCTTGGGGCCGCGGAAGTGGTAGGGGAACTCGATGAACTGGGCGCGGTCGCCGAAGTGGCCGTAGCGGCGGCGATAGCGGTACGACGAGGTGATCGCCGAGGCGCCCAGCGTCCGGCCGTGATACCCGCCCTCGAAGGCGAACATCAGCTGCTTGCCGCCCGTGGCGTTGCGGACCAGCTTCAGCGAGTCCTCGACCGCCTGGGCCCCGCCGACGTTGAAGTGGACGCGCCCCTTGCGGCCGAACTTGCGCTCGGCGTCCTGGGCGATCATCGCGGCCAGCTCGACCTTTTCACGATGCAGATACTGGCTGGCGACCTGCGGCAGCGTCTCCAGCTGATGGTGGACGGCGGCGTTCAGGCGCGGATTGCGGTAGCCGAAATTGACGGCCGAGTACCACATCTGCAGGTCCAGGTACTCGCGCCCACGGGCGTCGTACATGAACGAGCCGTCGCAGCCGGTGAAGAACTTGGGGTCGGGCAGGTAGTGAACCGTGTCGCCGTACGAGCAGTACTGGGCCTCAAGGGCGCGCAGGCTGTCTTCGTCGAGGGCAGGGGAGGAGGCGTCGTACATGGGAGGGCTCCGTTCAGACGGCCGCGCGCCGGACGAGGCGCTGGCGCGCCCCGGCCAGGGTGGCGGTGATGGTGTGGAAGTCGCTGAATTCGTGGTGCGGCATGGCGCGCGAGCGGGCGTAGTCCGCCAGGGCGTCGCGGGCGAACAGCAGGTCGGCGCGTCCGGAGACGCAGAAGTCCGAACGGCCGTCGCCGATGAAGACCAGCAGGGGGACGTCCTCGCCGCCCTCGGCCCGCGCGGCGGCCTGGCACTTGCAGACGCCCGATCCCGCCGCGCAGCCGGCGCGGGACCAGGGCTGCTCCAGCCGCCTGGCGGTCGCTTCGCCCGCCAGGCGGTTGGCGATGACGGGCAGGTGCCCCAGGCCGTGGCGGCCCAGGATCCGCGCGATGAAGTAGTCGACGCCGTCGCTGACCACCGTCAGGGGCACGGCGTTGGCCTGGCACCAGGCGGCGAACGAAACGAAGCCGTCGGTCAGCTCCACGCTGTCGAGCACGGCGTCCAGCGCCGCGTCGTCGCCGCCGATCAGCGCGACCTGGCCGCGCATGCATTCGGCCGCGGTGATCTCGCCGCGCTTCCAGCGCCCTTCGAGATCCTCCCAACTAGGATCGGCCAACCGGGTCAGCACCAGGTCGGTCGTATCCACCTTGGCGATCGTGCCGTCGAAATCGCAGAAAACTTGCATGCGCCGCTCCAACTCGCGGCGATGTGTGATCCCGCAAGCTGAGGCGAAGCTGAAGCAAAGAGGGCGAAGCCGGGGCTTTGTGGCGGCGCGCCCCGGATCGGGGGCTTAGGCGTCGGCTCTCGGGAGGCCCAGACAGGCTTCCAGGCCGCTTTCGCCGTCGTCGCGGTCGTCCAGGGACACGCGGCCGTTCATGACGCGCGCGGCCTCTTCCACGATCGCCAGGCCCAGGCCCGAGCCCAGGCCCGTGGCGTTCGCGCCCCGGAAGAAGCGCTGGAAGACGCGGCCGCGTTCGGCGGGAGGGATGCCGGGTCCTTGGTCCGCGACCGTCACCCAGCCGAAGCGCCGGTCGACGGACAGCCGCACCAGGACTTCCGAGCCGGCCGGCGCGTGCGTGACCGCGTTCTCGATGAGATTGGCCAGGACAAGACGCGCCAGGGCGGGGTCGCCTTTCACGGCGCAGGCCTCGCCCTCAAGCGCCAGGGCCACGCCCTTGGCGGCCGCCACCACGGCGATCTCGGCCAGCGCCGCCGTGGCCTCGGCGCGAAGATCGGTGGTCAGGTCGCGGGTGATCTGGGGGCCCAGGCGCGCCAGGGTCAGCAACTGTTCGGTCAGCTCGCTGGCCCGCGCCACCCCTTCGCGCAGTTGCCGGACCTGGGCGGCGCGCTCGACCGGATCGTCTTCCTCCGAGATCAGCTGGGCCTGCAGGTTCAGCGCCGCCAGCGGCGTGCGCAGCTGGTGGGCGGCGCTGTCGATGAACTGGCGCTCATGCTCGTAGCTGCGTTCCAGTCTCGACAGCAGGTCGTTGACCGATTCCGCCAACGGCCGCAGATCGACCGGCCAGGCCTCGGTGTCGAGCGGGCTGAGATCCCGCGCCCCGCGTCCGCCTATCGCGCTCACCAGCGCGCGCACCGCCCGCAGGCCGTCGTTGAGCGCCAGCCAGATCAGCCCCAGCATCACGGGCAGGACCAGCAGCAGCGGGATGGCCAGCTCCAGCAGGACGCGCCGCACCAGCACGGAGCGGATGCTGGTCCGCTCGCCCACCTGGATGACAACTCCGGCCTCGTGGACGGGCAGATTGAAGATCCGCCAAGTCTTGCTCCCGACCCGGCTGGTCTGGAAGCCCTGCTGGTCGCGTGGCGGCGCGGGGAGGCGAGGGGCCGTGTCCGAACCCAGGACCAAGCGGTCCTCCCGCCAGACGCGGAACATCCGCCAGTCGGCATAGGCGTCGAACGCCTTGCGATCCTCGGCGCTCAGCCACTCGTCGCCGATTTCCAGCGTGGCGTCCGAAGGAATGTCCTGGCCGCGCTCCTTGATCTCGTCGGTCATCAGGGCGCGCAGCACGTTCGCGCCGGTGATCAGCTGGCCGTCATAGACCTTGTCGACCTCGGCCCGCGTGGTCCAGAACATCATCGCGCACACCGTCACGACGATGGTCAGCAGCAGGATGGTCATCCGCCCGAACAGCCGTCCGGTGAGCGAGACGCGTCGGGAGGTTCGCTTAGGCGATCTCACTTACCCACCATGTAGCCCAGCCCGCGGGCGGTCAGGATGAAGTCCGCACCCAGCTTCTTGCGCAGGCCGTAGATCGTCACCTCGATGGTGTTGCTCTCGGCCCCGCCGGCCGCGTCATAGAGGGCGTTCTCCAGGTCGTCCTTGCTGACGAAGCGCCCGGCGCGGCGCATCAAGAGGTCCAGCGCTCTCAGCTCCTTGGCGGTCAGCTGCACAGGGACATCGTCTCGGCGAACCAGCCGCGCGCCGATGTCCAGAGTGACGTCCTTGACCCGCAGCAGGTCGTTGACGCGCCCTTCGGCGCGGCGGATCTGGGCGCGAATCCGCGCCAGCAGCTCGTCCAGATCGAACGGCTTGACCAGATAGTCGTCCGCGCCGGCGTCCAGGCCGTCGATCTTCTGATCGCCGCGGCCACGGGCGGTGACGATGATGACCGGCGTGGTGTCGCGACGCGCGCGCAGCTGCTTGAGCGCGTCCAGCCCGTCCAGGTGCGGCAGGTTCAGGTCCAGGATCACGCTGGCGTAGCCCTGGGCCAGCAGCCCGCCCAGCGCCTCCTCGCCGTCGCGAGCCCAGTCCACGGTGTAGCCGGCCTTCTCCAGGCCTCGCTTCATCGCCGCGCCCAGCATCGCGTCGTCCTCGACCAGCAGCAGCTTCATGACGTTCCTTCGCGGGCGCGCAGGCGATCCTCGACGTCGCGCACATAGTCGCGCTTCAGCGGCGCGGCGTCCTGGCGGCGCGCGATCTGCAGCTGGAACACGACCACGTTCTCGAACCGGAAAGCCGCCTCGGACATGGCCAGATAGTAGTCCCACATCCGGAAGAAACGCTCGTCGAAAAGCCGCACCGCCTCGTCTCGCCGCGCATGGAAGTTGGCGCGCCAGGCCGCCAGCGTCTCGGCGTAGTGCAGGCGCAGGACCTCGATGTCCGTCACGATCAGCCCCTGCAGCTCGACGGCCTTGAGAATGTCGGAGAGCGAGGGCAGATGGCCGCCAGGAAAGATGTACTTGGTGATCCAGGGATTGGTGACGCTGGGGGCGTCCGAACAGCCGATCGTATGCAGCAGCATCAGGCCGTCCGGAGCCAGTCGAGCCCGGCAGGTGCGGAAGAATTCGTCGTAGTGGCCAAGGCCGACGTGCTCGAACATGCCCACCGAGACGATCCGGTCGAACTGGTCCTCGACGGCGCGATAGTCCGTCAGTTCGAACCGCACCTTGGCCGCCAGCGCCGGGTCGATCCGCTCGCGGGCCCGCTTTATCTGCTGGGTGGACAGCGTGACGCCCAGGACGCTGGCCGCTTCCGCCACGCGGGCCAGGTACAGCGTCAATCCGCCCCAGCCGCAGCCGATGTCGAGCACGCGATGATGCGGCTCGACGCACAGCTTGGCGGCGACATGCCGCTTCTTGGCCAGTTGGGCGTCGGCCAAGCTCTGGCCCGGATGCTCGAAATAGGCGCAGGAATACTGCCAGTCCGGATCCAGGAAGAGGCCGTAGAGCGCGTCGCCCAGGTCGTAATGATGGGCGACGTTGCGCCGCGAGCGGCCGGGCTCGTTGCGCTGTCGCCAAAGCTGAACGGCGGTGCGGGCGCGGTCGACGACGCGCACGGGCAGAGAGGCCGGCGCCTCGGCGGCGTTGCGGAGCATCAGGCCCAGGAAGTCGAGGATGTCGCCCGACACCATCGAAAGTCGGCCATCCGTGTAGAGCTCGCCGGTGCTGAGATCCGGATCCAGCAACAACGCCCACGCGGCGCCAGGATCGGAAAGGCGCACGACCACGCGCGGCCCCGAGCCGTCGCCCAGGACGAAACGCTCGCCCGACGGTCCGATCATCTCCAGCGTTCCGGACCGGACGATCGGCGCCAGCGCCCGTTCAAGCAGGGAAAAACCTATAGCCACGCCACGATCTCCGACGCAGGGGCCATCGCGACATGCAATGCCAAGCTTCGATAGATCGGAAGTTGGAGGCTGAAAGACGGCGAAAACCGAAGTGTCACTGACTCCTAGGTCGTAGAACCGAATGCGCAACGAGACGGGGCATAACGCCGACTCCATCTGCGCGACTGACTCCTACGTCCCTGGTCGCGACTCCAATATGTGCGACGGCCGCTTGTAGCGCTTCTTCGGCGATCCCTTCGGACGGTCCAACGACCGATAGAGCGTCGAACGGGCGACGCCCAATGTCCGCGCGACTTCGGCGCCGCTGACCGCCGGATCCGCCAGCAGCAATTTGGCATGACTGACCTGCTGCGTGGAACGCCGAGCCGCTACCGTGCCCCCCCAAAGGGACCTTGTCGAAGCCTACAATGCCCGGAATTCTCTAGACCACGTTGGCATCCGTTTTCGCCGCTGAGCCACAGGCCTCTATCCACTTGGCCAGCGCTTGCAGCCAGGATATGCGGCCAATTTCAGCCTTGAGCTTTTGTCGCCACGTCTGGCGCGCAGGGGCTTGGCTCAGACAAGGCGCTCCCGACCGTTCGCCAAGGCAGGCCTCGGCGACCAACAGTTCTAGCCGCATGAGTTTCCCGGCAGCCGGGTTTTGCAACAGCGCGGCAAGTACTCCGCTCACTGCCAGGGCCGCCACTAGGATCTTGACCGTATCGGGTGATGCGGACTCTGGTTTGGCTTGCTCTGCGGATCGAGCAGGTGTCGGTGTTGACGTCGGCCCGGCGGGTGGCGCGAATGCCAACCAGAGTGCCGTCACGCCCGTACAGAGGGCCCCTAAGAGATTGGCGCGAGGAATGGCTCGTTCCAGCAACTGGATCTCCACCTTCAACCTGCGCGAAAGAGGCTCCAGGACATCCACTGGGTAAGCTCGCAGCATCTCGATCAGCCGCCGCTCTCCAGCCCAGTCCTCATCTAGGAGGCGTAGGGTGGGATTGGGCTCTTCGCTCAGGCGCAGGATCATTTGGGTGACCAGAACGAGAACGCTCACAAGCATGCTGAGCATGGCGATGACCAAAAACACCTTCCCTGCCAGGCGCGCCCACGGGTGCAGGCTACCTGTAAGCCAGGCCCAAGCCGCCAGCGCTAAAGCGCTAAAGACAAGGCAATAGGCGAGCGTCACCGCGCGCCCCGTGAACCGTCCTAGGCCCATCCCAAGTGTGGCGCGTGGCAGGACTGTGACTAGGGCCTGGATGTTTGGGATCTGGGAGCTGTCGTTGCTCATGAGTCGCCTCACTTCTCTACGTAAGAGAGGGCTAGATTGGCGACCTCAACAATCGGTTGCGGATCGTGCTTACCCATCCGTCGGGTAAACACCTCTCACGTGTGCTAGGCTCGAACCAGCCGGGAATTCACAGGGGATTGAAAGATGGCTGGCGGAAGCTATCGCGAGCAGCTCACCCGCATCGACGCCGCGCTTGCTCGCGGCTTTAAGCCAAGGCCGCGGTTTCCAAACGACCTACAGCTTGGCGGACTGCTTGTGGGTGGGATGGCGCTCGGAATGTTAATGTTCGGCGCCCTCGTTATCGGCCTGAGCGGGCGGGGCGGGTAATTGATCCCATGGAACGGAAATCTCGCAAATAAAAGAATACATATCCGTTCGGATATACTTTCTGACGCAAGCGAAAGTCGCCCGAAGAAAGGTCGATAACTTGCGATTCTGAATAATTTGGAAGATCGTCAGCTCAGACTCACGCATCCGGCGTGATGTCGATGGAGCAACGCGACCATGCCACCCTAAAACGACAACGAGCTTTGCCCTGGACCGGCAAAGCTCGTGCGCCACGTCGAGTGGAGAGTCGAAGCAGTTACACTCGAACTCTCCTTCGACAACCCATTCCTGTCAACCAGCGGCCTAATTGCCGAGCAATGTTCTGCGCCGGTGAGGTCGCTGCAAGCGCGATGTCTTTGACATCGTGAAGGAGAGCCTATGCCTGCAAGAAAAGAAGCGCCCCCGCGCAAGGCCGCCAGCGCTATTCAAATCGAGCTGGTGCGAGCCGGCATCCAGGTCATAGATCCTAGGGACGGCCGCGCCCAAGCTCCCTTGGTCATCTGCGTCTTGAGTGCTGGGGCCATTCTCGATGTCCGCTTGGCGTTCGAAAGGGACCTGAAGCGCGGGAGGAGGGGGCGATGAGAACGCGACCGCCACCTCCAAAGCCGCTGGCGAAGATGTCGGACGAGGAATTCGAACTCCTGTCCCGGCGCATGATCGCGGCGCGCGATCTCAGAAGTCGACCCAATCGGTCGCGCTACGACGTCGAACTGGCTGCGGAAGAATTGGGTGTCCATGCTTCGACCGTCTACCGCGACATCCAGCGGCTAGAGGGGAGGGGAACTATCGAGGACATCGCGCCGCGCGCTCGCGGATGGCCTCAAAGCAGATCCAGACTGCACCCGCGCCAAGAAGAGTTGATCGAACAATTCCTCCGTAGCACCTTCTTGACCACTGCCAAGCCCACGATGGTCTCCGTCACCGCCCAGATCGGTGACGCTTGCGAGAGAGAGGGCCTTTCTCGACCGACCCGCGCCGCGGTCATCAAGAGGCGCAACCGGCTCCCGGCACGAGAAATTGCCGCTAAGCGCGACGGCGCCAAGGCGGCTGAACAGCACACGCCGCGGCCAGGCAAGTTCGAGGTCCAGCGGCCCTGGGACGTCTGGCAGATCGACCACACGCTCACCGACGTCATCATTGTCGATGACCAGGGCCGACCGATTGGCCGCGCCTGGATAACCGTGCTGATCGATGTCTATTCGCGCATCGTTCCGGGCTTCTATGTCGGCCTTGACGCGCCATCGACCATTCGCGTCGCGACCACGCTCGACTTGGCCGTCAGCCCGAAGGAGGCCTGGCTGGCCAAACACGGCTACGACTACGAGTGGCCGGTCGAAGGCCTGCCTAAGCTGCTGCACAGCGACCGCGCCAAAGAATTCACGTCCAACGTCCTGAAGCGCGCGATGGAGAACCAGGGCACGGGGATCTTTCTTCGACCGCCGGGAAGGGTGCGATTTGGCGGCCACATCGAGCGCCTGATTGGAACGCTAATGGGGAAGTGTCGCCTCCTGCCAGGAGCCACGCACAGCAGTCCGACCGCGCGTGGGGGCTACGACAGCAAGGGCTCGGCCCGCCTGACGCTCGACCAGCTACAGGACTATTTCGCCCATCAGATCTTGGGCGTTTATCACAACCAGGTTCACAGCGCCCTCGGCGTCAGCCCGTTGGAAGCCTGGAAGGCCGCCACCCGAGACCGCTTTCCCGAGTTTCCGGAAGACCTGGGGTCTTTCCGCCTAGATCTGTTCCCGGAATTGACGCGAACGCTCGGTCGCCAGGGCCTCCAGGCGTTCAATGAAGACTACTATTGCCAGGAAATCGGTGAAGCCTTCATCTCCGGCGTTCGCGAGGTGCGGGTCAAGTACGACCCACGCGACCTTTCTAAGATCTACGTCTACCTGCCAGACGTGGGGTACGTGACGGTTCCTTATCGTCTCCCGATCGAAGGTCCAGCGCCAACCTATTGGCTCTACAAGGCCGCCAGTCGACAGCGGGGGCAAGCCGACACAGGTCGCGCCAGTCGCCACGTCGTGAGACGCGCCACCGCTGCGACCGAACAGATCGTGCAGGCCGCCACATCTCGTTCAATGAAAGCTGCCCGCCAAGCCGAAAGACTGGTCCGCGATCGTCAGGGCGCCGCTGAGTTCGCTAGCCGGAGCGCTGTACCGCCGCCACCCAGCGACGACGACTGGGGCGGCGCCTTTGGGGGAGGGGAGTGATGGTGCCCCGGTCCTCCGATGAAGGTCCTTTTGGACACTTGCATCCCGACATTGCACACTTGGCGACCGCCGATCGGACCAGTCGCGGGGCTTGATCGTGGGGATCCCACGCTTTTGCCTCGGCTCGCGGCCATGACACGAGTGCCCTTGGCTGTTCTGGCGCGCGTGCCGCTCGCGGACCTGATCGCCCATCCGATGCGGCCTGGACCGCGACCGCCAGCCTGCTGGGCGATTTGCGCACGCTGCCTACAGCGCGACATGGACCAGGGAAGGGTGCCTTATGTTCGGCGAGCCTGGACGCATCCGCTGGCGGTGTTCTGCGCCGAGCACGGCGTTCCGCTGGCGCCACACGGCCATTCGCCTATCAAGATCGCGAGCGAGCTGACCCTTTTTGAAGCCGGCTGTATCGAAAACGAACCTCGCGACGCCATGTTGGAGACAGCCAGCTTCGACGCGACCGCCATGGTTCCGCGTTTGGCGGGCCTTGGGCGCCGACACAGGCGCAAAGCGGCTGGAGCATCGCCTACGGCTCCGATGGGCGGTTCGGGACGTCGTGGACGCCCTTGCCGCCAACAGGCGGGAGCCGCGTGGCGGTTCGCTCGCCTCGCTATTCGAACAGCCGCTCTTCGACCGGAAATCGCTACAGGGCTCGAACCGGTTGCAATTGGACTGGTTGGCCGACGTCGATGCCGCCACGCGGCTGCTGTATGTCCGCCTCGCGCTCATGGTGCTCGCAGAGCCTCCGGATCCAGCGGAGGAGGCAGATGAGCCGCTCGGACGGTCCTGGCTGTTGAACCAATATCGTCACAGCAGGATCAGTGGCTGGCAAAGCGTGTTTGCGCACGCAATTCGCGATCCTTTGTTTTTGCTGGTGACCGAGCTGCCGAGGACCATGGTCCTGGAGCTGATGCGATCAGCCAGTCGCACGGTTGGAGTCAGAAAATCGCGAAAACGCGGAACGGCGTGGCAACAAATTCAAGGAGGGCTGCGACTCGCAGCTATTGGTGTCAGGGACAGGTGTCAGGGACACGAAGCGGGGCTGTCGTTTCCCTCAAACGCTTAGAATAAATCCCCCAAAAATTTCCGCAGCTTAGCCGATCCGCGCGCAACGCCAGCGATGCGCTGGGGCGGGGAAATGTTCTCAAATCGCTGGACGGCAGAATTCTAACGATCTGAGCGCAAAAATTTTGCCAGACAATTCAGCGCCTTGACTCCGATCGGCTTGAGCGGAAATCTCTGCGCATGGCCGTATGATCGGTCCGCTGAGGTTGGCGCCTATCGTTCTTTGCAGTTGCAAAGGAGAGGTGCCTTTGGCGGACACGACGAAACATTTCAGCGCCTATTCCGATGCCGAGTGGGAAGTACTTACCGAACGCGCTCGGTGGATAGCTCCTATAGCGGCCCTGCCGCCAGGAAGACGCGCGGAGCTGATTGACGCTGCATCGCGCCAGCTGGGTTGCTGTCGGGCCACGATCTACTCGTGGGTAAAGAAGTACGTGGAGGGAGAGCGGGTATCGAGCCTCGCTCCAAGGCGACCAGGCGTATCCAAAGGGCACCGAAAGCTTGATCCTCGGGCCGAGGCCATTATCGATCGTGAGATACAGAAGACATATCTCAAGAAAAACAAGAAGGTACGCGTCTCGGAGCTGGTGAGAGCAGTAAAGGCGCAATGTCAAGAAGACGGCCTCGAGCCCATCTCACGATCGACGATCGAGCGCCGGTTGAATCTGCTTGATAGGCGATTCATTGCCAAGCGCAGGGGAGAGCTTAGCAAGGCTGAAGGGCTAGAGGTCCTGGCCGGATCGCACGAAGTCCTGCTTCCAAATGAAGAATGGCAAATCGATCACTCGCCTGCCGATGTCATCCTCATAAGCGCTGAAGGCAGCGTGGTGGGCCGACCTTGGCTTACCCTAGTCATCGATGTCGCCACGCGCATGATCGCGGGATTTCTCGTCACTTTCGATCCTCCGCAAGCCACCTCGGTGGCGAGGGCTTTAGCTTTCGCTGTCGGACCTAAAGCTGAATACCTCAAGTCGCTTGGCCTCTCGGGTGTCTGGCCTTGCGCTGGGAAGCCTCTGTCGCTTTTCACCGACGGAGCATCGGAGTTCGCCAGGTCTGCGGCGTACCGGAGGGGATGCAGTGAGCACCTCATCGACTTTCGGACGAGGCCCGTTGGCGAGCCTTGGTACGGCGGACACATCGAGCGACTTATCGGCACGTACGTAGGCAAAATGCGGATGCTGCCAGGGGCTACGTTCTCAAACCCAATCGAGCGAGGCAGCTACGATTCTGCCAAATCAGCTTCGCTCACGATCGGCGAATTCACGCGATGGCTCGTTGAGCAAATCCTCGAATATCACGATACGCGACATCGCTCTCTGTGCTGTACGCCACTACAAGCGTGGGCCCAAAAGAGTATCGATTACGGGTTTTCGCCGCAGTATCCGTCCCACCTCGATACATTTTTTCGCGATTTCTTGCCCTCCCGGTGCGCTTGCATAGGCCGACAAGGCATAAGCATTAAAACCTTCGAGTACTCGGCGCCCATCCTGAGAGAGCTAAAAGCTAGGGGGCACAAACGGGTTCAAACTTGGTTTGATCCAAACGATCTGTCGGCAGTCTTCATCCGAGACGGCGAGGGCAGGTCTGTTCCCCTGAAGATCAGATATCCAGGCGTCCCCCCCTTTGCGCTATGGGAAGTAGTTGCAGAACAAAGACGTCGTCGGGCGTCCGACCAGGAGCCTGTAGCAGGCCTCCCGCTCGTCGACGCTGTCCTAGCCGCAAGAGGCCAGGTTCGGGTCAGGGGCACTACAATGACTCAGAACCGACATCGTGAGCGCTTGCGAGAGCACGGCCTGATCCAACCGGCTCGCGCACCAGTTTTGGAAATCCGCACGGGGAGATGGACTGACATTCTGGAGGGAGGCTTGGATGTTTGACCACCTTTCTCCAGAGGCTCGAGCTGTCGCCACAGAATCCGCCGACTACCGCAAGCTATACTGCCAAAAAGAGATTTGGGTTCCGCATACCGGCGCAAGTGCAGCGATAGAACGACTGACTGAGTACGCACGGCATCCAAAATCACACCGTATGCCCGTCGGTTTGATTTCAGGGCCAACGGGAACAGGCCGTCGCACAGTCATGGAGCGGCTCGTCGCACTGCACCCAGAGCAGGTGAAGATGGTGACCCTCCCTGAGACGTTTCAGGAGCGGCGGATAGCGATATCCATGCTCAAAGCGCTACGCCATCCATCGCCATGGCGCTGTGACGTTTGGCGCCTGATCGAAATTACTACAACAGCCTTGCGGAATTCAGACGTTCGCATCGTCTGCATCTACAACGCGGACGATATTGGCTTTGCGGGGAGGGGCGCGCAGGGTCGATACCTCGCCCTTCTCCGACGCTTCAAAGAACAGGGTAAAGTATCCCTGATCTTTCGGGGTGGGGAACAAGCGCGAAAGCTGCTTCGCCTCGATCCGGAACTGCGCGAGCAGGCGGAGCAGTTCTCTTTGCGCCCCTGGGGAGTGGAACGCTCTACTGCCATTGCGATTGCACGGGCCGTACGGGAATTCCCGCTCCGGCTCCCGACATTGATCGATGAGGCCTTTCTTCAAGCCGTCTTTGAGAGTTCCGCAGGCGTTCCTGGAAGGATTTTTGCGCAGCTTCGAAACGCTGCTTGGAATGCGATCGACCGAAAAATTGAACACATCAGTCCAGAGCTTCTTCGGAGCTCCGCTGTGCGCCCTCGGCTGGGTAGGCCAACAGATGGCGCATCGGATAATGACCGGTGAGTTCTAAGCGCCACTGGGATTTAGCTTGGGCGCCAGATCCCTTTCCAAATGAAGCTCGTTCATCATGGCTTGCCCGAACCGCTCATGCGCACGGGCTGCTGGTTTCCGAGCTCCTGGAGCTACATGGGTGCTCACTTCCTCAGCTAGATCGAGGCAGGGCAGAAGCCGCCTGGTGCGATATTGTCGCCCGTACATCCATCGCCGCTCCGCTTCTCGACCGAGTAACATTCGCGCTCAATGCGTTAGGCCCTCCCAGTGGCCTCCGCCCGCCGCGGTGGCCGATAGGCGACTGGTGGAGTTTTTGTCCCGCGTGTGTGTTGGAAGATCTGATCGGGGAGGGCATCACCTATATTCGATCTGCCTGGGTCCATCCGCTTTCTTTCGCCTGTCAGTTACACGAGCAAGCGCTGAAGCCATGGCCGCACGGCATCGAGCTCCTGCTCCCTGACGGTTCCCTACTATTTGACACGGTGAAGCTCGAAGCGTGTTCGCAGCGCACCTTGCCAAAGGCAGTCCTTGAGGCTGCGGCCGCGCTAGAGGATCCGGCAGCCTCAAACTGGCCATCAGCAGTAGCGGTCATATTCACGCTCGCAGCAGCGCTGAACGTAAAAACCGGATCAGCGCACTTTGGCGTGCCGGCATACGCCCTAGTGACCGAACAAGAACAGCGGTCATCCATACAAGGGAGCCATCAATTCGATCTGCTTTTGCCCCTTGAGGCGGACGCCCATGCCAGGCTCTCTCTGATAGAAGCTGCTGCTCGAATTTTTGCGTTCGATCCCTCGGACGTGTCGCAGGATGTCGGCTCACAGCTACGCGCGAGCCTGACGCAAGTTCTACGTTCGGCTCGACGAGTTTGGCCACGTAGGCATGCGCTCGCAGCCACCGATCCTCTCTTTGTGGTCCTAGCTAACCTCAATCCTCGAGCCACGGAGGCAATGTTGCAGGGGTTTTCAGCCTGGCCATCTGAGTTCAAGGCCCGCGTCCGCGCAGCGCTCTTCGTATCTTCGATGGCCAATTTGGCTTGAGGCGAAGGTGTAGACGACGATTCGAAAAGCTGCGATTCTGGTCTTATGTCGGCTTCGCGGACCAACTCTGAGCAAATGCAGACCCTTTCGCTGAAACTTCCGGCGAAGGCGCATTCCGCCATAAAGCGCAGAGCGACAGCTGCGGGTGTCAAAATGAGCGACTACTACGTCGAGCTCATCGAGCGCTTCATCCAGATGTCGCTGCCGTCAAACCCGCCGATCATCTCCTATCCAATTGGCGCCGTAAGCGTGTCAGTCGTGGCGCCGGTCGAGACCGTTCAACGGTTTAGAGAAGTCGCAGAAGACTATGCCTGTACGATCCAGTTGCTGGCGATGACCGCAGTGGATGAGCACCTTTATGGGCGTTTGGTTCGAGCGGCGTGACGCGCTGCACGGCCATGTGCCGCTTGCTCGCCAGTGCTGCGGACATTCGACGGCACCCTGCTGACTCTTAGCTGCCGGGTCGCGCCTCCAATATCCGGGATGGCCGCCTGTATCGCTTCTTGGGCAACCCTTTCGGTCGTTCGAGCGAGCGATAGAGCGTAGAGCGGGCGACACCCAAGGTCCGCGCGACCTCGGCGCCACTAACCTCAGGATCCGCCAGCAACAGTTTCGCGTGGCTGACCTGTTGCGCCGTCAACTTCGTAGGACGGCCTCCGAGCCGACCGCGTGCCTTCGCCGCAGCCAGTCCCGCCAGGGTCCGCTCAAGAACGAGATCTCGTTCCATCTCCGCCATCGCGGCCATGACATGGAAGAAGAACCGGCCCGCAGCCGTGCCTGTATCGATCCCGTCAGTCAGGCTCGCGAAGTTGATCTCCTTCGCCCGAAGCTCCGCCGTGAAGCCCACCAGTTGCCTGACGGTACGGCCCAAGCGGTCCAGCTTCCAGACCACCAGCGTGTCACCGGCACGCAAATGCGACAGCGCATCCGCGAGGCCCGCCCGATCACCCCGGCCGCCACTAGCGTGATCCGAAAAGACCCGCTCGCAGCCGGCGCGTACCAACGCATCGACCTGTAGATCGAGACGCTGTTCGGCAGTCGAAACGCGAGCGTAGCCAATGAGCATGTCGCCAGTGTCTCAAATCTCGTCCGCGCCGCCAAACGCGAGACTTTGATTTCGCGACACGGTTTCCGGACCCCTCACATTCAAGTCAGCCGGGGGAGGGCGGCTCGCCTCAAGAGGGGGCCGACTAACGTCCGTTTTTCGGACAGCTCGGGATGGACGAACCTGACTCATCACCGACCTTGGGAAGGTTCGGTTGTTGTCCTAAGGTTGCCAACCGCGCTGATTACACCGGCTCAGCGTTCACCAAGCCAAACGGGGGCGCGGTGTGTCCAAATTCGTCGAAGAGCAGGTCGAGCCACAGGCACCTGCCTTGGTGCGCCGGCTCTACCTGGATGAGAGCGGCCACGGAGGCGACGTGGCCGGAGGAGGTGGCTTTGCCCAGCAGCGGTTGTTCACCCTGGCTTGCGTCGGCGTCGGCGAACCCCGGCTGCTTGTCTCCGAGCTCGAGAGACTCCGCGCTGAGTTCAAGATCCCGCCTGGCGAGTTAAAGTCCAAAACTCTGAAGACACGGCTGACGCCCATCGCTCTGGCGTTGATCGCGTTCTTCCGTGCTCAGGGTTGGCCGATTTTCATCGAGGCTGTCGATAAGCGCTATTTCCTGGCGATCCACATAGTTCAGCACATGCTATGCGGCGACCTCAACGGCGGCTATGTCGATCAGGTCAGCCGCAACGCGATGGCCGAACTACTTGCCGACTGGGACGCAGCGCCGGCCTTCACTGCCTATATGGGTGCCTGTCGCGAGCCGTCGATCGAGAAGATACGCATCGCCCTACAGACGCTGTGGGACTGGCTGGAGACGCGTGATGAAGAGATCGCCCGCACCACCCAGATCCTGACAATGTTCGCGCGCGACCGGGCAGGGCGCGCAGATGCCGATCCGCTCGGCTTCCTGCCCTTGGCCGATATCGGGCCGGGGGGAAGGCCAGTCTGGATTTTGCCCAATCTGCAGTGCCTCACCAATATCTACGCCCGCATCAACCTCTGGGCGGGGCGGCAGGTGAAGGATTTGCAGCTCATCCATCATGCCCAGCTCCAGTATGAGAGCGTGCTGCGTGACGGGAAGACGTTGATGGAAGCGCTTGGCGGGCAGGGCGCTGAGATCTGGACGCCCTTCGCCGATTACGGGTTGGAAGAAAGCGCCAGTCTTCGGTTCGCCAGCTCGGACGAGGAGCCGTGCATCCAGGCCGCCGATATCGTGGCCGGCGCCGTCATGCGCTGTATGCGCCGCAGCCTTGAGGACCCTGCCTCTCTCTTCCAGTACGACAAGGCCCTGCTTGAGGCCCTGGTGGACCTGGGCAATCCGTTTACGGCCAACGGAGTCAACTTCGTAATGACGACCCGCGACCTGGATAGAACCGGCGTGCCGACAGCGGCTCCGCATCTGGATTCTGGTTGGCGCTAGCCGCTGATCCATGATGCCAAGGCCAAGCGCGAAGGCGTGACGCGCCTTGCGGTGGCGCAG
Source organism: Caulobacter segnis (assembly GCF_023935105.1). Lineage (NCBI taxonomy): Bacteria > Pseudomonadati > Pseudomonadota > Alphaproteobacteria > Caulobacterales > Caulobacteraceae > Caulobacter > Caulobacter sp. RL271. The sequence goes on along the minus strand of NZ_CP096040.1, from coordinate 2,791,919 downwards.
TTCGATCCAGACAAGGGGCGGCTTAGGCCCTCGATTCTGGAAGCTCCTGGCGGCCTCCTGATCTCCGACGGTCCTGAGCTGCGCGGCGAACAGCGCGAGGACTTCGAGACCTCGCGCCGTCAAACTCCACCATGGCGTTGGTCCAGCTCCCCGTGCCACGGTGGCGAGAAACGAGTCCTTCGACACCCATAGATGCTGGTTGCCGTCCAAGTTCCGATCGTCGATCTGCGGCCGTTCGTGGCCGAGACCGCGCGTTTGCCTTCGCCGGGCTGGCCCGCGCCCGAGGCCGATCGTGAGTTCCTGCGCGCCTTCGGCGCGGTGCGAAATCGCCCCTCCGGCGGCCTGAACGGCTGGCTTGGCGAGGCTTTGATTTGCGAGGTGGATCGAGGGCTGCGGTTCGTCGGCGTTCTGCCACAGGCCCTTCTGGCCGGACGCGACGGCTGGTCTCTGCGGGTGGTCTATCGCCGCTTCTATGCTGACGGCCTGGCGATGGGTAAATTCGAAGTCGGGTTCGATGTTCGCCCCACCGGCCCTCAGAAACGCTCGCCAGATCTGGCCGACCTGGTGGCTGCGATCCTCAACCTAAATGTTGCCATAGGGCGGGGGGCTAACCGGGCCCTAGGCGCGGCCGGCGCCGATCTAGCGCGCGCCTATGCTCGCGCGACCACGCCCCACGGGCAGCATCTCGACCAGGCAGAACGGTTCGTGCTCGCCGGCAAGCCTTGCGTCGTGATCGAGCATTCGGGCCGGCCGCTTCTCATCCCGGCGAAAGCACGAACTTCTCAGGCTGTCGCTTGGGGCCAGCCGGACGTGGTGTTCTGGCATCAGCGCCAGTTCGGCGTCGATGTTCCTGTCTGGCTGCTGGCGCGGTTCGCGACGCTGGAACGCGACAAGTCCCGGCGCCTGCGGCTCTATCTCAACCGCCTTCACGCCGATACCGAAGCGCTTGCCAAGATCCTTAAGGCTCTGTCGATCGGGGCGGTCGCGCCGGCACCGCGCTCGATTGAATCAGACCGCCTGCAACGGATGTTGATGGACGCCGCCAAGCACCAGCGCCAGCTCGGGCAGAGGGTAGGGGAGCACCTTGAGGCCTTCCATCATGAAGCGCTCTGGCACCGCGACCATGCCTTGCCCGGCTACTACGACGGGCTTCTGAAGCGCGTGGAGTTGCTCGACCCCAGGCCGGCTGTGCGCGCGGTGCTGGAACAATATATCGTCGATCGTCAAAGCCAGGACGCCCGATCAACCCTCTTTGTGCTGGGAGACCATGTCGTGAACGTCGTGAACAACGGAACTGCGGGCATCGTGGGTGGAACGGTGGACGTCAAGGATTCCACCGTGATCGGTGCCCAGACGACCATGGGGTCGACCTCAGCCGACGCCATCACACAGTTGCAGGAACTCGCCAAGGTTCTGAAGGCGCAGGCCAAAGAGCCCGACGAGGAGGTGGCGGCGACTGCGGTCGACAACGCGGCCCAAAAGCTGGCTGCGGGCGACGAGGCCGGGGCGTTGGCCTGGCTGAAGCGGTCGGGGGCCTGGGCGCTGAAGATCGCCGAAAGTGTCAGCGCCAAGCTCGCGGCCGAGATGATCATCCGCGCTTCGACCTGAAGCAGGCGATCTCCATCCCACGAAGAGATGGAGACATGCCAAGCAGCGGAGTTTCCACTCGGTGTGGACCCGAGCTGTGACTTCGCGTGAGCTATTCCAGCAGACCGATGCACCGCTTCGAGGAGGCGTTCGCTTCTGGGCTTGGAATCCCAGGAAATCGCCATTCCACGGCGCAACTTCTGCTGTATCCGCGGTTAGCAATCTGCCAGTGGCAGGTCACACCGCAGGGCTTGAGGTCGGCACATTGTGTCAACCTTCCGCTTCAGGCTGCCTTTTCGGGATCCGGTGTCGCGAAGGCTCAATGAGGTTACGCTCCGCGACGACGGAGAGCAAGGCTGCGCGGGCGTTCGGACTATCCGTGATAGAGGACGCCGATCACCGCGCGCGCGTGACGAACGCGCATCTCCGGCGGTTCTGACTCCCCGACAGAGAGGACGAGAGAAGCCCCTAGACCGCCTAGGCTCTCGAATTGTCGTAGGTGGCTCAAGGATCCGCCAAGCGTGGGTCCGACACGTTTGAAGAGACACGTGCCGTCTTCCAGGTTGAGGGCAACCGGTTGGCCCTCGTGGAAGCCTAGGTCGGACAAGCCAATAGCCGGACCTCCGAGTGCGATCTGGCGCGGGAGGGCGAGTGGAATTGCGCTGTCCTCACGCACCCGATAGGCGCTGGTCAGACGTCGGAGCACCGGAGCATCTTCGATTTGAACGGCCTCACCGCTCACTCGCACGGGGGCCGGATGACTAGGATCGAATAGGATTCCCACTACTTCATGCAACGCCAGTTCTGCTTCCGGCAGCATGAGGGTCGGCGCGCTTCTTCTTGGATCAGGCGTCTCTGCAGCCAATGCCACCCAGCCAGAGCGGCTTGATCGCAGGAGGCGTCGCGCATAGACCGATTGACCGCGCCTTGCGACCACGAGATTTCGGTCAGAGACGCTGGATGGAACGGTCTGGACAATGGCGATGCAACCACTAGGTCCGGCAAAGCCGAAGTTATCCGCTCGAAGGTAGTAAAAGGATTTGCCTTCGAACCACGCGTCAGTGAGCTCGGTCTCGGAATTGGCCTGGGACTCCCCGTGCGGGGCCCCGGCCGTAAACGCCGCCAGGTCTGGATGGACCTGAAATCGGAAGCTCGGCCGGGTGCCGACTGATATGTCCGGCAGACCGTTCTGCGCAGGGACGTGTGCTCCGCCGCGGCGCCATATCCGGCTTGCCTGATGCGCCTCTTCTACCATTTTGCGCATCTGGCGTAGCGCAGCGGCTAAGGGGGCAACATCGCCGGGGCGAATGTCTTCTTTCCGATGGTGGGCCTTATTGAGCAGCTGGATCGTCGGCGATGTATCTCGAAAGTTCGCCTCGTTGGCGATCGTGACCAAGGCCGGAGTTCGAAATAGGTCGTTGGGCGGGGTTGAGACAAGTCCGCGAATTCGATTCAAATGGTCGGCCAGCGTGGGCTTGTGGGTCGTGGCGACCCAAGCTGGATAGGCTGCATCATCGAAGAAGTCGGCCAAGCGGCACTCGATGAACACGCGCGTTTCAGAGGCAAGCGCTTGCGCTTTCTCCGTATCATCCGGATCGCCGTCGTAAGCTTCCTGGACGCGATTGAGTTGGAGCACTGCGGGCGGCGTTTCAATCGTAGGGCGCAATTTGCTGACCGGGAGCACGGCAACGTGCTTGAATTCTGGTAGCGCGCGAGCATTTGCTGCAATGTGGCTCGCAAACCGCGCCTCGTACGTCGACATAAAGATTTGGCCGCCGATCTCGACGAGATGAGGAAGCGCATCTGCTAGACGTTGGCGATTTTCGCCATCTAGAAGCTCTTGAGGGTCATCCAGCACGAGGAGCTTGAGGCCGCCGCGCTCAAGGAGGACGTGTTCCCAAAAGGCGAGAAAGAAGCCCACCAGAGTCGCCCGCAGCGCGGAGGCGTTTGCCACGTGCTGGGCACCTGCGGCCACGCCCCTAGCACCAACAAGGAAATCCAATTGTCCCGCGCTGTTCATCTGCGCGTAAAGGAGGTCCTGCCTGGTCGAAGGAAAGGCTCCTTCATAGATCCGTCTCCGCCAAGCGCTAGCCTGGCCTTGCAGTGCTCGTCGAAGCTGTTCGACCTGCGTTTCGGCCAATCCGCCGAGCGCGATCACCTTTTCAAGCGCCGCGCCGGCTACGACGTACTCGTTGAGCTTGCGTTCGGCGATGCGACGGCGGTTCAAATCTTCGCTCAATCTATCGCATAGGGACAGCGCGTTCGTTATGGGCTCAGCACCCTCCACGACAGACTGCAGAACCATCAGGCGCGCCACCAACGTGGTCGCGGCGATGTCGTCGTCGCCCGGGCGACCAAGTACGACGGCTCGAAAGTCCTCGACCAACTGGTCTGCGTTCTTACGCCAACCGATAAGGTGAATCGCTCGGCCCAGTCGCCTGAGTGCCGTTTCGAGATGTTCTGTACCTGCACGGGTAGGCAGATCGAAATCAGGGTGATCGACCAAGCGTGGCCACGCGACAAGGCACCGATTGGCCTCCTCAAGGAGACGCCCCTTCAGTGCTCCTAATGCGCCTTCGAAAGGCTCTGTCTTGAACAACTGCTCAATGCCGGCAACGAAGATTTCGCTAGGCTGGCTAAGGCGATCGCTCGATAACTCGCCCTGCAGTGCGAGCGGCAGGTCGCGCGCCAATTCGGCTAGCGTCGCCTGAGACCAACGTCCGAGGGTCTGGGACAACAGAGCGGACTGAGCGCCACGGGCATCATCTAGATGGGCCATGACGCTGCCGCCAGTGACAGTATCGATCTTGCCCTCAAGATCTTCCCCGCACACAGTGCACATGTCGTTTGCGCGCGCCGCGTCGGGATTCTCCTGCTCCCAAGCCGCCACCCGGGCATAGAGTTGCTGTCGAGCCGCTGTCTGTGGCGCGGCAGCTAGCGCGGACAAGATGTCGGCGTCGGCTATAACCTGTGCGACGCGTCTTTGGACGTCGCCGACTTGGGTCTCGTCGAGATCGGCCAGGCCACGCAGCCGCGTCAGCGCTTCAGTTGCGCCGAAACGTTTGGCCTCCATGAGCGCAGGTCCAAGATTTGTAACCAGATCATCGAATGCAGTCGGATCACTCGGGTCGAACGACTCCCCAAGTTCACTTCTTGCGCCCTCTAGGGCCGACGTCCTAATCGCTTCAAAGTGAACCTTAAGCGCCGCCAACTTCGCTTCGGCTTCGTCTTCGGTCGGCTGTGGTATTTCCGGAGCCCCGGTTAGTACCGCGCGGTTGGAGATCAACGTGCGCAAATCGTCGCTCGCACGGCTGAACGCGAGATCAGCGTTCTCGATGTCGCGTTCTCGATCTCGCTTGAAGTCGCCTCGAACTTTATTCTGAAGCACGCGACGTGCGTGACCGGCTAGCGAGACCAATGGTGCCAAGCCAGTGAGTTCCGTGACCGCTTTGCCCAACTCGTTTGTCGCGCCGATCTGAATGAACTGCAGCATCCCAGGCATGGTCGTCGCTAGGCGGACGCTGATGGGGTCGAGGCCGAGAGGTGTGAGATTGGGCGCGATTTCCTCGATTTTACCCCGATTGGAACGCGTTTGTGTTCGTCTGATTGGCGGAAGGAGTGCGCCCTGATCATCGACGAAGGTCAACTCCACCCAAGTGTCCGCTGGAAGGCTGCCATCGGGGCGAAACGTCTGCGGGTCGGGGAGGGGGGTGACGGAGCTAAGTTTATGGCTGGTGGGGGGATCACCCTCGCCGACAGCATCGACTTGGCATTCGAACTCCTCGCTGCCGGACTCAGGCGGCCTTTGAGGTCGAAGCAACTGGCCAGTGAGGCACCAGATCACGGCATTCAGCAGGGACGTCTTGCCCGAGCCGTTCCACCCTTCAAACACGGTAACGCTCGGGCTTGGCTCGAACACAAAGTTTGGCGGTGCCGCAGACGCAGTGCCAAAAACATGCAGCCCAGCGAAGCGATGGGCTTCGAGTTTGTGCAGGGCCAGTCGCCGCCGACTACCGGCTGCTGGGTTTACCGTTTGAGCAACTACTGGAGGCGTCGCCATCGCAGCCGCAACGATTGCTTCGGCGTCGGCGCCGGACACGTTGCTTCCCCATTTAGCGCGGTTTTGGCGGTACCAGTTGAGGACCGAGCGAGACGCCTCGCCATCTAGCGCGAAGGGTGTGTTTTGAGGGCCAACGCCAATTGAGCGTCCGGAAACGAGCTCATCGCACACAGTTTCGACAGTTTGCAGGTGCAGCGGTGGAACCGATGTGGCGTCGTCCATACTCACATCCATAGAGACACAAGTCTGCGACCGAGTTCGTCGCTCAACTCTGGTACACTAAATGAAAGTACGTCTCTGGGAAGTAGAGGCGGTTAGTGATGTGCACTGGTCCACGCATTAACGTGGCACTGGCTTCAAGGGTCAGACTGCTTCAGGCCATGAGCGCTGAAACCTGATCGAATTAGCCGCTCAAGAGCGAGCGGCGTCTAGGCTTGGCCATGCTCAATTTGCGGTTAACCCTCTAGACGATGCACCTCGCCTCCGTAGAGTGAAACACAACGGGGGCGGACATGACTGATGTTGCTGCAACTGTCGCGGGCGAGCGGCAATCGGTGTTCGAAAGCGATCTTCCGCTGGATGCGAAGCTAGAGCGCGCCAGGACGGAGCTGCTGGATCTCTCGGCACGCAACCGGCTTCTGAACATCCCGCGTTCGGCAAAGAGCGCCAAGACGCTCGAAGTAATCGATGAGCGCGCGTCCGAGGTTTTTCGGCTGCTGGTAAAGGACGGCAAGGCCTTCACCTTCTTGCCTGGCAAGGGTGCTGCTGCAGATCAGGACGATGATGAAATCGAGATCGCGGAACTGGCGCAGCCTGAGGACGACGGGGTCGATGCACGCGGCGTCGCCAACCGTCATGCGGACACACGGCTCCAAACCCGGCTGACTCCCGCGGGCCTGCAGAAGAAGCTGCTGGACCTCTATTACGACGCCAGAACCTTGGAGGAGGAGCAGGGCGTCAACATCCTCTTCCTCGCGCTAGGTACTCTGAAGTGGGTTGATCCGAACAATGCGACCGCCGTCCGATATGCGCCGCTCATTCTGGTTCCGGTCGAGCTAGAGCGCGGCAATGCGGCCGAGAAATTCAAGCTGCGAGCGCGGCTGGAGGACTTCGCCGCGAACCTGTCTCTGGAAGCCTATTTGGAGCGTGTCCACGGCCTGAAGTTGCCGACGTTCGAGGCGAGCGACGACTTCGACCCGTCCGCCTACGCTGCGGCGGTCGCCGATGCCATCTCCTCGAAGGAAGGTTGGTACGTCGACCCGGACGATATCGTTCTGGGCTTCTTCTCTTTCGCCAAGTTCCTGATGTATCGCGACTTAGACCCGGCGACCTGGCCGGCGGGCGCGAAGCTGGCCGATCACGCGCTGATCCGTCCTCTGGTCTCTGAGGGCTTCCCCGAAGGTGAAGCCCTCTTGTCCGAAGACGAGCCGATCGACGCCCATATCTCGCCGTCGGAGATGATCCATATCGTCGACAGCGACAGTTCTCAGACTTTGGCGGTGGAAGAAGTGCGTCGCGGTCGCGACCTAGTGATCCAGGGGCCGCCGGGAACTGGCAAGTCCCAGACCATCGCCAATGTCATCGCCTCAGCGATCGCCGATGGAAAGACGGTCCTGTTCGTCGCGGAAAAGATGGCCGCGCTGGAGGTGGTCAAGCGCCGCTTGGACTCCACGGGCGTCGGCGATGCTTGCCTCGAACTGCACAGCAACAAGGCCAACAAGCGCGCCGTCCTCGAAGAACTTCGTCGGACCTGGGAACTGGGCGCGCCGAAGGCAGAAAATCTGGATGCGCTGAATGCGCGCTTGGCGGACGCTCGGGATCAACTGAACACACACGTGGAGCGGCTGCATACGCCGCTCGGCGAGGCCCAACTGACGCCTTATGAGGTGATCGGCCATCTCGTTCGCCTGCGACAGGCGGGGGTCAAGCCAGGCTACCTGCGCCTCGACGGCGTGGAAGCCTGGACCAAGGCGGCGTTCGAGGAGCGTTCACGGCTGCTGGGGGAATTGGCCGAACGCGTTCTCGACATAGGCGCCCCAGGCGAACATCTGTGGCGTGGCGTCGAATTGGACAGGGCGATGCCGACGGACATCGCCCGGCTCGAAGAGCGGCTGGCGGCGCTTTGCCTGCGCCTGATTGCCATGCGTGAAGAGCATGTCGCCATCGCAAGCCTGCTTGAGGCAGACGAGCCGGAGACGCTCACCGAACTTGAGCCCCTAGCGGTCCTAGCGCGTCGTCTCGCCGAAGCGCCATCGCTCGACGCCGAGGCCTTGGCGGCAGAGATCTGGAACACGCCGAACGTGGTGCGCGATCTGCTCGCCACCGGAGTCGAGCATACGGCGCTGACAAATCAGCTGGCTCCGATCTTTTCGAGCGAGGCATGGTCAGTCGATCTGGAGCCGCATCGAACAGTACTCGCACCGCTCGACCCGGCAATGCCGAACGAAGCTTTCGAGCGGGCCGCCGTGATCGTCACCCGTGTCCCGGCTCTGCTCGAGCATGGACACCGGCTTGCTAAGGCGCTGGGACGTCAGGCGCCACCGACGAACATCAGGGGATTGGCGAACCTGGCCCAGATCGGCGAGCGGGTGGGCGCGGCACCGGATGCGGATCCCACTGCTTTCGCCCAGGATCTCTGGAATAGCGGCGTTGAGCGAGCGGCGGACCTCGCGAGCGCGGTTCAAGCCCTGGAAGAAGCGCGTCGTGAGATCGGTACCGCCGTCAGCGACGCTGGCTGGTCGGCCGATTTAGCGGCGGCGCGTGGCGTGCTTGCGGCTCATGGGTCGTCGTTCCTCAGGCTGTTCAGCGGCGAGTGGCGGGCAGCAGATCGGCTGGTCCGGTCGTTCCTGACCGACCCCAAGACACCATTGGCGCGGCAGTTGGCGCTTCTGGACACTCTGGCGCGTGGGCAGGCGGCCCTGAAGCTCATCCGGGACGACGCCGAGTTCGGCCGTAGCGCCTTTGGCGGCGACTGGCGCGGAGAGCGCTCGGCGGGAGCACCGCTGACGGCGCTGGTGGAGTGGATGCGTAGCCTACGCGGTCTCGGCGCGGAGCCCCGTCTCATCGTCAGCGCCAGCCCGGACCGCCGACGCATCGCCGATCTGACCGTGGTGCTGGCGCGAGACCTGGATACGCTCCGGACCGAGATCAACCGGTTCTGGGACGAGGCTGGGAGCGGTCGTCGCGAGCTGTTCGGCTCTGCGGAGGAGCCGGCGCTGGCCGACCTTGCCGCCTTGGCTCAGGCTTGCGAAGTCGTCGTCGGCGCGCATCGGGCCTTGCTGGCGCTGCGCCTTCAGAATGAGCCCTCGCTGGCTAACCGCCTGCGTGATCTGGATGACCTGTCGAAAGGCCAGGACCGCCGCGCGGCTTTGGTCTCTGCTGACGCGCAGGGGCGCGCGGCGTTCGGGTCCCGATGGCATGCAGAGGCGTCGGACTGGAGCGAGCTATCGCAGGCGGCGTCTTGGCTGGAGACCAACGGAGACATCCGTGCGCTGGCGTCGCGGATCGCCGACCGGACGGAACTGGCGAGCCGTTGCGAGGCGAGCTTGGCGGCGCGGGATGTCTGGACAGCTGACGTCGGTACCCTGCTGGGCGATCTTAAGGCTGGCGCTGAGGCGGCTGTCGTGGCTGGACAGCTGTTGACGATGCCGGTTGCTATCTTAGACGCCCATCTAGCGGCTTGGCGAGACGGCGGCGAACGGCTGACCTCATGGGTGAGCTATCGCGCGCGCGCCAAACAGGCCGCCGCGCTCGGTTTGAACGACATCGTCGAGCGCCTGCACGATGGCCGGCTAGCGCCCGTCGCTGTGCATGACGATTTCGAACAGGCCTTCTTCGAAGCGGTGCTGGAGCAGCAGGTCGAGGCCGATCCTGAACTGGCGGTGTTCGATGGGGAGGTTCAAGGCCGCCGCGTCCGCGAGTTCGTCGATCTGGATAAACAGCGCATTCGCCTGGCGGCGATGCAGGTGGCGCTGGCGCATCATCGCAAAATCCCGCCGTTGGTTGGCGGCGCCGTTGGCCCTTTGGGCGTCCTGAAGGGTGAAATGGCGCGTAAACGGGGGCACATGCCTATCCGCCAGCTGATGCAGAAGGCCGCCCCCGCAGTTCAGGCGTTGAAGCCGGTCTTCATGATGAGCCCGCTTTCCGTGGCGCAATTCCTTCCGCCGGGCGAATTGACTTTCGACCTACTGGTTATGGACGAGGCCAGCCAAATCCAGCCGGTGGACGCCCTGGGCGCCATTGCGCGCTGTCGGCAGGTGGTGGTGGTCGGCGATCCGCAGCAGCTGCCGCCGACGGCCTTCTTCTCGAAGATGACAGGGCAGGCCGACGGAGACGACGACGAAGGCGCCGCCAAGGTGGCCGACATCGAGAGCATCCTAGGGCTGTTCACGGCGCGTGGCCTGCCGATGCGTATGCTGCGCTGGCACTATCGCAGCCGCCATGAGTCGCTGATCGCGATCTCGAACCGCCAGTTCTATGAAAACAAGCTGGTGATCATCCCCAGTCCGTTCACGGCGCAATCGGGCCTGGGTCTGCGTTTCCACCATATCAAGGACGGGGTATTTGAGACCGGTGCCTCGCGAACCAATCCCGTGGAAGCCAAGGCCGTCGCCCAGGCTATTGTCCATCACGCTCGCACCACGCCGGAACTTTCCCTGGGGGTGGTCGCCTTCTCGGCGGCGCAACGTAAGGCGATCATGGAGCAGTTGGAGCTCCTGCGTCGACAGCTGACGCCCGCCGACGAGGCCTTCTTCGGGCTGCATCCGACCGAGCCGTTCTTCATCAAGAACCTGGAAAACGTCCAGGGGGACGAACGCGACGTCATCCTGATCTCGATCGGCTATGGACCCGCGGCGCTCGGTGCCAAGCCGCCGATGCGCTTCGGACCTGTCGGGCAAGATGGCGGGGAGCGTCGCCTGAACGTGTTGATTAGCCGGGCCAAGCGGCGGTGCGAGGTCTTCGCCTCCCTGACCGACGAGGATATCGACCCTGACTTCGCTTCGACGCGCAAAGGCGTGTTTGCGCTGAAACTGTTCATGCACTTCGCGCGGACGGGCCGGATGTCCCTGGCGGAGTCGATTGGCCGTGACCGGCATCCCGTCTTCGAGGCCCAGGTGGCCCAAGCTTTGCACAGTCGTGGCTATCAGGTTCACCAGGACGTAGGCGTGTCGGGCCTGTTCATTGATATCGCCGTCGCCTCGCCGGATCATCCGGACCGATATCTTCTGGCCATCGAGTGCGACGGACCATCATACAAGGGTGCCCGTTCGGCGCGTGACCGCGATCGTTTGCGTCGTAGCGTTCTGGAGAGCCAAGGCTGGATCGTGCACCGCATCTGGAGCGGCGACTGGTTCAAGCGCCCGCAGGAACAACTCGAGCGGACCATCGCCGCGATTGAAGCCGCCAAGGTCGAGTTGGCTCGGGATGGCGCGGCTGCGACGCATCTTGCGCCCTACGAGATCACTTCCGTGGAGCGTGAGAACGTCACGGAAATGGGGCTTGCAAGCGTCGCCGAAGAGGCGGCTCTTTCGCAGCCCTATGTCGAGACGGTCGTGACGCGCCCGGCCCATGTCGTCGGCGACATCCATGAGACGCCGACGGGAGTCCTGTCACAACTGGCGGAAGCCGTCGTTCAAGGCGAAGGGCCGATCCACTTCGATGAAATCGTCGTGCGCATGCGTACCGCCTGGGGTGCCGGCAGGGCGGGCGGTCGAATTCGCGATGCGATACGCCGCGCCGTCGAAATCTCGGCCCGCATGGGCCGGATCGTTGCGGAGGGGGAGTTCTTCTCGACTCCGGGCGCCGATATCCTTGTGCGCGACCGTGGCGAAGCGGCCTCGCCGACCTTGCGTCGACCCGACATGCTGCCGCCCGCCGAGATCGAAGCGGCGTTGGTTGATGTGGTGTCCAGAAACTTCGGCGCTACCGAGGATCAAGCCATTCAGGCCGTCTCGCGAGCCTTCGGTTTCAAGGCGACCAGCACGCAGCTGCGTGACGTGCTCAGCGTCGTGGTAGAGCGCGCGCTCGAGAAGGGCGTTCTCGCGCGGCGGGATACGTTGATCGAGGTCGGTCCCAATGCGCCCCAGCCGAAGCGGGAGCCTGAAAGGCCCGCGCTGGAAATGCTGATCGCGGAAGGCGAAGGCGAACGGCTGGAGTTCAAGGAAACACTGCGCTGGGATCTACGCCAGGGCCTTGTGAATAAGAAGCTGGAGGACAGCGCCATGAAGGCGATCGCCGCCTTCAGCAATCATAGAGGCGGCGTTCTACTGATCGGGGTTCGGGATGACGGGACCGTTCGAGGGATCGGCCAAGATGTGGCCTGCTTCGGCGGTGTCCGCGACCGGTTCGAACTGCACCTGACCAACCTAATCAAGGAGCGCTTTTCAGAGAGCTTCAGAGCGGGGTGCGTCTCCGTCAGCTATCCGATGCTGGGCGGCGAGGTGATCTGCCGGATCGATGTCAAACGGTCCCGGACGCCGGTCTACCTCGCGCTATCGGAGGGGAATGGCCCGGCGACCAAACGCTTGGTTGTACGCGCCGGCGCCTCGTCGCCGGAGATTCCGTTGGACCAGGTTGCGGCCTACGTGCGGGATCATTTCGCACAATAGAACGTGGAAGAGAGGGGGATGACGATGGACGATGAACTTCTCAACCGCCTGGGCGGTGATCGGATCGCCTCGCGTCAGATCGACGAACTGATCGGTCTCGCGCGTGGCATGGCGGCAGACGGCGATATCAACCAAGCTGAAGCCGAGTTTCTCCAGAAGTGGCTCGCAGCCAACGTCGCGATCAGTCAGCAGCCGCTCATCCGGACGCTTTATGAGCGTATCAACGAAGCCCTGGCGGACGGCGTCTTGGACGATGAGGAAAGGGCGTCGTTGCTGGAGACGCTGGGCAGCTTCTCAAATCGTGACTTCGAGCTGGGAGAGGTTTTGAAGCCATCGACGCTTCCCCTGTGCGATCCGCCTCCCACGCTGTCCTTTACGGGCAAAACCTATTGTTTCACAGGGACCTTCATCTACGGCCAGCGCAAGGCTTGCGAACGCGCCGTCGTCGAGCGTGGTGGTGTGAGTGGCGGGCTTAGCCGAAAGACCGACGTGCTCGTGATCGGCGCCTACGCTACCGATTCCTGGAAACATTCTACATTCGGCAACAAGATCTTGCAGGCCAGTGAATGGCGTGAAGAGGGAAGGCCCATCTCAATCGTTTCCGAAGAGCATTGGACCCGGCACCTATGAAGTAAGGTTGCGGCCTCGCGTTGCCGACCAACGCCTGAACGTCGTGTTCCTGGAGCCGCGCCAATGGTCGCAATTGGCGCTGCCCGGTCAGAAATTAATCTGGATCGACGGGGCAGGGGCAAGATTGACTGCAAATGCCAGGCGGGACCTAGCAATATCCAGGCTGGCTGAGATCTAATTAGACAATTCGGTTAGTGATTTACCCTGCAAAATTTGTACTTCGCCATTATCTTATGGGGAAATTTATTCGCTGCGCGGGGTCTTCTTCAATTCATTGACCCACTCGGCTACTTCGTCGGGCAGCTCATCGCCAGGAAGGGGTGGTCTGTCAGGTGCTGAGTCTAGAAAACTCGTGAGATCTCCGGGCTTTGATACGCCGAACCGCGCCTTGATGAACGCAGCCGCTTCAACCCGCGCCAATACAGTCTGCACGACAAATTCTTCCACCGTCTGGCCCATCTCAGCGGCCAATTCGGCTACCTGTTCGCGTAGGAGCGGCGGAAGAATTTCAGTCATCACATCACCCAGGAATGCGCGCCCGCAGACTTTAACATAGCGATAGCGTCGCTGGGACGCAGCCGCTCTTAGCGTCTGAAATTGGATTCCAGACAATCAGGGGGAAAAGGCGAGCCGTCAGGCATCCAATTCCGGCAAACCCAACATTCCAACGAGAATCCACGGAATAGCGAAAACCGACAGGGGCGCTCTTGGTCCATTTATCGTCTAAGATATATTATCAGAAATAATGGGACCCTGGATATCAGTTTTCTAGCCCCATCGACCTTGAGCCCCAGGGTTGCTCCCGAGCAAAGATCGCGACGCGGCAAGCCTTAGTCTGGGCTCCAGGCTTCTTCAGCCTTGGAGATACGCGATGATCCGCGCGGTTGAAACTTCCTGGTCCGTCGCCGAGCAGCTGGCGCTTCTGCTGCTGCGGCGTCTGCTGAGGCCCGGCGCGCCGATCGCATCGCGCCAGCCCTGACGAGCCGTCACGCCGGGTGCGTCAAGACGCGCCGGAAATTCCTTGAAATCGAACAAGAAAAAGTCGCCGCGGACACGAGCCTTGGCGACCGGATGCTCACTCATGATCCGCACCGCCTTCAACCGCTCCACGACCTCCTGGCTGGCCATCGCCGTCGCCCTGGCGGCGACGCCCGCCGCCGCACAGGCCACGCTGCAACTACGCGACGTCGAGGTCGAGACCACGTCCGCCGCGTCGAACCTCGGCCCGGCCGGACTGTCCGCGCACATCGTCGACCATGACGCCGCCGCGCGCAGAACGGCGTCATCCAGCGACGTGACCGAGATCCTGCGCGCCACGCCCGGCGTCGCCGCCCAGGGTGCTGGCGGCTTTTCCAGCCTGCCGTCGATCCGGGGCCTGGGCGAAGACAAGGTGATCGTCACCGTCGACGGCGCGCCGGTAGACATGGCCTGCCCCAACTTCATGAACCCGCCGTTGTCCTACGTCGATCCGCTGACCCTGGACGTCGTCCTGGTGATCAAGGGCGTCTCGCCGGTCAGCTTCGGCGGCGACAATATCGGCGGCGTGATCGCCGCGCGTTCGGCCGATCCCAAGTTCGCCGAGCCGGGCAAGACGCTGTTCTCCGGAGAGGCCTCGGCCTTCTACCGCAGCAATGACGACGCCGTGGGTGGCGCGATGCAGGCCACCGTCGCCAACGACCTCTGGAGCGTCGCCTACGCGGGTTCTGGCGCCAAGGCCCGGAACTATCGCGGCGGCGACGGCGATGGCCGGGTGCGCGCCACCGAATACGCCAAGACCAGCCATGCGCTGACGATCGGCCGTCGGACCGGCGTCGGCCTGTTCACGGTCAAGGGCAGCCTGGACTACTCGCCCTATGAGGGCTTTCCGAACCAGTGGATGGACATGACCCTGAACCGGTCCTGGGCGCTGACCGGCCGCTATCAGGGCGCGTTCGCCTGGGGCGCGCTGGAGGTCACCGCCTATCACCGCGACGTCCGCCACAAGATGAACTTCCTGGACGACAAGGGCGGCGACGCCGACGGCGGCATGCCCATGGACACCTGGGTCAAGTCCAGCGGCGTCACGGCCAAGGCCGACATTGCCCTGGACGCCCGCCAGACCCTTCGGGTCGGCGGCGAGTTCCACCACCAGGCCTTGGACGACAGCTGGCCGGCCGTGGCCGGCAGCATGATGATGGGTCCCAACACCTATCTGAACGTCAACGATGGCCGCCGCGACCGTTTCGGCGTGTTCGCCGAACTGGACACGCACTGGACCGACAAGCTGTCCAGCGTGATCGGCGTGCGTCACGACGCGGTGTCGATGAACACCGGCGACGTGCAGCCCTACTCCACCGGCATGATGAGCATGAAGGACGCCATGGCGGCCCAGGCCTTCAACGCCGCCGACCACAAGCACGATGACGGCAATTTGGGCGCGACCGCCCTGCTCCGCTATGCGCCGACCGACGGCGTGACGCTGGAAGCCGGCTACGCCCGCAAGGCTCAGTCGCCGAACCTCTACCAGCTGTACGCCTGGGGCCGCGGGGCCATGTCCAGCCAGATGATCGGCTGGTACGGCGACGGCAACGGCTATGTCGGCAACCTGGGCCTGAAGCCCCAGAAGGCCGACACCTTCAGCGGCGCGGTCCAGTTCGCCGGCGGCGGCGAGGACGGCTGGCGGGTGAAGATCGAGCCGTTCTACACGCGGGTCGCCGACTTCATCGACGCCCGCAAGATCGCCGACCTGACCAACATGATGGGCATGCCCAGCGGCTTCGTGCAGCTGCAGTTCGTCAATGTCGACGCCGAGTTCCGGGGCGTCGACGTCTCGGCCCAGGCGCCGTTGTGGTCTAGCGCCGCCTTCGGCCGGGCGCGGATCGAGGCGACGCTCAGCGCCCTGCATGGCGAAAACCGCGCCACGGGCGCGCCACTCTATCGCCAGATGCCCTTGAACGGCCGGATCGCCCTGCAGCATGCGAAGGGCCCCTGGACCAGCGCGGTCGAGCTGGAGCTGGTCGCCGACAAGGATCGCGTCGATCCCGTCCGCAACGAGCGCAAGACGGCGGCCTACCAGCTGCTGAACGTCCGCACGGCCTATCAGTGGAAGACGATGACGCTCAGCCTGGCGGTCGAGAACCTGGCCAACCAGAGCTACGACCTGCCGCTGGGCGGGGTCTCGCTGGGCGACTATGGCGCGACCGGCGCGCTGCGCCAGACCCCGGCCGGGGCCGCTCGGTCGACGTCGGGCTGACCGCGAGGTTCTAGCGCCATGACCCCGATCGCCATCCTCATGGCCGGGCGGCGCGTCGGGCTCCGTCAGGCCTTGCTGTCCAAGAGCGTCGCCTTCGTCTCGTCATGCGGCATCGTCGCCGCGCAACTGGCGCTCGTGACCTTCGAGGCGCCGGCCCCGCCGCCGGCGCCCGCGCCGCCCGACATCGTCGTCAGCCTGGTGCCAGTCGACCTGATCCGTCCGGAACCGGCGCCGCGGCCGATCGTCCGCCAGGTGGTCGAGCCCGGAAAGAAGCCTGCCGTCACCGAGACGACCAGCAAGGCGGCCGCAAAGTCCAGCGCGATCGGGACGCTCGCCTCGGCCGCGCCCGTGGTCCCGGCCGCCGCGCCGATCCAGGGCCCCTCGCCCGCGCCGACCTCGGCCGCGCCGGCGCCGATCCAGACGGCGGCGGTCGCCGAACCGCCGCCCCGGGCCGATGACGCCCTGCAACGCTACCAGGACCTGGTGTGGCGGATGATCATGGCGCGGCGTCCGCCAACCGCGCACCTGCGTGGCGGCGCCCAGATCGCCTTCCACCTGATGCCGAACGGCGCGCCGTGCGACCTGCGCATCGCCCGCACCAGCGGCGACCCGATGCTGGACCGCCTGGCCATCGCCACGGTGCAGCGCGCCGGACCTTTCCCGACGCCGCCAGCCGGCCTGCGACCGGACACCGAGTTCGAGATCTGGTTCCAGTTCCGATAGCTAGGCGTCGTCGCCCACGAAGCGATAGCCGACGCCCGGCTCGGTCTGCAGCAGCTTGGGCGTCGCCGGATCGGTCTCCAGCTTCTGGCGCAGCTGGCCAATGAAGACCCGCAGATACTGCGTGTCCTGGGCGTGAGCCGGCCCCCAGACGGCGGTCAGCAGCTCCTTGTGGGTCAGGACCTTGCCGTGGCCCAGCGCCAGGCGGATCAGGACGTCGTATTCGCGCGGCGACAGCTTAACGGCCTCACCGGCCCGCGTGACGCGGCGCTTGTCCAGGTCGATCTCGACCTCGCCCGCGCGGATCGGACCACTCGGCGCTTGCGCGCGTCCGCTCTGGCGCAGGGCGGCGCGAAGACGCGCCAGCAACTCGCCGACACCAAAAGGTTTTTCGACATAGTCGTTGGCGCCGCGATCCAGCGCCTCGATCTTCTCGATCTCGCGATCGCGGGCCGACAGGATCAGGATCGGGCCGTCATAGAAGGCGCGCGCCTTTTCCAGAACGTCCTTGCCGTCCATGTCCGGCAGGCCCAGATCCAGCACCACGGCGTCCGGCGACCATAGCGCCACGCCGCGCAGGCCTTCCTGGCCGCTGTCGGCCCGCAGCGGCTCGTAACCCGCGGCGTCCAGGGCCGGTCCCAGGAACCGGTGGATCTGCGGCTCGTCGTCGATGACGAGGATGCGCTGGCGAACGGCGGTCATGGGTGGTTCATAGCAGATCGCGCGGCGTGGCGATGGTCTTGGGCAGGCTGATCAGCATCCGCGCGCCACGCCCGTCATGGATCGGACTGGCGGCGGCGATCCGGCCGCCCATGGCGTCGACGAAACCCTTGGCGATGGCCAGGCCCAAACCCGCCCCTTGGCCCGCGCCCTGGTGACGGTCGCTGGGCTCCTCCAGGCGACGGAACTTGTCGAAGATCCGCTCCAGTTCGGCGGTCGGGACGCCCCTGCCCTCGTCCTCGACGCTGATCACGACATTGGCGCGATCCTCGTAGGCCGCGATCTCGATCCGGCTGCCAGGATCGCTGTAGGCGATGGCATTTTCCAGAATATTGACAATGACTTGCTCCAGAAGGCTCGCGTCCGCCTGGACCATGGTCAGAGTTCCCGGATAGTCACGCGACAGCACGCGGCCGCCCAGACGGCGCGACACCCGCTCGGCGGCGGCGTTCAGGACGTCGCGGACGTCGGTCCAGTCGGTCCGCAGCTTCAGCCCGCCGCCCTCCAGTCGGGTCATGTCCAGCAGATTGGCGACATAGCGGCTGAGGCGTTCGGCTTCCTCGCGGATACTGAGCAGCAGGTCGTCGCGAACCGCCGCCTTCATTCGGTCGCCGTACTCGATCAGCGTCGTGGACGCGCCCAGCACCGTCGAGAGCGGCGTGCGCAGGTCGTGGCTGACCGAGTTCATCAGCGCCGAGCGGAAGCGATCGGCGCGGCGCAGGGTTTCGGCTTCCAGCGCTTCGGAAGCCAGCTGCGAACGCTCCAGCGCCACCGCCCCCTGCTCCAGCAGCGCCAGAACCAGCCGCTCGGGATCGGAGCCCGGCGGCGCGACGCCGGCCTCGACGCCGGCCACGCCAGTCCGGGATCGCGCGCCCTCCAGCGGCCAGAAGGTCCAGCGGGCTTGAGGCAAGGTGCCCGTGCCGAAGCCCGCCGCCTCACCCTTCTCCCAGGCCCAGCGCGCCGCGGCCATCTGGGCGGCGTCCAGCGCCTCCAGGTCGGGCGAGCCGGCGACCGGGACGATTTCTTCGCCCTGGGGCAGCAGCACCATCGATCGGCCGCCGGCTGCCGCCGAAACCTGTTCGGCCAGCGCCCGGGCGACGGCGTCCCGACCGGTGGCGGCCGACAGGGTGCGGCTGGCCGCCAGCAGGGTCGCCACGGCGGCGGCGCGACGCTGCGAGCCCAGCGCCTGATCGCGCACCCGACCGGCCAGGCCGCCCGAAGCCAAGGCCACGGCCCAGAAGACGACCAGGGTGATGAAGTCGGTCGGCGCGCCGATCGCCAGGCTGTAGCGCGGCTCCAGGAACAGGTAGTTATAGATGAAGAACGCGACCGTGGCGGCCGCCAGCGCCGGCCTCAGACCGTGCAGCACGCCCGCGGCCAGCACGGCCGCCAGGAAGATCATCCCAAGATCGACGCGATCGAAGGCGACGTCCAACCCCCAGGCGCCCAGGGTCGCGGCCGCCACGAACAGCGCGCCGACGACATAGCCCCGCCAGCCGCCCAGGCCGATCGGCCTGGCGACCTTGGGCGCTCGCTCGTGGACCGCCTCGGTGACGACATGCACCGCCACGCCGCGCGCCTCGCGCAACAGGGCGGTGGCCAGCGAACGGCCCAGCAGTTCGCGCCAACGACTCTCGACCGTCTTGCCGATGACGATCTGGGTGACGTTGTGGCGCCGGGCATAGGCCATGACGGTGGCGACGATGTCTCCCCCCGTCAGCGCCACCGTGGTTCCGCCCAGCTGCTCGGCCAGACGATAGGCTTCGCCCAGGCGGGCCGCGCTCCCCTCGCCCGCCGCCGGTCGATCGGTGCGCTCGACGTGGGCCACAATCCAGGGCGCGTCCATCATCATGTCGGAGAGGCGTCGACCGGCCCGGACCAGCGAACCGGCCATGGCGTCGCCGCTGACCAGAACCAGGATCCGCTCGCCCGCCGCCCACGGTCCTTCGACGCCCTTCTCGCGCATGGCGGCGACCAACTGGTCGTCCACCGTCTGGGCCGCGCGGCGCAGGGCCAGCTCGCGCAGCGCCGTGAGGTTCTCGACCTTGAAGAAGTTGTCGGCCGCCAGTCGCGCGGTCTCGGGCACATAGACCTTGCCCGCCGCCATGCGCTCGCGCAGCTCTTCGGGCGTGATGTCGACCAGCTCGATCGCGTCCGCGCGGGAGAGCGCGCTGTCGGGCACCGTCTCCCTCTGGCGCACGCCGGTGATGCGCTGGACGACGTCGACCAGGCTCTCCAGGTGCTGGACGTTCAGGGTGGTCCAGACATCGACGCCGGCGGCCAGCAGCTCCTCGACATCCTGCCAGCGCTTGGGATGGCGCGAACCCACGGCGTTGGAGTGGGCGTATTCGTCGACCAGCAGGATCCTGGGCTTGCGCGCCAGGGCCGCGTCGATGTCGAACTCCATCTGGACGCGGCCGCGATGCTCGATCGGCTTGCGTGGCAGGACCTCCATGCCGCGCAGCAGGCTCTCGGTCTCGCGCCGACCATGGGTTTCGACGACGCCGATCAGCACGTCGACGCCTTCGGCCTTGCGACGGCGGGCGGCGCGCAGCATCTCGTAGGTCTTGCCCACGCCCGGGGCCATGCCCAGAAACACCTTGAGGCGCCCCCGGCGCGCCTTGTTGGCGGCGGCCAGGAGCGCCTCGGGGTCGGGACGCCCAGGTTCTTTCTGAGAAGAGCGTTCGTCCGCCGGCAACTATCCGCCCTTCGGGAAGCGGGCGTCGAGCGCCCGGTTGAGCGTCAACACATTGACGCGCGGTTGGCCGATGAAGCCCAGGAGCGGCTGCTGCACCTGAGCGTCGACAAGCGCCGTCACCTGGCCGACCGGAACGCCGCGTTCGCGAGCCACGCGCGGCGCCTGAAAGCGGGCGTTGGCCGGCGAGATGTCGGGATCCAGGCCCGAGGCCGAGGACGTCACCGCGTCGGCCGGGATGACCGCGCCGGGATTTTCGGCGCGCAGGGCGGCCGCGTCGGTCTTCTCGCGCGCGATCAGCTTGTCGTTCAGCGGCCCCATGTTCGAGCCGCTGGACGCGCTGGCGTCATAGCCGTTGCCGGCGGCCGACGGGCGGCCGTGGAAATATTCCGACTTGGCGAAGGTCTGGCCGATCAGGGCGGAGCCGACGACCTTGCCGCCGGCGTCGCGGACCAGGCTGCCGTTGGCCTGCACGGGGAACGCCGCCTGGGCGACGCCGGTGACGGCCAGCGGATAGGCCACGCCCAGCAGCGCGGTGAACAGGCCCATGGAAACCAGGGCGGGGCGAAGATGCGAAAGCATGACGGATGAGTCTCCGATGGCTCTGTTTAGGCCAGGCCCAGGGCCGAGACCACGAGGTCGATGAGCTTGATGCCCACGAAGGGCGCGATCAGGCCGCCGATCCCGTAGAGGGTCAGGTTGCGGGAGAGCAGCTTGCCGGCGCCGATGGCGCGGTATTTCACGCCCTTCAGGGCCAGCGGGATCAGGGCGACGATCACCAGGGCGTTGAAGATCACCGCCGACAGGATGGCGCTTTGCGGGCTGTGCAGGCGCATGACGTTCAGCGCGCCCAAGGCCGGCAGCGAGGCCACGAACATCGCCGGGATGATGGCGAAGTACTTGGCCACGTCGTTGGCGATCGAGAAGGTCGTCAGGGCGCCGCGGGTGATGAGCATCTGCTTGCCGACCTCGACGATCTCGATGACCTTGGTCGGGTCGCTGTCGAGGTCGACCATGTTGCCGGCCTCGCGGGCGGCCTGGGCGCCGGTCTGCATGGCGACGCCGACATCGGCCTGGGCCAGGGCGGGCGCGTCGTTGGCGCCGTCGCCACACATGGCCACCAGGCGACCCTTGCCCTGCTCTTCCCGGATCAGCCGCAGCTTGTCCTCAGGGGTGGCCTCGGCGAGGAAGTCGTCGACGCCGGCCTCCGAGGCGATGGCGGCGGCGGTCACCGGGTTGTCGCCGGTGATCATTACCGTGCGCAGGCCCATCCGGCGCAGGTCCGCGAAGCGCTCCTTGACGCCCGGCTTGACGACGTCCTTCAGGTGGATGACGCCGACCAGGGCGCCGCCCTCGCTGACCGCCAGCGGCGTGCCGCCCGAACGGGCGATGCGGTCGACGGCGGCTGTCAGTTCGGCGGCCACGGTCTTGGGATCCAGAGCCAGGGAACGGTAGACCGCGTCGACCGCGCCCTTGCGCCAGCTGCGGACATCCCCGTTCTCTTGGGGAATGTCCAGACCGGACTGGCGGGTCTGGGCGGTGAACGGAATGGCCGTGGCGCCGGCCGGGATCTCGACGGTCAGGCCCTGGTTGCGCGCCAGTTCGATGATCGACCGGCCTTCCGGGGTCTCGTCGGCCAGCGAGGCCATCAGCGCCGCGCGCATCGCCGCCTCCGGACGCACGCCGGGGGCCGGGATCACCTCGGTGGCCATGCGGTTGCCGAAGGTGATGGTGCCGGTCTTGTCCAGCAGCAGGGTGTCGACGTCGCCGGCCGCTTCCACGGCGCGGCCCGAGGTAGCCAGGACGTTGACCTTAAGCAGGCGATCCATGCCGGCGATGCCGACGGCGGACAGAAGGCCGCCGATCGTCGTCGGAATGAGCGTGATGAACAGCGCGCCCAGCACCAGGGGATCCAGGGCCACGCCCGAGAACTTGCCCAGACCCAGCAGGGTCACGACCGCGATCAGGAAGATCAAGGTGAGCCCGGCCAGCAGCACGGCCAGGGCGATCTCGTTCGGCGTCTTGCGGCGGTCGGCGCCCTCGACCATGGCGATCATGCGGTCGAGGAAGGTCGAACCGGCCTCGGCCGTGACCCGGACCTTGATCCAGTCGGAGACGACCGTGGTGCCGCCGGTGACGGCCGAACGGTCGCCACCGCTTTCGCGGATCACCGGCGCGCTCTCGCCGGTGATCGCCGCCTCGTTGACGCTGGCCATGCCCTCGATGATCTCGCCATCGGTCGGGATCACGTCGCCGGCCTCGACCAGGATCACCTCGCCCATGCCCAGCTTGTGGGCCGGGGTCGGAATCCAGGTGCCCGTGGTCGGGTCGATGATCAGCTTGGCCTTGGTGGTCACGCGAGTAGCGCGCAGGCTGTCGGCCGCCGCCTTGCCCCGCCCTTCGGCGACGCTTTCGGCCAGGTTGGCGAACAGAACGGTGGCCCAGAGCCACAGGGCGACCTGGATGGCGAAGCCCGCCGCCTGGTGCCCGGCGACTGCCGCGACGGCCGAAACGGTCGACAGCAGGGCCACGATCCAGGTGGCGAAGATCACCGGATTGCCGGTCAGCTTGCGCGGGTCCAGCTTGAGGAAGCTGTCCTTGGCCGCCCGGGCCAGGACGGCCCCGGAGAGGCCGCCGGCCAGGGCGCGTCGGCCCTCGCCAGCGTGGATGTCTAGAGAAGTCATGGGATCACCACTCAGCGGAGGGCCGCGACCGCGCCGAGCGCCTGGAAGTGCTCGACGATCGGTCCCAGCGCCATCGCGGGGAAGAATTGCAGGCCGCCCAGGATCAGGATCACCCCGATCAGGAGGCCGATGAACAGGCCACCGTCGGTCGGCAGGGTGCCGGCAGTCGGGGCGAGCTTGGGCTTGGCGACCAGGGCGCCGGCGATGGCCAGCACGGCCATGATCGGCAGGAACCGGCCCAGGGCCATGGCGACACCAAGAGTAACGTCCCACCAGGGCGCATTGGCGGTCAGGCCGGCGAAGGCCGAGCCGTTGTTGGCCGTACCGGAGACATAGGCGTAGAGGATCTCCGACAGGCCGTGAGGCCCGCTGTGCATCAGCCCCTTCAGCGCTTCGGGCAGGACGGCGGCGAAGGCCGAGAAGCCCAGCATCGACAGCGGAATGATGACCACGGCCAGGATCGAGAACTGGATCTCGCGGGCTTCGATCTTCTTCCCGAGATATTCCGGCGTCCGGCCGACCATCAGGCCGGCGACGAATACCGACAGCAGGGCCATGACCACCATGATCGCGACGCCCGAGCCGATGCCGCCGGGCAGGATCTCGCCCAGCTGCATCAGGAACATGGCGATGCCGCCGCCCAGGGGCATCAGGCTGGAGTGCATGCCGTTGACCGAGCCGTTCGAGGCGCCGGTCGTGGCGGCGACCCAGGCGGCCGTGGCAGGCGCGCCGAAGCGGACCTCCTTGCCCTCCATGTTGACCGACGCGTCGACCTTGGCGGCGACCTGAGCCGGAGCGGGTTGAGTTTCGGTGGCATAGACGCCTGCCGCGCCGGCGAACAGCAGCACGAAGGCCGCGATGACCAGGGCGCGGACGTCCCTTTTGGCCAGCACCATGCGGCCGAAGGCGAAGAACGCGGCCCAGCCCAGGGTGTTGATCGAGATCGCCGTGATCAGGTTGGTCAGCGGCGTCGGGTTCTCGAAAGGATGGGCCGAGTTGGCGTTGAAGACGCCGCCGCCGTTGATGCCCAGCATCTTGATCGCCTCCTGCGAGGCGACGGCGTAGAGCGAGATCTTCTGCTCGGCGCCTTCAAGCGTGTGGGCGGTGACGCCCGCCGACAGGGTCTGGGGCAGGCCCAAGGCGACCAGCAGGATCGCCACCACGAAGGACAGCGGCAGCAGCACGTACAGCGTCGTGCGGATCAGGTCGGCCCAGAAGTTGCCGACGCCCTCGCCGCGATTGGCGACGAATGCGCGGGCCAGGGCCGCGGCCACGGTCGCGCCGGTGGCGGCCGAGACGAAGTTTTGCACCGTCAGCACCAGCATCTGGCTGAGCGTCGACATGGTGCTCTCGCCGGCATAGCTCTGCCAGTTGGTGTTGGTGACGAAGCTGATCGCGGTGTTGAACGACAGGTGGCCCGACAGGCCCGGGAAGCCTTGCGGGTTCAGCGGCAACACGCCCTGCAGGCGCAGCACCGCGTAGACGAAGAAGAAGCCGACCACGTTGAAGGCCAGCAGCGCCAGGGCGTAGCCGTGCCAGCTCTGGCTCTTGTTCGGGTCGACGCCGCAGGCGGCGTAGAACAGGCGCTCGACCGGTCGCATGACCGGATCGAGAAAGGTTCGCTCGCCATTCCAGACGCGCGACATGAAAACGCCCAGCGGCCAGCCGATGGCGACCGCCAGGCTCAGGGTCAGGGCGATCTCCGCCCATCCTTGCCAGGTCATTGGATAAGGTCCGTCAGAACTTGTCGGGACGCAGCATGGCCGCGACCATGTAGCCGGCGACCACGACGGCCCCGGCTGCCCAGAGAAGAGTCACGAGCATGGTCTAGACGCGCCTCAGCGCGGCGACGAAAGCGCCGAACAGGGTGAACAGGCCAAGCGCCAGCGCCCCGTAGAGAAGATCAGCCATAACGGCCTCCTTTGGTGTCGGAGGCCAAAGACCATTTCGGCGCGTAAGGGCTCCATATCGAAGCCGGGCCGCCGCATAAGGGCGGCATAAAGACGGGTTAGGCGGCGACCCGCGCGTCGAGCACCGCCAGCTTGGCCAGGATCCGATCCAGGGTGGAACGCTTCACAGGGCGGCCGTCGCGCAGCTTGGTCCAGGTAGTTTCGCTGATCGCGTAGCAGTCGAACAGATGCTCGCGAGTCACGGCCGGCAACCGCGCCCGCAGGCGCTGGAACATTTCACGAGAGACGGTGACGGTTTCAGCCATGGGAGGTCTGGTCAGTGACGCACGGGAAAGTGACTCTACCGCGTCCCTATGACGGTGTTGTTGGGCGGGCATATTTCAACTCTGTTACGTGTGGCCAAGTTTCGACAAACTTGGGCGAACGCGCGCCCTGGCCGGACTTTCTCGTCCCTCCCGGAGGTTCACCCCTACAACGACGTTTCGCCAGCGACTTTCCGTTGCCGGAGTCTCAGAGCGTGAAACGCAGGCCGTCATAGGCCGCCTCGACGCCCTTCGGCAGTCGGGCGCTCAGGGCGTGGTAGTCCAGGTCGATATGCAGGTTGGTCAGGATGGCGCGGCGGGGCTTGGCCTTGGCGATCCACTCCAGGGCCAGCTCGACGTGGGCGTGGGTCGGATGCGGCGTCCAGCGCAGGGCGTCGACGATCCAGACGTCCAGGTCTTCGAGGTCGGCCCAGCTGGCGTCGGGAATGGCCCGGACGTCGGGCGTGTAGGCCACGCCGCCGAAGCGATAGCCGACGGCGCGGATCTCACCGTGATCGACGTCGAAGGTGTGGACGGGGATGTCGCCGCTCGGCCCCTCGACCCGGAAATCCTCGCCCAACGGCGGTATAAGGCGGGGCTCCAGGATGGCCGGATAGCCGCCGCGCGTCTTGAAGACGTACTCGAACCGGGTCAGCAGGCCGTCGTGGGTGGCCTGGTCCATATAGGTCGGGATGCGCTGACGCTGGTTCAGGAAGAACGGCCGCAGGTCGTCGATGCCGTGGGCTTGGTCGGCGTGATCATGTGTGAACAACGCCGCGTCGACCCGCTTCACGCCGGCGGCGGCGGTCTGCAGGCGAAGGTCGGGAGAGGTGTCGACGACGACGGTGGTTTCGTGATGCGGCCCGCCCGTCCCTTGACGTCGAACCAGCAGCGAGCAGCGCGAGCGATGGTTCTTGGGCTCGGCCGGATCGCAGTCGCCCCAGTTGCCGTCGGCGCGTGGAACGCCGCCGGACGAGCCGGAGCCCAGGATGGTGAACTCCAACGGTCCGGTCATGGACGCGGGATCCGGTCGAACAGCGTGAAGAAGGCGTCCTCGGTGCGCGCCTCCGTGTCGGCCCGGCTCCACCCCCGAACCTCGGCCAGCTTGTCGTAGATGTGCGGCAGATAGGCCGGCTCGTTGCGGCGGCCGCGCATCGGCACGGGCGCCAGGTACGGACAGTCGGTCTCGACGATGATCTTGTCGGCCGGCATGTCGCGGATCATCGCCCTCACCTCCTCCGCCGCCTTGAAGGTGGCGATGCCCGACACCGAGAACCAGGCGCCCAGCGCCATGGCGCGCGCCGCCAGTTCCGGACCGCTGGTGTAGCAATGCATCAGGATCTTGAGCGGCCCGGCCGCATGCTCCTCCTCGAGGATCTGGCCCATGACCTCGTCGGCCTCGCGAGTGTGGACCACCAGCGGCAGACCGCTTTGCCGGGCGGCGATGCAATGCTGGCGGAACACCTGGGCCTGAACCTCGCGCGGCGAAAGATCGTAGTGGAAGTCCAGCCCGCATTCGCCGATTCCGATGACACGCGGACGACTGGCCAGCTCGACCAGGCGCGCGGCGGTCAGGGCCGGATCCTCCTTGGCCTCGTGCGGGTGCGTGCCGACCGTGCACCAGATGTCCGGCTCGGCCATGGCGATGGCGTGCACGGCCTCGAAGGACGAGACCTTGTCGCAGATGGAGACCATCAGGGCGACGCCGGCCTCTCGGGCGCGGGCGATGACGGCGTCCTTGTCGTCGGCGAACTGGGGCGCGTGCAGATTCACGTGGCTGTCGATGAGCATGCCGCTCAAATCGCCGTCTTGGCCGCCGCGCGCAAGTCCGAGATGACGCTCCAGAAGGCGTCGGCGCGATCCAGGTTCACCGCCTCGACCTCGCCGGGCACGTTGGAGAGCCGTTCCCACGCCGCCGCCCAGCGATCCAGCCCCGACGAGTTCTTGCCGTCGGCGGCGACCTGGACCGCGAAGATGCGGACCTGGTCGGCCAGGCGGTTCATCAACAGCTCGAACCGGGCCATGCCGTCCGCGCCCCGGAAGGTGTCGGCCATGGCCAGCAACGCGCCCTCGTCGATCTTGGGCAGGCCGCGCAGGATCTCGTTGGCCGCGTCGTCCACCTCGATGGCCTTGGCGGCGGCCAGCTGCAATGCCTTGCCGGGCGCGCCGTGGGCCATGCGGGCCAGGCGCTCGGCGTCGCGATGCGGCACGTCGGCCATGCGCTCGACCATCTCCGCCGCCGCCTCGATCCCCGGCGCGGGCACGGCCAGGCGGCGACAGCGCGAGCGAATGGTCGGTAGCAGCTTACCCGGCGCGTGGCTGATCAAGAGGATCACCCCGCGCGGCGGCGGCTCCTCCAGGGTCTTGAGCACGGCGTTGGCGGCGTTGACGTTGAGGTCGTCGGCCGCATCGATGATCGCCACCCGGTAGGGCGACACGGCCGGCGTCGTGGAGAAGAACTCCGGCAGTTGGCGCGCCTCGTCGACGGGGATCGACTTGCGGGCCTTGCCATCATCCGTGAGGCGCTCCAGCACCATCAGGTCCGGGTGCGAGCGGGCCGCGACCTGGCGGCTGACCACGTCGGATGGCGCCGCGCCCAGCAGGCCCTGCGACGGCTCGGGCCGCGCCCCCAGCAGGCGACGGGCCATGCGGTAGGCCAGGGTCGCCTTGCCCACGCCTTCGGGACCGGTCAGCAGCCAGGCATGGTGCAGCCGGCCGCGCTCCAGGGCGTCGATGAACGCTGCCTCGGCGGCCGACTGGCCGTCCAGGCGATAGACGTCGCGGGGATGGGCCGGCGCGGACATCAGAACGCCAGCCGCTGGCTGACCGCGTCAGCGATCGCGGCGGTGACCGCATCTAACTCGGCGTCGGCGTCGATCACGACGCAGCGCTCGGGCTCCTTGCGGGCGATCTCCAGATAGCCGGCGCGCAGACGTTCGTGGAACGGCAGGCCCTTGGACTCGAACCGCGCCGCCCCGCCCCGCGCCTCGGCCCGCTGCAGGCCGACCTCGGCCGGCAGGTCCAGGATCAGGGTCAGGACCGGAACCGTCCCGCCCAGCACATGCTCCTCCAGCGAAGCGATCAGGCTGGCCGGCGCATCGCCGCCCGCGCCCTGATAGGCCCGAGTGGAATCGGCGAAGCGGTCGCAAAGCACGACCTTGCCCAGCGCCAGCGCCGGACGGATCACCCGCTCCACGTGATCGCGACGGGCGGCGTACATCAGGAGCGTCTCGGTCACCGGCGACCAGCGGTCGGCCGCGCCGTTGACCAACAGCTCGCGGATGGCCTCGGCGCCAGGACTGCCGCCCGGCTCGCGAGTCACGACGACGTCATGGCCGGCCGCTTGCAGGCGCTCGGCCAAGCGGCGGATCTGGGTGGACTTTCCAGCCCCCTCCCCGCCTTCGAAACTGATGAAGAAACCCTGGGTCACCGGTCTCCATTCGACCGGTTTCCGGATCGTGTCTAGGGCCGAAGGACGGTTGCCCCCTGATAGCCCAGCGACTCGACGCGATCGCGCAGGCTCCAGGCCTCGCCCTCGTCCTGGCCCGCAAGGACCGTGACGCGATAGAGCGTGCCGCTGGCGCGCTCGATGGTGTCGATCGCGGTGCGCCCGGCGCCGGACAGCTGGCGCATGGCCTTCTCGGCGTTCTCGCGGCTGGAGAACGAGCCGGCCTGCACGCGATAGGCGCCGGCCGGAACCGGGACGCGCTCGGGCGGAGTGACCGGCGGGGCGCTGGCCTGCTGGACCGGCGCGGGCGGCGGGCTCCAGATGGGATCTGGGGCGGAACGCTGCGGCAGAACCTGAACGCGCTGCGTCGGCTCCTTGATGTCGTCGAAGCTGCGCGGGGCGTTGCGGACCGGCGGCGGCGCGGACGATTGGACTTGGGCGTACTGGCGCGGCGCGGTGAAGGCGCTGGTCGGGGCCGGGCCAATGTACTTGACCCGCACCCGGGCCACGCCCTGCCGGCGATAGCCAAGCTGCTCGGCGGCGGCCTTGGATAGGTCGATGACGCGGTCGCCGACGAACGGGCCGCGGTCGTTGACCCGCACGATCATCTTCTGGCCGTTGTCGAGGTTGGTGACCTCGACCAGGCTGGGCAGCGGCAGGGTCTTATGGGCCGCCGACGGGATATCCATGTCGAAGGTTTCGCCATTGGCGGTGCGGCGGTTGTGGAACTGCTCGCCGTACCACGAGCCGATCCCGACCTCGCTGTAGTTCGGATCCGCCTTCGGATAGTACCAGGTCCCGTTGATCTGATAGGGCTTCTCGGTGCCACGCAGCGGCTTGCCGTCGCGGCCGACCGTCGAGCCTGGGCGCGGGGCCGACCCGCGCGTGGTGTCGCCGCGAGCCGAAACCTTGTAGCCGGCCGCGCCGGTGCTGTACTGGGGCGTGGCGCAGGCGGCCAAGCTCAGGGCCGCCAAGGCCATCAGGCCAAGGCCGCACAGGTTCCGCCAAACCCGATCGATGCGCTGGTTCATCCGTTCATCGTCCAGAGGGGCCCACCCCTTGCGAGTCGACAGAGTCACGCGATTGTTTTGAAGTCTGGTTAAGGACCTAGAGCGCTGATATAGCCGCCTGCTCCGGACAGGTGGCCGAGTGGTTTAAGGCAGCGGTCTTGAAAACCGCCGTAGGTGGAAGCCTACCGTGGGTTCGAATCCCACCCTGTCCGCCAGAATCCGGAATTACCCAATTAAAACACACGATTATCCAAGATTAACAATCTCTAGACCTACTTGAACTACAGACCTTTTCGCCTTTCGGCGTCCGCAAAACAAACCCGCCCACGCAGATCCGGAACGGCAGAATCGCGTCAGACGCGCAGCTTCCGGGGCACCTGCCTCTTCATCACGCGCGACAATCTTCGTTAACCGCTCCGAATTCATCTCCAAGGCCATGCCGGAGGCGTTTGACCGTGCCGGTCAGACTCGCAACCCACCTCTAAAGCCGGCTTGGGGAGGAATCGACGTTCATCGAACGCCGTATTGCGAACTGCGTAGCCTATGCTAGCGTCTTGCAATGCCAGCGACACAGTCCTTGATCGCCTCGCCCGGCCTAGCTCGCCGACGCTATCTTGATGAACTTTTCCTCGGCCGCCGGTTCTTGGGAACAAGGCGTCAAGAGAATGCCGAGCAATTCCCGAACCTCGCAGTCTTCGCCTTCGACACAGTGTCCGCCGAAGTCATGGTCTCCGGCAGATTTGAGCGAACCATACTTGACGCTTCTTTTACTTTCTTAGGACCCTTTGCGAGCTCATTTGCCCAAGGCGCCGCGTTGGACGTGGGAGCCAATATAGGAAACCACGCCATATACTTTGCGGAGCATTTTGCAGAGGTGCACGCAATTGAGGCCAGTGAACTCCCCTTCGCGCTCCTTGAAGTGAACGCAAAGCTCTATGGTCGTGGGCGCGTTCGACCCATCTGCAAGGGCCTCTCAGACAAGACTGAAACCCTGGCCTTCATCCAAAAGCCGGGCGAAGTAGGATCATCCTATTTTGCGGAGCAAGCCGATGATCGGGGCTCTGGCCAAGTCATTAACGTGGCAACGATGCCTGGCGACGATTTGCTGCGGGATATAGCGCCTGCTCATCCAATACGATTGATCAAGGTCGACGTCGAAGGATTTGAACTACGCGTGCTGCGGGGCCTTGAAGCCACGATCCAGCAGCACCGTCCCATCATTCTGCTGGAACAGCTGGCGCCGGATATCCTTAACGGCACTAGCGAAGCGGTCGACTATCTGCGTGACCGCTGCGGCTACACCGCAATCTTCCACGCCGATACCCCCTCGCCCTGGCGAAACAACCGACTTGCCATCATCCACCGAATGATCTTTGGCGAAGAGACAATCGTCCGTCGACAGTTGAGCCTCGCCAAGCGTCACTATCCCCTGCTGATCTGTCTCACAGAAGAACATCTATCGGGCCTGGACTGAGCTAGCGGCCCCTTCCCATCACGCGTTAGCGTGAGCCCGCCCCCTGTGGTCAACCACCGCGTCGGACTGCCTGACGGAAGCGGAAATTCTGGCCGGCCGATTTCAATCGCTATGCAAGGAGCGCATTGACACCTAAAGACACGCTTTGACGGAGATCGACGGACACCCTGCCCCCTCCGAGTCGAAAAACCCTTTCAGGACAAGCATGTCGGCGATCTCTACCGCGCTTTATGGCCAGGCCGATCACGATCTGGCGCCGTCCGCGGCGGACGCCGTGCAGCTGTCGCCGATGGTTCCTGGTTCGACCGACATCGCTTCCGTTCCGGACGAATCTCTTAACGCCGTGACCGTTCGCGCCCCGGCTGGCGCGGTGGAGCGGCGATATGTCCTGGCCCAGGCCTTGCGGATCCTGGCGCCGGGCGGCCGCCTGACCGCCTTCGCCCCGAAGGATCGCGGCGGCCTGCGCTTGAAGAAGGAGCTGGAGGCCCTGGGCGGCGAGGTCGGCGAGAGCGCTCGCCGGCACAACCGGATCTGCGTCGTGGTCCGCCCGACCCAGATGAAGGCTCTCGCCGAGACCATCGCCGCCGGGGCCCCGCGCCGGATCGACGAGAACGGTCTGTGGACCCAACCTGGCGTGTTCAGCTGGGACCGCCTCGACGCCGGCACAAACGCTCTGCTGCAGACGCTGCCCGAGTTCTCCGGGGTGGGAGCCGACTTCGGTTCCGGCATCGGCCTCTTGGCCCTGAACGTCCTGGCGTCGAAGACCGTCGCCAAGCTGACCCTGGTCGAGCTGGACCGGCGGGCCGTCGAGGTTTCCAAGCGCAATGTCACCGATCCCCGCGCCGCCTTCGTCTGGGGAGACGTCCGCCAGGTCGCGCTGAAGGACCTGGATTTCATCGTCAGCAATCCGCCGTTTCACGAAGGCGGTGGCGAGGACAAGACGCTGGGCCAGGCCTTCATCCGCGCCGCCGCCGGCGCCCTGCGCAAGGGCGGCGCCCTGTGGATCGTGGCCAATCGCCACCTGCCCTACGAGGCGATCCTGGCCGAGAGCTTCGCCAAGGTCCGCCTGGTCGCCGAGGGCGGCGGCTACAAGGTGTTCGAGGCCAAGAAGTGAGCAAGGCCCTGATGGCGCGGCTGGACCGGCTGCTGGCCAATCTGGGCTACGGCAGCCGCAAGGACGTCCAGGCCCTGGTGGCGGGTGGCAAGGTCGTGCTGGACGGCAAGGTCCTGAAGGACGCCGGGCTCCGCATCGCCGTCGACGCGACCCTGCCTGAGCGCATGACCATTCGCGGCGCTCCGGTCGATCCGCCCGCCCCGCTGGTGCTGATCATGCACAAGCCGCTGGGCGTGACCTGTTCGCACAAGGAGGACGGCGAGAAGATCTATGATCTCCTGCCCCGCCGCTGGCGGCTGCGCGATCCAGGCCTGTCGACGGTGGGACGCCTCGACAAGGAGACCAGCGGCCTGATCCTGATCACCGACGACGGCGACTTCCTGCATCGGGTGATCTCGCCCAAGCGGCATGTGCCCAAGACCTATCTGGCGACCCTCGATCGGCCGCTGGCCGGTGCGGAGGATGAGGTCTTCGCCGCCGGAACGCTGATGCTGGACGGCGAGGAAAAGCCGTTGCTGCCGGCGGTGCTGGATGTCGTCGACGCCAAGACCGCTCGCCTGACGATCACCGAGGGCCGCTATCATCAGGTGCGCCGCATGTTCGCCGCCGTTGGCAATCATGTGGTCGCGCTGCATCGCGAGCGGATCGGCGGGCTGACTCTGCCGGCCGACCTGGAGCCGGGCCAGCATCGCATCCTGCCCGCCGCCGAGGCCGAGGCGGTGTTCGATGTCTGAGCCGATCCTCGTCGACGCTCGGGGCCATCACTGCCCGGTCCCGACCCTGAAGCTGCGCAAGGCCCACGAGGCCGCGCCGGCCGGGGCCGAACTGGTCCTGCTGGCGACCGACCCAATGGCCCGGATCGACGTGCCCCACTTCGCCGGCCAGATCGGCGCCACGGTGCTGGAGATCGCCGACCAGGACGGCGGGGTCATCCGTTTTCGTATTCTGAAGGGGCTTTGAGCGGAATCGCCTTGGGTCCCTCCAGCAGGGCTCGAGGGCGCTCGTCCAGAGCGATCTCGACCTCGGTGGCCAGGGCGCCGCCGAAGAAGATCGCGTTCACGCTCCACGACAGCCAGATCAGGAAGATGATCACGGCCGAGATCGAGCCGTAGGTCGCGCCCAGGTGGACGACCTTCTCGACGTAAAAGGCGCTGGCCCAGGACATAAAGACGCACAGCGCCGCCGCAGCCGCGCCGCCGGCGATCGAGGCCCGCCAGCCGACCGGCTCGCGCGACATGGCGTAACGGTAGACCAGGGTCATGCCGAACACGATGCCGAAGCTGGCCCAGGTCCATTCCGACTGGATCCACGGCACCCCGGCCAGCGGCCGCAGGTCCAGGGCCGAGCCCAACAGCCGCAGCACCAGAAAGATCCCCGACATCACGAACAGCAGTCCGAAGGCGGCGATCAGCACCAAGAGGGCCATCAGGTTGAAACCGAAGAAGCCGCGCTGGTCCTCCTCGTCATGGATGAACGACAGCCCCGCCAGCAGCGCCTTGAAGCCGCGATGGGCGGCGTAGGCGCCGACGATCAGTACGACGCCGCTCTGCAGCGAGATGGTCTGGCCCGGCGCGTGAGCCAGGCGGGAGAACTCGTCCTGGAACATCGACCGGGCGCCGGAGGGAATCAGTTCGGCCAGCTTGTTGGCTTGGCGCGCGGCGCTCTCGGGCGTCAGGAAGAAGCTGTAGAGGCCGATCAGAATCGCCAGGCCCGGGAACACGGCCAGCAGGGCGAAAAACGAGACGCCGCCGACGTAGAGCATGACGTCGCGGCCCCACAGCCGCGACAGGGCCAGGCCCAGTACGCGCAGGATTTCACGGATCCAGTGGATCGGATCGAGGTCGAGGTCGCGCCAGCGGATGTGGTGCAGCGGATCTTGCATCCGGCGGACCATGGCGACGCCGCCCCCCGAAGTCAAAAGCGGCCGGAAATCGAACGGGGCCGGAATCGTCAAAGACGCGCCGCTCGGTAAAAGCGACGCGTCTCCGCAGGACGTACCTGTGAACCGATCGCCACATCGAGGGACGGATGGCGCGACGACCGGTCGACACCCGCAAGATGAGGCCGCCCGCCTGAACCGGACCTGAACGCCTTCGTCAGGTCTCAGAGGGCGCCGGATTGTTTCAGGCCGGCGATGGCGTCGGCCGAGAAACCCCAGTCGGCCAGGGCCTGGTCGTTGTCGGCGCCGATCTTGGGCGGCGGTCCCTGGATGGCGCCGGGCGTGGCCGAAAAGCGCGGCGCGGGCGCCGGCTGCATGACCCCGGCCACCTCGACGAAAGTCTCGCGAGCGGCGTTGTGGGCGTGGCCGGGCGCCTCGTCCATGGTCAGGACCGGGGCGAAGCAGACGTCGGTGGCGTCCATGATCGCGCACCACTCGTCGCGGCTCTTGGTCCTGATCACGGCGGCCAGCTTCTCGCGAAGTTCCGGCCACTCCTCGCGGCTCATCTGGTGCTGGAACTGCGGATCGGTGATCCCGGTCTTTTCCAGCAGTAGCAGGTAGAACTGCGGCTCGATCGACCCGATCGAGATCCACTTGTCGTCGGCGCATTTGTAGGTGTCGTAGAAATGCGCCCCGCCGTCGAGCAGGTTGCTCCGCCGGCCTTCGTTCCACATCCCCCCGGCCTTGAAGCCGTAGAACATCGCCATCAGCGAGGCCGCGCCGTCGCTCATGGCGCAGTCGATGACCTGCCCCTGCCCGGTCGATCGCGCGTGGATCACCCCGGCCAGCAGGCCGAAGGCGAGGTAGAGCGCCCCGCCCCCGAAGTCGCCGACCAGGTTCAGCGGCGGCACCGGCTTGTCGCTCGTGCCGATGGCGGCCAGCGCCCCGGTGATGGCGATGTAGTTCATGTCGTGGCCGGCGGCCTTGGCGTAGGGCCCCGTCTGGCCCCAGCCGGTCATGCGGCCGTAGACCAGCTTGGGATTGCGGGCCAGCGCCACATCCGGCCCCAGCCCCAGCCGCTCCATCACGCCGGGCCGGAAGCCCTCGATCAGGCCGTCGGCGCCGTCCAGCAGCTTGAGGCAGGTCTCGATCGCCTCGGGATGCTTCAGATCCAGCGCCACCGAGCGCCGGCCACGCGCCGTCACGTCGGCTGGCGAGCCGCGCCCCTGACCCTTGCGGTCGATCCGCACGACGTCGGCGCCCAGGTCCGACAGCAGCATGCCGCAGAATGGTCCCGGACCGATGCCGGCGAACTCGACGATCTTCAGTCCCGAAAGCGGTCCCTGGCCCATGCTCGTATCTCCCTGTCGGCCGTTCGAACGCAGCCGGTCGACCGCCACTAGAACGGTCATGACGTTCGGTCAGGCAAGCCCTTGCGCGATCTGGCCCGACGATCCGGGTTTCCCCGCCGGCCGCGACGTTCGGCGCCTTTGACCGCGCGGAGCCTCTGCTATGTTGCCGCTTCGAATCTCGCCGGTCGCCGTCGGTTTGGCCAGAGTTCGGGCGGAGGTTGGTTTGGCGGTTGACGCCCGGATCCTGATCGTGGCGCGCGACGATGTTCGCGCCGGACCGCTGGCCGAAGGGCTGGACCGGCTGGGCTGGCGCACGATCACCGCCCGGGGCCCCTACGCGGCCCTGGCCGCCCTGGGCGACCTGCCGATCGAGGCCGTCATCGTCGACCTGGCCAGCGCCGGTCCCGAGACGCAGGGCCTGGCCCGTCGCCTGAAGGCCGCCGTCGCGCCGCGCCGCCTGCCGGTCATCGCCATCGGCGATCCGGATGGCGATCAGCGCAACCAGGCCTTCGACCTGACCCTGTCGCCGCCGCTGCATCCGTCCCAGGCCGCCCTGCGCCTGGAAAGCCTGGTGCGCACGGCCGTCGCCGAGGAGGAGTTCGAGCTGCGCCTCGAGACCTTCGGCGATCGCGGCCGCCGCCTGGACCTGCCCGAGACCTCGGAAGCCCCGGTCCGCATCCTGGCGGTCGGCGAGCCGGCCCCGCAGTTCCTGGCCCTGTCGAACGCCCTGCAGAGCAGCGGCGCCGAGGTGGTCGGCGCCTTCACCGCCTATACCGCCTTCGACTATCTGCACGAGCGGGCTTTCGACGCCGTGGTCCTGTGGGCTGGCGACAGCCAGCAGGAGGCTCTGTCGATCGCGGCCGGCATGCGCCGCAACACCCGCCTCTTCCACATCCCGGCCCTGCTCTACCTGAAGGCCGAGAGCTATGTGACCATGTCCGAAGCGTTCCATCGCGGCATCTCGGACGTCGCCTCGCCCCAGACGCCCGAGGTCGAGACGGCCATGCGCGTCATGGAGCTGGCCCGCAGCTTCCGGCGCGGGGAATCCATTCGCGCCGCGCTGGAGAAGGCCCGCAGCTCGGGCCTGATGGACGCCGCCACCGGCCTCTTCACCCGCGACCTGTTCGCCGCCCACCTGGCGCGGCTTTCCAAGGCCGCCGTCGAGCGGGCCCGGCCGCTGTCGATCTGCGTCCTGCGCATCGCCGAGAAGGCCGACACCGCCTGGGCCCGCCAGAACGGCTGGCTGGACCGCGCCATTCCGCAGATCGGCTCGATGGTCGGTCGCCTGGTCCGTGTCGAGGACACTCCGGCCCGCCTGGCCACCGAGGTCTTCGCCCTGGCCCTGCCAGCGACCAACCAGAACGCGGCCCGCGCCGCCGCCGAGCGGATCGCCGCGGTGATCAGTTGCACCGCCTTCGACGCCGGCGACGACCGTCCGCCGTTCGTCTGCGAGTTCGACATCGGCGTGGCCGAGGTCCAGCCCGGCGAAGGCGCGGTGAAGGCCCTGGAACGCGCGGCCGCCAGCGCCCTGAAGCGCGACGCGGTCTGACGCATCGGCCTTGGGCGCCGTAGGGGCAGGTCCTATATGGAACCTGTCCTGTAGCGGATAAGAATTCCTAGGAGTGCGCCCGTGGCACAGCCCCTCATCATCGACGTCGTCGCCGACGTGGTCTGCCCCTGGTGCTATCTGGGCTGGCGACGCCTGAAGTCGGCCGTGGCCCTGCGCCCCGACGTCGAGGCCAAGCTGGTCTGGCGCCCCTACCAGCTGGATCCGACGCTTCCCGAGGAAGGCGTCGACCGCAAGCAGTACATGGCCAGCAAGTTCAAGGACCCCGAGCGCCTGAAGGCCGTCCACGCGGCCCTGGTCGAGGGCGGCGCCGAGGAAGGCATCCAGTTCGACTTCGAAATCATCGAGGTCGCGCCCAACACCAACGCCGCCCATCGCCTGATCCGCTGGGCCCTGACGGCCGGCGTCCAGGATCAAGTCGTGGAAGCCCTGTTCAAGGCCTATTTCGAGCAAGGATTGGACATCGGCGACCCGATGGTGCTGGCCGACATCGCCGAGGCCGCCGGCATGGAGCGTCTGGTGGTGCTGCAACTGCTCTCCGAAGGCGCCGACAAGGAGGCCGTGGCTCGCGAGCACGCCATGGCTGTCCAGGGCGGCGTGACCGGCGTGCCGTTCGCCATCTTCGCTGGCAAGGTGGCCGTCGTGGGGGCCGAGACCCCGGAACGCATCGTCGAGGCCATCGACCAGGCGCTGGCGACCCAGGCCTGACACGCCGCCGCCGCTTCACGCGGCCAGCCGCTGAAGGTGTGGGGAGGCGACGGAGAGGCCGGGCGAACCCGGAGACCGTGAGTGTTTGTTTGCGTTTCGGCTCGGACGTCCGCTCCGCCAGGCTGTTCTTGCCCGTGAGGATGGGGGGGCGTGAGCGTTTTGAGCTCGGGACCCCATAGCCCCCGGACGGGCGCGGACCGAACCGAACGGCTTTTCCGTATCGGTCCCGACGATCCACGATAGGCGGCTTTGGATCGATCACCGCCCTGTCGCTCCGCGCTCGCCTCTCTGCGGTCCTTCCCGGGATCCCGGATCTATCCAACGAACAGACCCCGGTCCGGACCGCTTCGAGACCACGCGGCCCCGCTCAGCCTGTCCCCGCCGCCGCTTTGGGCCGGATCCAAGCGCCCTCCCCTTGCGACGGGGACAGCGATCAGTATGGCGGTGGTTTTGAACGCGGATCATTCAGAGCTGAATAAAATCGACAAGCGGTTGATTTCGCTACGTTCGATCTCGCGAATTCCGAGGATAGAGCCCGCTCAATCCCCGTGAAATCCTCCCCCCAGCGAGGGAGGTGTCGACGCGTAGCGGCGACGGAGGGGGAAGAGGCCGGCTCTCCAGCACTTCCCCCTCCGGCGCTTCGCGCCACCTCCCCCGCCAGGGGGAGATTGACTCCCCTTGCTTTTTGCAGCGCAACAGGCGCATAAGGCCACTCGTGAGCCCCCTTCCGTCGCGGAGGGGGCTATTTTCGTTGGAATTCGACCAAGAAGCGGTCCGAGGGGAGTCCTGAACTCCAAGGGGGCCCGATTTGGTCATTGGCGCGAGCCGCGCGTTTTTTGTGTGCGCGGCCGCAGATGAACTGGACCCATATGCCCTTCCCCGCCTCCCACCCCGCTCTCGAGCGGGCTCTCGCCGCTCAGGGTTACGCCGAGCCCACCCCCGTCCAGGCCGCCGTGCTGGCCGCCGACGCCGCAGAGCGCGACCTGCTGGTCAGCGCCCAGACCGGCTCGGGCAAGACCGTCGCTTTCGGTCTGGCCGCCGCCCCGACCCTGCTGGGCGAGGCCGAGGTCTTCGACCGCGCCGCCGAGCCGCTGTGTCTGGTCATCGCCCCGACTCGCGAACTGGCCATGCAGGTCAATCGCGAACTGACCTGGCTCTATGCCGAGGCCAAGGCCGTGGTGGTGAACTGCGTCGGCGGCATGGACGCCCGTCGCGAGCAGCGCGCCCTGAACTACGGCGCCCACATCGTCGTCGGCACCCCGGGCCGCCTGCGCGACCACATCGAGCGCGGCCACCTGGACCTGTCCAAGCTGCAAGTCGCCGTCCTCGACGAGGCCGACGAGATGCTGGACATGGGCTTCCGCGAGGACCTGGAGTTCATCCTGGACGCCGCCTCGCCCGAGCGTCGCACTCTGCTGTTCTCGGCGACCCTGGCCCGCGACATCGTCGAGCTGGCCAAGCGCTACCAGAACGACGCCGTCCGCATCGACACCATCGGCCGCAATGAGCCGCACCGCGACATCGAATATCGCGCCGTGCGCGTGGCCCCCAACGAGGTCGAGCACGCCGTCGTCAATCTGCTGCGCTTCTTCGAGGCCCCCGGCACCCTGGTGTTCGCCAACACCCGCGAAAGCGTCCGCTCGCTGCACGCCAAGCTGCGCGAGCGCGGCTTCGCCGTCGTCGGCCTGTCGGGCGAGCTTTCCCAGCGCGAACGCGCCGACGCCCTGCAGGCCCTGCGCGACGGCCATGCCCGCGTCTGCGTCGCCACCGACGTTGCGGCTCGAGGTCTTGACCTGCCCGACCTGGGCCTCGTCATCCACGCCGAGCTGCCGATCAACAAGGCCACGCTGCTGCACCGTTCGGGCCGCACCGGCCGGGCCGGCAAGAAGGGCGTCAGCGCCCTCGTCGTCCCCTATACCCGTCGCCGCAAGGCCGAGCAGCTGCTGTTCGCGGCCGGCGTCGAGGCCGACTGGGGCGGCGCCCCCAGCGCCGACTCGATCCGCGAGAAGGACCAGGAGCGCCTGCTGGAGGATCCGATCTTCAGCGAAGCCTCGACCGAGGAAGACATCGCCCTGGCCGAAGCCATGCTGGCCAAGCGCACGCCGGTCGAGATCGCCGCCGCCCTGATCCGCACCCGCCGCGCCAAGCTGCCGTCGCCGGAAGACATCTATGACGACCCGCGCCATGGCGCCGATCCGGGTCCGCGCCTGCGCACCGGCGAACCGGGCGAGCGTCCGGAGCGCGAGCCGCGCGTCAGCATGGAAGGCTCGGAGTGGTTCCGGATCAGCGTCGGCCGTCGCGGCAACGCCGATCCCAAGTGGCTGATCCCGATGATCTGCCGCCTGGGCCACATCACCAAGAAGGACATCGGCGCGATCCGGATCTTCGACTACGACACCAAGTTCGAGATCTCGGCCGAGGCGGCCGTGAAGTTCGGCGCGGCGGTCCAGACGACGGTGCGCGAGGACGTCTCGATCACCCCGACCACGGCCCCGGCCGCCCGCGAAGCCGGTCCGCGCCGCGAATTCACCCCGCGTCCGCCGCGTGGTGAGCACGACGGTCCGCGCGAGTACAAGCCGCGTCCGCCGCGTGAAGACCGTTCGCCCCGCGCCAACGCTCCGGGCTCGCGCGATCACACGCCGCGCCCGTCCAGCTACGGCGACGACGGCTTCAGTAACGCCAAGCCCTACGGCCGTGGCGAAGAGCCGAAGGGCGACTACAAGCCGCGCCGCGCCCCGCGCGACAACGACGCGCCTCGCGACTTCAAGCGCGACAACGACGCGCCGCGTCCGTACTCACCGCAGGACTCGGAGGGCGCCCCCAAGCGCGCCTTCAAGCCGCGCCACGAGGCCGGCGCCGACGCGCCCCGCGAGTACAAGCCGCGCGCCCCGCGCGCGGACGGCGACGCGCCCAAGAAGCCGTTCAAGAAGAGCTTCAGCAGCGACAACGCCGCCGGCCCCAAGCCGTATTCCAAGCCCTATGCCGGCAAGCGCGACGACGCGGGTCCGGGCAAGCCGTTCAAAGGCCCCAAGCCCTTCAAGAAGAGCTTCGACGCCAAGGCAGGCGGCAAGCCGGCTGGTAAGCCGTTCAAGAAGAAGTAGTTATCCGGTCACTTGCCCCCACCTGACCTGCCTCGCAGGTCGTCCGCCCCCAAAGCGGGCGGAAGGTGCGCATCCTTCTTGCCCCTCCGGGGGAGGAGCGCGAAGCGCGGAGGGGGCAAGTGATCACACGCTCTGCCCCGCCGACCACCCCGACGCCCAGGCCCACTGGAAGTTATAGCCGCCCAGCCAGCCGGTGACGTCGACCACCTCGCCGATGAAATAGAGCCCGGCAACGGCCTTGGCCTCGAGCGTCCGGGAGTCGAGGCCGTCGGTGTCGACCCCGCCCAGCGTGACTTCCGCCGTGCGATAGCCTTCCGAGCCGACCGGCTTGAAGGTCCAGGCGTTGACCGCCCCGGCCAGCCGGCCCAGCACCTTGTCCGAGCAGTCGGCGATATTGCCCTTATCGGCCGCTTCCTCCTCCGCGATCACTTGGGCGACGCGCTTGGGCAGCAGGGTCGACAGAACGGTCGAGACCGCCTGGCGCGGGGTGGCCGTGCGGGCCGCCTTCAGAGCAGCCAGGGCGTCGACGCCGGGCGCCATGTCGACCCGGATCTCGTTGCCCTCGCGCCAATAGGACGAGATCTGCAGGATCGACGGTCCCGACAGGCCCCGGTGGGTGAACAGCATGCCTTCGCGGAACTTCGTCTTGCCGTGGGCGACGACGGCGTCCAAGGCCACGCCCGACAGCGGAACCAGCCGCGCCAGCATGCCGGCCTCGAAGGTCAGCGGCACGAGGGCCGGGCGGGTCTCGATGATGTTCAGCCCGAACTGCCGGGCGATGTCGTAGCCCAGGCCCGTCGCGCCCATCTTCGGGATCGACTTGCCGCCGCTGGCCACGACCAGCGAGGCGCAGCGAACCTGGCCCGACGACAGCGTCACCTCGAAGCCCTCGGCGGTCTTGGCCACGCCCTCGACGCTGGTCTCCAGCCGCAGCTGGACGCCCGCGGCCGTCATCTCGGTCAGCAGCATGGTGATGATCTGCTTGGCCGAGCCGTCGCAGAAGAGCTGGCCGAGGGTCTTCTCGTGATAGGCGACGCCATGACGCTCCACGAGGGCGATGAAGTCCTTGGGCCGGTAACGGCGCAGAGCCGACAACGCGAACTTCGGGTTGGCCGACAGGAAATTGTGGATCGACGCGCCGGTGTTGGTGAAGTTGCAGCGCCCACCGCCGCTGATGCGGATCTTCTCGCCCGGGGCCTTGGCGTGGTCGATAACGAGCACCGAGCGGCCGCGCTTGCCCGCCTCGATGGCGCACATCATGCCGGCCGCGCCCGCGCCGATCACCAGAACGTCGAAGTTTTCCAAGGCTCGCCCGCTGTTTGTTCGCGCTTCTTCGAGCCGAGGGCCGCCCCGGTGTCAACCGCTCGGCCTTGACGCGGCGGCGGAAGGCGCTACGACGCACGCCCCTCCCCGCTTCGACCATATCGAGCCATCCCATGACGGCTGCTCCTCTCGCGCCGACCATTGGCGTCGACTTCGGCACCACCAACACCGTCGTCTCGCTGACCCACGGCGACGACCACGCGCACCTGGTCCGCTTCTCGATCGACAATCGCGACCTGTTCGCCTTCCGCTCGGCGCTCAGCTTTCACAGCGTCCAGGGCGCGGCCGGGGCGGCGAACGAGCGCGTGGTCGAGGCCGGCCCGTGGGCGATCGAGTCCTATCTGGAGGATCCGCTGGAGACGCGGTTCATCCAGTCGTTCAAGACCTTCGCCGCGTCGCAGGCCTTCACCGAGACGCGGATCCTCAACAAGCGCTACCAGTTCGAGGACCTCCTGGCCGCGTTCCTGCTGCGCCTGAAGGACCACGCCGGCGAGCAGCTGGCCGCCCTGCCGCCACGCATCATCGTCGGCCGCCCCGTGACCTTCGCCGGCTCCTCGCCCAACGAGGCCCTGGCCCTGTCCCGCTATGAAGAGGCCTTCAAGCGCCTGGGGTTCGAGGACATCCGCTACGCCTACGAGCCCGTCGGCGCGGCCTTCTTCTTCGCCCGCCAGCTGAAGCAGGACGCCACCGTGCTGGTCGCCGACTTCGGCGGCGGCACCAGCGACTTCTCGCTGGTCCGCTTCCAGCGCGATCCCGACGGGACGCTGCGCTCGACGCCGCTTTCCCGATCGGGCGTCGGCGTGGCCGGCGACGCCTTCGACTACCGCATCATCGACCAGTTGGTCTCG
Source organism: Caulobacter segnis (assembly GCF_023935105.1). NCBI lineage: Bacteria > Pseudomonadati > Pseudomonadota > Alphaproteobacteria > Caulobacterales > Caulobacteraceae > Caulobacter > Caulobacter sp. RL271. Next base: position 2,748,947 of record NZ_CP096040.1, on the reverse strand, counting down.
CCCGAGCTGGGCAAGGGTTCGGAGTACCGGTCGTTCTCGAACAATCTGCCGATCCCGCAGCGCTACTACGCCGCCTTCGCGCGGTGGGATCAGCTGGCCCTGCTGCGGGCCTCCAAGGACATGCGCGACATCCGCGCCCTGGAGCGCATCGCCCTGGAGCCCGAGAAGATCGCCGCCCTGATCGAGGTGCTGGACGGCAATCACGGCTACGCCCTGTACCGCTCTGTCTCGGCGCTGAAGGAAGCCCTGTCCAGCCAGACACAGGCGACCTTCAAGTTCGAGGCCGGCTCGGTCGACATCGAAAAGACCGTCCAGCGCAGCGAGTTCGAGGGTTGGATCAAGCCCGAGCTGACCGCCATCGAGACCGCCGTCGGCGAGGCGCTGGACCGGGCCGATCTGAGCGAGGCGGGCGTCGACCGCGTGTTCCTGACCGGCGGCAGCTCGTTCGTGCCGGCCGTGCGCGAGATCTTCCTCAGCCGTTTCGGAGCCGAGAAGATCGAGAGCGGCGGCGAGTTCGAATCGATCGCCTCCGGCCTGGCCCTGATCGGCCGCGAGAGCGACCTGGATCTGTGGACCATGCGCGCGGGGGCTGAAGGTTAGCGGCGAATTAAATCTGATATTTATGAGAGTTTTCACGCCGCAAGCTCAACCTTGACGGAGATTTGTGGGTGATGCGGGCAGACCTTCGGTCGCATGGCCGCGCTGTTCGCCTTGGCCTATAGTTAACGCGAACGATTCGCGTTGCGATCAGTGGGGCAACGAGTCCATTGCCGATTTCGTACCTCTCCGCCGCCCAGATGTCCGCCCTGTCGGCGACCACCATTCAAGGGCTGTCGACCACCAAGCTGGAAACCCTGGCCAGCACCCAGGTGGCCGCGATCTCCAACACCGCCCTGGCGGGGCTGTCGGCCAGCCAGGTATCGGCCCTGTCGAACACCGCGGTGAAGGGGCTGACGGCCAGCCAGATCCCGGCCTTCGCCCAGAACGTGATCTTCGACGCCGAACAGCTGGCCGCCTTCAGCGGCAACCAGCTGAACGCCCTGACCTCGACCCAGTTGGCCCAGCTGGACGCCAGCCGCCTGGACGTGCTGAGCGCCACCCAGGTCGGCGCGCTGGACGCCACCCACTTCACGGCCCTGGACGCCACCCAGATCGGCTCGCTGGAAACGACCCAGCTGAAGTCGCTGACCGCCACCCAGCTGGGCGCGATGAGCGTCACGGACCTGGGCGAACTGTCGTCCACCCAGCTTAGCGTGCTGTCGGCGGCCCAGATCGGCGCCCTCTCGGCCCCGCTGATCCCCGCCCTGGACAATCAACAGTTCGCGGCCCTGTCCTCGACCCAGTTGAAGGGCCTGACGGCCACCCAGGTCGGCGCCCTGTCCTCGACCCAGATCTCCGGCCTGGGCTCGACCTTGAACCAGTTCTCGGCCAGCCAGCTGGCGGGCCTTTCCACCACCCAGGCCTCGTCGCTGTCGAACACCCAGGTGGCCGCCCTGACGGCGACCCAGGTGGCGGGTCTCAGCGGTGGCTTCGGCGGCCTCTCGGCCTCCCAGGTGGCCAGCCTGACCGCGACCCAGGTCGGCGGCCTGACCGCCACCCAGATCCGCGGCCTGAACCAGACCGACTTCGCCGAACTGACGACGACCCAGGTCGCCGGCCTCACGGCCACCCAGTTCGCGGCGCTGTCGGCGACCAATATCAGCGCCCTGTCGGCCACCCAGATGGCGACCCTGAGCTCGACCCAGCTGTCCAGCCTGGCGGCGACCCAGATCGCCGGCCTCTCGACGACCGACTTCGCCGAGCTGTCGGGCGCCCAGCTGGCCAGCCTGACGGCCACCCAGATCGGCGGCCTGTCGGTCGCCAACCTGTCGGGGCTGGACGCCACCGGCTTCCAGGCGCTGTCGACCACCGGCCTGACGGCGACGCAGCTGGGCGGGCTGACCACGACCGACATCGGCGAGTTCTCCACCACTCAGGTCGGGGCCCTCGGCGCCGCCCAGTTGGGCGCCCTCTCGGTGACGGACCTGGCGGCGCTGTCGGCGCCCCAGATGTCCTCGCTGACGGCCTCGTCGCTGAAGGGGCTGTCGTCCTACCAGATGCGCAGCCTGTCGAGCACGGCCTTCGGCCAGCTGAGCGCCACCCAGGTGGCGGGCCTGACCTCGACCCAGATCGGCTCGCTGTCGACCTCGGTGATCGCCGGCTTCACCACCACCCAGATCGGCTATCTGCTGCCGTCCCAGATCCCGGGCCTGACGATCAACCAGCTGGACTGGCTGTCGACCACCAACCTGGCCGCGATGACGCCGCTGCAGGTCGGGGCGCTGACGCCGGCCCAGGTGGACAGCCTTTAGAGCCAAAAGCGTCTAGACGCGGGGCGCCGCACCGGCGTCTGATGGCGGCGCTTCAAGGAGGCGCCGCATGACCCGATCCGCCCTTTCCGTCCTGTTCGCCGCCGGCCTGCTGGCCTCGGCCACGTCGGCCATGGCCCAGAGCGACCCGATCGGCGCGCTCGGGCGCTGGACGATCGACCTCAAGGCCTCGACCTTCAACGAGGCCCTGACCGGTCCCGCGCCGCTGGCCGCCGAGGTCGACGTGACCAAGGACGACGGCAAGAGTCTGGCCTGGACGCTGATCGAAGAGGACGAGGATGGCCTGGCCGCGATCCAGTTCGCCGATGCGCCGCTGGACGGCGCGCCGACCAAGGCCGTGGTCAACACCCAGATCGTGATGATCAGCGTCAAGCGCGACGGCCCGCGCGGCGTCACGGCCGTGACCAGCAACAAGACCGGCCGCAAGCAGACCATGAAGGTCTGGCTGGCCGATCCCGACACCCTGAAGGTCGAGCAGGACGTCGACGGCGTTCCCGGCCCGCCGGACCAGAACCTGACGTTCAAGCGGGTGAAGTAGCGGAGCCGAACCCTCGCCCTAGCACGGACGATTTTCCCAAAATCTGTCTCCCTGACGAAAGCCGGGGAGACGGGCATGGGGCGTCAGCCTCATATCGCTCCGCCCTAACCGCTACCTGCCCAGCGCCTTGGCCAGGTAGTTGGCCAGGGCCTCGACCCGCGCCGGCCGCGGGCCGCCGGGCGGCATGACCAGGTGCAGGGCGATCGGGGTCGCGATCCAGTCGGTCAGCACCGCTTCCAGCCGCCCATCGGCCACGGCCGCGCCGACGATGAAGTCGGGCAGCACCGCCACCCCGACCCCGGCGATCAGCGATGGGACCAGGACGTCGCCGTTGTTGGCGCGGATCACCGAGCGGGGCCGCACGGCCGCCTCCTCGCCGCTCCTCTGGAAACGCCAGGTCTCGGGCGCGTTCTGGTGGCCATAGGTCAGGCCGCGATGCTCGGCCAGGCTGGCCGGATGCGTCGGCCGGCCATGCTCGGCCCAGTAGCCCGACGAGGCCACAACATGGCGCTTCACCGCCCGCAGTCGGCGGGCGACCAGCGAGCTGTCCGGCAGGGCGGCCACGCGCAGGGCCAGGTCGAAGCCCATGCCGACCAGATCGATCGTGGCGTCCGACAGGTGCAACTCGACCGAGACATCGGGATAGGCGGTGAAGAAGCCTGGCAGCACGGGCCCCAGGCTGGTGATGCCCAGCGACATCGGCACGGCCATCCGCACCACGCCGCGCGGCGCCGACGATTGGCTGGAGGCCTCCTCCTCGGCCGCTTGCGCCTCGGCCAGGACGCGCGCGGCGCGCTCGACCAGCGACTGGCCGGCGTCGGTCAAGGCCAGGCGGCGCGAGGTGCGGTTGAACAGCCGCGCGCCCAGACGTTCTTCCAGCCGGGTGACGGCCTTGGAAACCGTGGCCTTGGACATGGCCAGGTCTTCGGCGGCGGCGGCGAACGAGCGCAGCTCCACCACCTTGGCGAACACGGCGAGGCCTTCGAGATCAGGAAGCTTGGACATTGCATTAGGTTAGTTTTGGAAACGATGAGTTTCAACAGTTTCCATTTCGGATCCCATGAGATCCCCTATCTTCTCCTCAACAGGACGCGCCGACGCGGCGCCGCTCCAGAGGGCCAAGGCCCAGAGGGAAAGAAAGGTTTAGAGCCATGATCGATCGCAGACCGTTCGACAAGCTTGGCGGCGCCGACCACGGTTGGCTTAAGGCCAAGCACCACTTCTCGTTCGCCAGCTACTACGATCCCAGCAACATGAACTGGGGCGCCCTGCGGGTCTGGAACGACGACGAGATCGCCGCCAACACCGGCTTCCCGCCGCATCCGCACAGCGACATGGAGATCATCACCTATGTCCGCGACGGCGCGATCACCCACCAGGACAGCCTGGGCAACAAGGGTCGCACCGAGGCCGGCGACGTCCAGGTAATGAGCGCGGGCACGGGCATCCGTCACTCGGAGTACAACCTCGAGCCGGAAACGACCCGGATCTTCCAGATCTGGATCGAGCCCAAGACCTTCGGCGCCGCGCCGTCGTGGGGCGCCAAGCCGTTTCCCAAGGGCGACCGCTCGGGCAAGTTCGTGACTCTGGCCTCGGGTTTCGCCGATGACGCTGACGCCCTGCCGATCCGCACCGACGCCCGCGTTCTGGGCGCGACGCTGAAGGCCGGCGAAAGCACGACCTACGCCCTGGGCAAGGATCGCACCGGCTATCTGGTCCCCGCCGTCGGCGTCATCGACGTCAACGGCGTCAAGCTGAACGCCCGTGACGGCGCCGGCATCAAGGACGAGGATGTGATCACCGTCACTGCCCTGGAAGACGCCGAACTCGTTCTGGTCGACGCCGCCCTCTCCTAAGCCCCCAGGGACTGCGTAAGCGTTCAAGAAAGGGACGCGAGGAAACCCTAGCCTCGCGTCCGACTTTCCTCCCCGACACTCTCTTCAAGGAGGCCGCGATGGCCAAGGTTCTGGTTCTCTACTACTCGTCCTACGGCCACATCGAGACCATGGCCAAGGCCGTGGCCGAAGGCGTCCGGGAAGCCGGCGCGAGCGTCGACATCAAGCGCGTTCCCGAAACCGCCCCGCTGGAGGTGGCCAAGAGCGCCCACTTCAAGCTGGACCAGGAAGCCCCGGTCGCCACGATCGCCGACCTGGCCGACTACGACGCCATCATCGTCGGCACCGGCACGCGCTTTGGCCGCATGAGCTCGCAGATGGCCGCGTTCCTCGACCAGGCCGGCGGCCTGTGGGCTCGCGGCGCCTTGCACGGCAAGGTCGGCGGGGCCTTCACCTCCACCGCCACCCAGCACGGCGGCCAGGAAACCACCCTGTTCTCGATCATCACCAACCTGCTGCACTTCGGCATGGTGATCGTCGGCATGGACTACGGCCACGCCGGCCAGATGACCCTGGACGAAATCACCGGCGGCAGCCCCTACGGCGCCACCACCATCGCTGGCGGCGACGGCTCGCGCCAACCCAGCGAGAACGAACTGGTCGGCGCCCGCTACCAAGGCCGCAAGATCGCCGAGACCGCCCTCAAGCTGCACGGCTGATCGCTCATAGCCGGCAGCCCGGTCGTCCGCGCCCTCCCCCAAGGCGGACGACCACGATCCGCCCCGAGGCCTCCCTCCCGCCTCGGGGCGGTTTTCGTTTTGGAGGCAAACCCCACCCTCCGATCTTCCCGGCGAAAGCCGGGACCCAGATGGAAAAGCGCTGGAGTGGACGCCTCGAACGCAGCGCTCATCCCGTCAGCCCCATCGTGTGGGATCTGGGCCCCGGCTTTCGCCGGGGAGACGGCTGTGGGCGAGCCTAGTGCTTGGGATCAAAGTCCGCCTTCGCCCCCGCCACATACGCGTCCCACGCCGCCGGCGTATGGAAGTCCAGGCCCTTATCCCAGGCCGCGCCCATGTAGTAGACGAACGGTTTGCCGGCCTCGACCTTGATCAGGACGAGGTAGTTGTCGAAGTCCTGGCGCACCTCGATGATGGAAGCGGGGTCGACCATCAGGGCGATGGCCATCGAGCCCTTGTCCGGATCGGCCGGCTCCCAGAACGTCACCCGCCCCGGCGCCAGGTCCTTGCGGAACACGCCCGTCCCACTGGCGCGCTTGCGCTTGGAGATGCCGATGCCGACCACCAGCGGCCCCGGCTTGTCGGAGCTGATGGTCGAGACCATCCGCGTGAAGTTAGTGCCCAGCGGCAGGGTGAAGGTCCGCGTCTCCCAGACCTTGCGATCGACGTCCACCGGCCACGGGGCGTAGTCGACGCTGAACTTGGCCACGTCCGGCCCGTTCTGGATCACCTTCCAACTGGACCAGTTGCGCGAGGTCCACAGCTTGTTGTCGGCCCAGACGCCCAGGCCGCCAGCGCCCCGCCCCGTGCCCACGTCATAGAAGTCCAGCCCCTCGCCGTGGTTGGCGTGCTGGTCGCCGGTCTTCAGCTGGCGGTCCATATAGGGCCAGCGCTGGCTCTTGCCCCAGGCGTCGATGCCCGAGGTCGACGGTGGTTCGGCCTTCTCCAGGTCGCGGCTGTAGATCCGATGGGCGGTGCGATCGTTCTCCCACAGGATGTCGTTGAAGCGGTACGGGGCCAGGGTGACGGTCGCCCGCGGCTTCTGGCCCTCGGCGTCGGGCTTGGGCAGCGGCGTGGCGGGACCGTGCTCCTGGGCGTCAGCAGCGCCCCCAGAAAGCGAGGCCAGGGACAGGGCCAGGACGGTGGCGAGCGCCAGGGTCTTCTTCATGTCGAACGCCTCAGTGGAATTGCGGGAACTTGGCCAGGGCCGCGCGGGCGCAAGCGTCGGCGGCCTCGTGCGTGGTGTCGGCGATCGCCAGGCCTCCGACGACCGCCGTTCCGGCATGCAGGGGCAGCGAGCCGGCGTGGGGGTTCAGGTGGTCGGGATCGGCCTTGATCCTGGCGGCGAAGTCCGGGTCGGTCTTCTCACGCGGCTCCATGACGCTGCCGGGCTGGTCGAAGACCACGGCGGCGTTGGCCTTGCGCGGCGCGGCGATCGGCGGTTTCAGGCTCTGCTCGTCGCGCAGGACCACCAAGGGATTTCCCCGGGCGTCGACCACGGCGGCCGAGACATGCGCGCCCCGGGCGGCGCAGGCGTCGATTGCGGCCCTGGCCAGGTCGACGGCGACGGGGAGCGTCAAGGGTTCGGTCGCCAGACCGGCGGCAAGCGCCAGGATCGCCAGCATCGTGCTTCCTCCCAAAAGTCTCGCCTTCGGGTATAGCGCGCGTCGAAAATTGGTCTAGCCAAAATATCGAATTGGTTATTCCACCGCATCTTTCGGGCGGACCACGGCCACCAGCCAGCCGCCGCCCCACGGTGTATTGATCACCGCTTCGTCCAGCACCTGGCCCATCGCCTTCAGGCAATGCCAAAGGCGCAGCGGCTTCAGCGCCAGCCACATGGTGAGGCCCACCGCGCCGCCCGGTTTCAGGTTCGGCGCGTAGTGCGCCACCAGGTCCTCGACCTCACCCAGATGCTCGACGCATTCAGAGAACACCACGACGTCGAAGGTCTCGTCGGTCGCGAAGGTCCGGCCGTCGCCAAGCAGCATCTTGACCTCGCCGATGGCGATCTCGGGCGCCAGGCGGGTCTCGCCGCGCTCGATGGCGGGCCTGGAGAAGTCGACGCCGACATAGCGCGCCGGCCGGTGAGCGCGCAGGGCTTCGTAGAACACCCCCTCGCCCGCCCCGATCTCCAGCACGCGCGGATTGGGCCAGCGGTCGCCGATCACGGCGGCCAGCAGGCGGTGGTGATGGCGCTGCTCGGAACGGTTCAGGCGGTCGTAGATCCCGTCCTGATACTCGGCGTCCCACTTCTCGACTGGCGCGGCGACGATCGGCTTGTTCCGCTTGCGCATGAACAGCTCGCCCAGCCAGGGGCGGTCCAGCGAAGCCAGTTCCGTGAACCGGCGCCAGCGCAGATAGGCCATGAACGTCCCCCGAGGTCTGGAACCCCGGATAGGCAAAGGGCCCCACGCTGTCCAGCATGGGGCCCTTATTTGGGTTCGGCGCGAGAGGCCTAGCCCTTGGCGGCCAGCGCCGCCTGGGCGGCAGCCAGCCGCGCGATCGGCACCCGGTAGGGCGAGCAGGACACGTAGTCCAGGCCGACCTTCTCGCAGAAGCTGATCGAGGCCGGGTCGCCGCCATGTTCGCCACAGATGCCCAGCTTGACGTCCGGACGGGCCGCGCGACCGCGTTCGGCGGCCAGGCGGATCAGGTCACCGACGCCATCCTGGTCGAGACTGACGAACGGGTCCTTCTCGAAGATGCCCTTGTCGATATAGGCGCCCAGGAACTTGCCGGCGTCATCGCGGCTAATGCCGAACGTCGTCTGGGTCAGGTCGTTGGTGCCAAAGCTGAAGAACTCGGCGTTGGCGGCCAGGTCGGCGGCCCGCAGGGCGGCGCGGGGCAGCTCGATCATCGTGCCGACGGTGTACTTCAGGTCGCCGCCCTGCTCTTCCAGCACCGCCTTGGCGACGCGGTCGGTCAGGTCGCGCAGGTACTTCATCTCCTCGCCCTTGGCGACCAGCGGGTGCATGATCTCGGGCACGGGCGCGGCCTTGCCCGACTTGGCGATCTCGCAGGCCGCCTCGAGGATGGCGCGGACCTGCATCTCGTAGATCTCGGGATACGACACGCCCAGGCGGCAGCCGCGATGGCCCAGCATCGGGTTGGTCTCGTGCAGCTCCTTGGCGCGGCGCAGCAGCTTGGCGGCGTCGAGACCGGTGGCTTGGGCCACGGCCTGCACGTCCTCCTCGGTGTGCGGCAGGAACTCGTGCAGCGGCGGATCCAGGAGGCGGATCGTGACCGGCAGGCCCTCCATGATCGTGAACAGCTCGACGAAGTCGGCCTTCTGGAACGGGGCGATCTTGGCCAGGGCCGTGCGGCGGCCCTTCTCGTCGTCGGCCAGGATCATCTCGCGCACGGCGGCGATCCGGGTGTCATCGAAGAACATGTGCTCGGTGCGGCACAGGCCGATGCCTTCCGCGCCGAACTGGCGGGCGGTCTTGGCGTCCAGCGGCGTCTCGGCGTTCGCGCGCACCTTCAGGCGGCGGACCTGGTCGGCCCAGCTCATCAGCGTGGCGAAGTCACCGGTCAGCTCGGGCTCGATCATCTTGGGCGCGCCGGCCAGGATGTCCCCGGTCGAGCCGTCGATGGTGATGATCTCGCCAGCCTTGAACTCGCGCCCACGGACGCGGAACAGGCCTTCCTTCTCGAAGATGGCGACGTCGCCGGCGCCCGAGACGCAGGCCCGGCCCATGCCGCGCGCCACGACGGCGGCGTGGCTGGTCATGCCGCCGCGCGCCGTGATGATGCCGCGGGCCGCGTGCATGCCGTGAATGTCCTCGGGCGAGGTTTCCTCGCGCACCAGGATCACGGACTCGCCGTTGGCGGCGGCCTTCTCGGCGGCGTCGCTGTCGAAGACGATCTTGCCGGTCGCCGCGCCGGGCGAGGCCGGCAGGCCCTTGGCGACCACGTCGCGATGGGCGGTCGGGTCGATGGTCGGGTGCAGCAGCTGGTCCAGCGAGGCCGGCTCGACACGGCCGACGGCCTCTTCCTTGCTGATCACGCCCTCGGCGGCCATGTCGACCGCGATCTTCAGCGCGGCCTTGGCGGTGCGCTTACCGCTGCGGGTCTGCAGCATGTAGAGCTTGCCCTGCTCGACCGTGAACTCGATGTCCTGCATGTCGCGGTAGTGACGCTCCAGGGTCTCGACCACAGACTTGAACTGGCCGAACACCTCTGCCATCGCCTCTTCCATCGAGGGCGCGACGTCGCCCATTTCCTCGCGGGCGACCTTGGTCAGGGACTGCGGCGTGCGGATGCCGGCCACCACGTCCTCGCCCTGGGCGTTGATCAGGAACTCGCCATACAGGCGGTTGTCGCCGTTCGACGGATTACGGGTGAAGGCCACGCCGGTCGCCGAGGTGTCGCCCATGTTGCCGAACACCATCGACTGGATGTTGACGGCCGTGCCCCAGCTTTCCGGGATGTCGTGCATGCGGCGATAGAACTTGGCCCGGTCGTTCATCCAGCTGGCGAACACCGCGCCGACGGCGCCCCACAGCTGCTCCTGGGCGTCCTGCGGGAACGGCTTGCCCAGATAGTCGCTGACGGCGGCCTTGTAGTCCTTGATCACCTCGGCCCAGTCGTCGGCGGTCAGGCCGGTGTCGACGTGGACGTCCAGGCGATCCTTGTGGTCGTCCAGGATCTCCTCGAACATGTGGTGCTCGAGGTTCAGCACGACGTTCGAGTACATCTGGATGAAGCGGCGGTAGCTGTCATAGGCGAAGCGACGGTCGCCCGACAGCTTGGCCAGGCCTTCAACGGTCTCGTCGTTGAGGCCCAGATTCAGCACCGTGTCCATCATGCCCGGCATCGAGGCCCGGGCGCCCGAGCGCACCGAGACCAGCAGCGGGTTGGCGACGTCGCCGAAGGTCTTGCCGGTCAGCTCCTCGACCTTGGCCAGGCCGGCGGCGACCTGCTCGGCCAGCTCTGTCGGATACTGCTTGCCGTTGGCGTAGTAGTGGACGCAGGCCTCGGTGGTGATCGTGAAGCCGGGTGGGACCGGCAGCCCCAGGGCCGACATCTCCGCGAGATTGGCCCCCTTGCCCCCAAGGAGGTTCTTCATCGAGGCGTCGCCGTCCGCGCCGCCTCCGCCGAATGCGTACACCCAACGGGCCTTGGTCAACGTCTCAACCGGCATATTTTCTCACCCTGCGATCAGTGAAGAAGGTCGCGCCCTCTGATGGGGTCGTCTCACCTTGGAACAGCGCTGCTTTGTCGTGATCCCGCAGTGCAATATCCGGGCGTTTCAGTAGCACTTCGCCCAAGAACGCGTCCACTGGCGGTTCGCGTTCCGGGTAACAACAAGAGAATTCGGTAGATAATTCCAATGACAACGTTGTCCGAATGGCGGAGTTGGCGAGATTTCGGACAGAGACGCTGCAAACCCGCGACTTGAGCGGCGAGCGGACGATTGGGGTGGCTTGCCTTCGCGATGCGATACGCTTCTTTTGATGGGCGTGAGACCAGACATCATCCGACTCGGGACGTCCCGAAACGATGCGGACGCTATCGCCGACCTGCACACGCGCAGTCGCCAGAGCGCCTATCGCGGCCTCTATGGCGACGCCTATCTCGACCACGATCTGTTCGACGTCTCCCGCGCCACATGGCGGACCCGGTTCGAGCATTTCGATCCGGCCCATGACCTGATCCTGGCGGCGATGGACGGCGGCGCCCCGATCGGCTTGGCATACGCCTCGTTCCGGCTGAATCCGAGGATCGGCGCCCTGCTCGACAACCTGCACGTCGCGCCCGAGCGCAAGGGCGGCGGCCTGGGAACGCGGCTGCTGGCCGAAACGGCGCGGTGGCTGGTCGACGAACACGCCGGCGCGCCGTTGCATCTGGAGGTCTATGCGCCGAACGCTGCGGCGCTGGCGTTCTACGAACGCTTGGGCGGCGTCGAGACGACGCGGTACGCCGAAGAGGTTCCAGGCGGTCGCGTGGTCGAGGTGGCGCGATATCGCTGGACGAACCCCGCCGACCTGATCCGCTAGCGCCATTTCCATAAGAAAGCGGCGAGCGCCCGTCCCCGGATCGCTCGCCGCTCGCCCCTGTGGAGGCTCTCCGTCATTGGCTCGAGGCCGCCGTACGGGCTGCTCCACTGTTCCCACCGATCCGAGCTCCGAAGAGAAGCAGACCGGTTCCGTCTAAGGCCGAGGCGCGGATCAGACTGTGAAGATCCGCACACTCGGAAAAATGATGATTTCTAGAACGGAATTTCGTCGTCCAGGTCGGCCGAGAAGCTCTCGCGGGGGCCGCTGGGCTGGCTGCGCTGGCCGCCGCCGAAGCTGGAGCCGCCGCCGCCCGAATAGCCGCCGCCGTATTCGTCACCGCCACCCGAGGAGGCGCCAGCGTTGTCGCTGCGACCGCCCAGCATGGTCAGTTCGCCGCGGAACTTCTGCAGCACGATCTCGGTCGAGTACTTCTCGACGCCCGTGTTGTCGGTCCACTTGCGGGTCTGGATCGCGCCCTCGATGTAGACGGTCGAGCCCTTGCGCAGGTACTGCTCGGCGACCTTCACCAGGTTGTCGTTGAAGATCACGACACGGTGCCACTCGGTCTTTTCCTTGCGCTCGCCGCTGTTGCGGTCGCGCCAGGTCTCGGACGTGGCGAGGCGGAGATTGGCGACGCGGTCGCCCGAACCCAGGCTGCGGATCTCGGGATCGGCCCCGAGATTGCCCACCAGAATGACCTTGTTGACGCTGCCAGCCATCGCTCGCCCTTGCTCTCGCCCGGCGACCCTCGCGCCGGAATCTGAGAGCGGACGTTAACGAGAGGCTAACGCGGGCGCAAGTTTTGTTCTCTTAACGTTCTTGTGGACGGGAAAGAGGGCTGTGGACGGACGATGCGCCCTTCCCTCCGACCTCAAGCGCTACTGGGACGGCTCGCGGCGGATGGCGCCCGGCACGGCCAGACGGCCGTCGCCCGTGCGGACCAGCGACATGAAGCGCGGGCCCTCATAGGTCTGGCCGACATAGATCCCTTCCTTCTCGAGGAAGATGAACGAGCCCTGGTAGGCGCCGACCATGCCCAGACTGTTGGACTGACCCATGCGGACGAAGCGGATGCGCACGCCCTCGAGCGTGGCGGCGCATTCCTCCATCTGCGGCACGTTTCGGGCCACCGGATTGAAACGCAGCGTACCGTCCTTGTTGGTCGCGACCTGGAAGCAGACCCCCTGCTCGAAAGGCGCCTTGGTCTGCTTCTCGCACCCCGTGAGCGCGAGGCTGGAAACGGCCAGGACGGCGGCGGCGGCGAGGACGGTCTGCTTCATGGATTACACTTATAAAACCTATCCCGCGTTCGGGATAGAGCAGTTGGAGCCTTGGTCGAACGCGGTGTGGAAGCTGCGGTTGTCGGCCGAGATTTCGACACGGCCCGGCACCAGGCGCAGCGTCTCATCGCCCCAGCGGCCGTAGGTGGCGCCACCGGTCTTCTCGCAGCGGCCGTTGAACAGCTGCTGGGCGCAGGCGTTCAGGGTGATCTCGCCGGGCAGGCGCCGCCACTCGTTGCCGGCGTAGCGCCAGCAGGCCGCCAGCGGCGCGCTGGCCGAGGCGCCGGTCGGCGTCGAGGGCGCGGCCGGGTTCGACGGCGCGGCGGCCGCCGGCGCGCTGACGGTCGGCGCCGGCGGCAACGGCGTCAGCACGGTGCCGGCCTGGTCGGCGGCGGCCAAGGCGCCCGTCTCGTCGACGCCGACGTCCAGGGCGCCGGTCGCCACGCCGTTCTTCTTGGCGCATTCGGCCAGGGTGATCTCGCCGACGAAGGCGCCGCCCACGAAGCAGCGCAGCGGGCGCGCCGGATCCAGCTTGGTGTCGTCGTCGCGTCCGGTCTCGACGATGAGCCCGGCGCGCGAGGCCGGCGGCTCCTCGGTCGGCTTCTTGTCGTGACCCGACATCACGGCCACGGCGATGCCCAGCCCCGCCAGCAGCGCCAGCGCCGCGCCGCCGCCCAGGATGACCCGTCGATCTTTCAGAAAGTCCATGACCCCTGGCTACGACGCGCCGATGACGCTTTCAAGCTTGGCCGGCCAGAAAGAGGGTCAGCCGCCGCCGGTCAGGCGGTTGAGCGCCGCCTGATAATTGGAGATCTGGTTCGTCAGATACGCCGGCACCGTGCCGCCGGTCTTGCCCGAGGTCTTCCCGGTGTCGCTCTTCACACCCAGGGCCGCATCGGAGATCTCGCGATAGGCCGTGCGGATCTGCGACAACGCCCGGGTGATCACCACATTGGCGTTCTTGCGTCCCGCGTCGGTGGTCAGGTCCAGCTCCGGCGGCAGCTGCAGGCCGTAGACCGGGCCGTTGCCATCGGCCGAGACGGTCTTGCCGCCGTCGGTCTTGGTTGCGCGCACGACGCCGCCCGCCAGCCCCAGCGAGGTCAGGACGTCGGTGCCGCCCTTGCCGGCCACGATCTCGATCGTCGAGGTGTTGGAGGCGGGACTGATCTTCAGCACCCGGCTGTCGCCGCTGGAGCCGATCTCGACCTTGGCGCGGAAGCCCGAGGCCCGCTTGATCTTGTCGGCCAGGGTCTCGAGCGTGTCGTTGGCCTCGATCTTGATCGTGGTCAGGGCGCCGCGCTCACGGGTGCGGATCTGGAAGGTGTCGCCAGCCCGGGCCGCGGTCGCCGAGGTGATGCGGTCAGACTGGGTGTAGTCCATGGTCCCGGCGGGCAGGCCGAACAGGTCCAGGGCCGAGGCCCCCGACGAGGCGACCGCCACCGAGGTCGGGGTGGCGTAGCCGTCCTTGCCGGTCAGGCGCTGGCTCCAGTCGACGGCGCCGGTGCCGACATTGACCTGGGCGACATAACCGTCCTTGTTCCCGACCGTCGTCTGGCCGTCCAGGTTCGCGCCCGCCGAGCCGACCAGCCAGGCGGTGCCGTTCTTGACGTCGAAGCCGGTGACCGTGTCGTCGCCCGTGCCGCCATAGTAGGTCAAGGCGTCGGCGCTGTTGTTGGAGATGTCCAGCGACATGCGGCCGACGAAGGCGTCCATGCCGCCGGACGGCGCGGTCGTGGCGCCGTTGATCGACATCAGGTTGTTGGCCGTGTAGCCGCCGACATAGAGCTGGCCGCCGTCGATCTTCAGCCCCACCAGGTCGCCGCCCTTCAGCGAGCCCAGGTCGCGCGTGGCGCCGGCGGTGGCCGTGGCGGTCTTGGTGTAGGTGACCGGAACGCTCTGATAGGCGCCGTACTGGTCCAGCTGGGTGACGTTCTCGGTCACCACGCTGGTCGCCACGTCGAAGCTGCGCAGCATCGCCTCGCCGTTCTCCTTGGAGCCGACGATGACCTGCGAGCCGTTGACCACGATGTCCGAGACGGAATCGTTCTCGGTCGTGCCGAACTTCTGGGTGAACAGCGCCTTGGGCTGGCCGTTGGCGTCGGTGGCGAAGGCCGACAGATAGGCGTCCCAGCCGCCGCTGGGGTCGGTCCCGGTCGATCCCGGCAGGTCAGACTTGCTGCGGCCGCCGACATAGAGGACGCCGTCCGCGCCGAAGGCCAGGGCCGTGGCCTCGTCGTCCTGCAGGCCGCCGCGGCGCACCGTCCACTGCTCGTCGCCCATGGCGTCGTAGCGGGTGACGAAGCTGTCGCTCGTGGTCGCCGTGTCGCCGCTGTTGATCGGGCCGTTGACCGCGCCGGCCAGGCGCCCGGTGACTGAGCCCGCCACGGCGACGCCGCCGTCGTCGGCCACGGCCAGGGACAGGCCGCTGGCCTCGTCGGTCGCGCCCAGGGTGCGGGCGTACAGCAGGTGGCCGGCGCTGTCGTATTTCAGCAGCGCGACGTCGCTCTGGCCCTTGATGACCTGGCCGTCGAGGTCGGTCTTGCCGTCCACCGCGGTGTCGACGTCGGCCAGCATGTAGATCGAGCCGTCCGCCCCGGTGACAGACTTGCGCACGCCCGAGATCGTGCCTTGCAGGGTCTCGGTGAAGACCTTGCCGCCCGGCGCGCCCGCGCCCGCCCCGCCGCCCGTTCCAGCGGTGCTGTACTTGGTCAGGGTCGTCTCGTAGACGGCGTCGTCGGTGGTGGTGTCCTTGTCCGGATCGGGATTGCCGGCCTTGGTCGTCACATAGACAGCCGGCGCCGTGGTCGGGGCGCTGAAGGTCAGCTGCTCGACGGAGTCGCCGTTGATCTTGAGCGCGAAGTCGTCGCCGGTCGCCGGCAGCGTCACCGGCTTGCCGGCGACCTGAACCGTGCGCTCCTCGCCGGTCGTGCGCTGCAGCGAGATGGTCGTCCGGAAACCGGCGTCCTTCAGCTTGTTGTTCATGTAGCTGACGACGTTGGACATGGTCCGGGGCGTCGAGCCCATCTCGGACAGGTCCATGGCCACGTTGCTGCTGACCCCGAAGCTCTTCACCGCGACGTTGAATGAAACCGAGCCCTGGAACTGGGGCACCTCGTCGTCCATCTGGCCGCTGTAGATAGTGTCCGTGGTGTAGGTGTAGGTCGCCTTGGGTACACCCACGGTGCTCTTGTCCGTGGTCATGACCGCGCCCGTGGTCAGTCGCGCCTGGTCCAGCGACAGGTTCTGGACATAGCCGCTAATCTCGCCCAGCCCCTTCATCAGCGCTGTCTGCAGGCGCGACACCTCGCCGTCGGTGACGCCCTTCTCGCCGGCGCGGGTCGCCAGCGCTGACAGGGTGTTCAGGGCCTGGTAGGTCGCGAACAGCTTCTTGTAGTCGCCGCTGGCGCCCTTCAGCGTCGTGGCGCTGGCCGCCTCGTCGACGAACTTGCGGCCGTTCAGCGCCGAGCGGACCAGGTCGCTGGCCGGGGGCGTCGAGCCGCTCAGCCACGGCGCGGTGGGCACCACGGCCTTCGCGCCGGAAGAGGTGTTCGTTCCAGACGCGGCGGCCCCCGTCACGCCCGCGCGGGCCTGATAGTAGCTGAGCAGAATGCTGGAATCGAACGAGATCACGGCCTGTCCTGACGGGGACTCGGAGTCCCCCGCTGGTATCCTTGCCAGTCCGCCGCTGACGTCCTGTTAAGAATTGACGTTAAGCCGCGATAAGGTTTGCGTCCGAAAGCGCCCGGCGCGCGTCCTCGCGCAGCTCGGTCCATTCCGAAGCCAGGATGCCCAGCAGCACGACGTCGCGCGGCTGGCCGTCCTTCAGGACGTGGCCGCGCAGATAACCCTCGCGGCGGAATCCGGCGGACGACTGGGCCTTCAGGGCCGCGTCGTTGTCGGCCATGACCTCTGCGAACACCTTGTGCAGGCCCAGCTCGCCGAAGGCGCGGTCCAGGCCCAGCACCTGGGCGGCGCGTCCGACGCCCCTGCCCCGCGCCTCGGCCGTGCCCAGGAACCAGTTCCAGCTGGCGCGGCGGTGGTGGCTGTTGAGCCCGGTCAGCGTGAGCAGCCCCATGGGCGCATCGCCGCGGACGATCATCCAGCCGCGCATGTCGGGATCGGTCCGCAAGGCCTTGAACCACGCGGCGTGAGCCTCGCGGCTGGGCAGGTCGGCGTCCGACATCCAGCGGTCGACCTCGGGCTCCGAACGCCACTGAAAGAGGACCCCTTCGTCTTCGTCCCGCAAGTCGCGCAACTCGATCATGGCCGTCGCCGAATCCCCAACCCAACTGGGAGGAGCTTAGCCCCACGACGTCGCCTGACCTAGAGCGCGCTCTAGCGCTAGGAGCCCTTGAACAGGGACAGGATGATTTGCGGCGCGCCATTGGCGATCGACAGGGCTTGAGCGCCCAGTTGCTGCTTCACCTGCAGGGCCTGCAGGCGGGCGCTTTCCTTGGCCAGGTCGGCGTCGACCAGGTTGCCGACGCCGGTCTCCAAAACGTCGTTGAGCTTGCCCACGAAGTTGCTGTGGGCGTCGATCTGCTTGGCCTGGGTGCCGATGTTGCCGACGGCCTGGTTGACCGCGCTCATCGTGGAGTCGAGGCGCGTCAGCACCGCCGAGGCATTGGCCGGCGTCAGGATGTCGTCGGTGGCCGACAGGGTGTTGATCGTGCCGCCCAGCGACAGGTTCTGGAGGCTGAGCGTGATGGCCTGGGCCGCGTCGGCGTCGGCCAGGAAAGTCATGTCGGCCGCTTGGCTGCCGTCCAGCAGATTGGCGCCGTCGAACACCGCGCTGTTGATCACCTGCTGCAGGTTCTTCAGCAGCCCCTGGAAGTCGCTGTTCAGCGACACCAGCGACGTCGTGGTCAGCGAGGTGTCCTTGGCGGCCACCACCTTCTCGCGCATCAGCTTCAGCAGGTCCGAGACCGACTCGCCGGCGGCCAGGGCCACGTCGGCGATCGAGGTCGCGCGGTCCAGGCTCATCTTGACCGCGCCGAGCGCGCTCATGTCGGCGCGCTGCTCCTGGGCGATCGACCAGACGGCCGCGTTGTCCTTGGCGGTGGAGATCGACTCGCCCGTGTTGATGCGGGTCTGGACCGCCTGCATCTGATCGTTGGTGCGATTCAGGTTCTGCAGCGCGATCAGCGCGGGCTGGTTCGTATTGACGCTCAGCGTCATGCGCGGCCTCCGATCGGCGATTTTGCCGTTGGTTGCGACCGCGCGCGATTCGGCGTGCGATCCGTTCGCCGCCGAAATTGAGGTCAGAAGGTAAGATTATGGTTAACGCTTATAAACCATGTCTGTTTACGGGTGCGGCTCGCCGTCGCACCCGCCCTTCCGCCGATATGTAGCCCTCAGGCCTGGCCGTCGAAGACGTCGCCGGACGTGTAGCTGGTCGCCTCGCGCAGCTTCAGGACCTGCTCGCGCGGGTACTGATTCAGCGTCTCGCCGGTGCGGCGGTCGACCGTCTTGTAGATGTAGTCGCCCGTACCGTCGTCCTGCTCGATCACCAGACGCAGGTCGCCCGGTTGGGGACTGTCGTCGACCGGCTGAGCGACCTCGGCCTCATGGACCGGTTGCGGCGCGGCGACTTGCGCGCCCTCGCCGGAAACGGTTTGCGCGCCCTCGGACAGGTCCGGGGCGTTCGAAGATGCGACGAAGTCTCTGATCGCCGACAAAGCGGCTTTTGGTTCCATTTTTCAATTACCGGCGCTTATGGGCCGGCCCTCCTCTTGCGTTAAGTTCTCCGTACTCTCCCTCAAGGAAAGGCGGAGGCGGGCCACGCGGACCCGCCTCCTCCCGTTCCTTAGCGGAACAGGCTCAGGATCGACGAGGTCGACTGGTTCGCGATCGACAGCGCCTGCACGCCCAGCTGCTGCTTGGTTTGCAGCGACTGCAGCTTGGCGCTTTCCTTGGCGAGATCCGCGTCCACCAGGTTGCCCACGCCGGCGTCCAGGCTGTCCTGCAGCTTGCCGACGAAGGTCAGGTGAGTGTCGAGGCCGGTCGACGAGGTGCCCAGCGAAGCCAGCTTGTTGGTGGCGGTCTGGATGGCGTCGGACAGGTCCGAAAGCTTGGCCTTGGCGTCGGCGGCGTCCGTGAAGGTCGTGCCGACCAGGCCCAGGCCGTCCAGCGACAGGGTCTGGGCGTTGACGGTGAAGCCGTCGCCGTCCGAGTTGGCCAGGAAGGTCAGCTTGGTGGTCTTGCCGTCGGCGATGCTAATGCCGTTGAACTTGGCGTTCGTGGCGGCCTTCGTGATCTGGTCGCGCAGCGACTCGTAGTCGGTCTTCAGGGCGTTGAACGAAGCGGTGTTCAGCGAGGTGTCGGAAGCGGCCAGGGCCTTTTCCTTCATCTTGCCCAGCAGGTCGGTGATGGTGTCGCCAGCGGCCAGCGCGACGTCGATCGTGGACTGACCGCGTTGCAGCGAGTCCTTCACGGCGTTCAGCGACGAAGCGGTGGACGATTGCGTCTTGGCCATCGCCCAGATCGCGCCGTTGTCCTTGGAGCTGGCGATCTTCTTGCCGGTGTTGATGCGCTGTTGGGTGACCTGCAGCTCCGAGTTCGTGCTGTTCAGGTTCTGCAGGGCGATCAGAGCGCCAGCGTTCGTATTGATGCTATTCAGCGGCATACGAATTGGGTCCTTTTCAAGGTGTCCGACGCCATTTTGGCGGCCGGGAGCGTTTTGCTCGAAAAGGTCAGTAGCAATTGCCGGGCCAAATCTGCCGGGCTGCGACAATTCTGCCAAGTCGCTGAATTTACTGCATTATAGATCCATTAACGACGAAGCCTCCCGGCAATTTCTGCAGGGAGGCTTTCGACATGGGCAATTATTGCCGGGCACTTGTTGCGCACCCAGCAGGAAAGAGGCGCCGGACGGCTTTTGACAGCCGTCCGGCGTATCGGGCTCACCCCTTGAACAGCGACAGGATCGACTGTGGGGTCTGGTTGGCGATCGAGAGAGCCTGCACACCCAGTTGCTGCTTGGTTTGCAGCGACTGGAGCTTGGCGCTTTCCTTCGCCAGATCCGCGTCCACCAGGTTGCCGACGCCGGCGTCCAGGCTGTCCTGCAGCTTGCCCACGAAGGTCAGGTGTGTATCCAGACCGGTCGAGGACGTACCCAGGGACGACAGCTTGTTCGTCGCCGTTTGCAGCGCGTTGGTGAGATCGGCGATCTTCGTTTTCGCATCAGCAGCGTCAGTGAAGGTCACGGCCGTCAGGTTCAGGCCCGCCAGCGACAGCGTCTGGGCGTTGACCGTGAAGCTGTCCCCGTCGGCGTTCGACAGGAAGCTCAGCTTCGTGGTCAGGCCGTTGGCCAGGCTGACACCGTTGAACTTCGCATTGTCGGCGGCCTTTTGGATTTGGTCGCGCAGCGATTCGAAGTCGGTCTTCAGGGCGTTGAACGAGGCGGTGTTCAGCGAGGTGTCGGAAGCGGCCAGGGCCTTTTCCTTCATCTTCGTGAGCAGATCGGTGATGGTGTCGCCTGCCGCGAGAGCAACATCGATCGTCGATTGACCGCGCTGGAGCGAATCCTTCACGGCGTTCAACGAGCTCGAGCTCGCGCTTTGCATCTTGGCCATCGACCAGATCGCGCCATTGTCCTTGGCGTTCGCGATCTTCTTGCCAGTGTTGATACGGCTCTGGGTGGTGGCGAGCTCCGTGTTAGTGGCGTTCAGGTTTTGGAGCGCGAGAAGCGCACCAGCATTGGTGTTGATCGAGTTCAGCATTTGATACCTACCGTTTTGGTGGGATTTGATCCGGCTATTGCCGGGCGGGCGTTTTGCCCGCGCGAACCATCGCAAGCGGCGGGCCAACCCGATCCGGACTGGCGCCAACTTTCAAACTACTGATTTTATTGAATTATCCTGGCGGACCGGCCTGGAAACGAAACCGCCCGGCGAATGCAGGATTCGCCGGGCGGCAGGTTTTTCCGGAACAGGTAGGCAAGACGTTCAGTCTTGCAAAACCGAAGAATCAGGCGGCGTCGGCGCGCGCCAAAACAGTGAAAATCAGGCCGCGTCGGCGCGGCCGGACAGCCCCTGCATGATCATGCGGTTGATCTCGATCAGGGGCTCGAAATCCTCCTCCTTGCGCATCACGGCGCTGGAGTGACGACCGACCCACAGGCTTAACGAGATGATGCTGGCGCGCAGCTCCATCGGAAGCTGGTTTTCGGGCATGGAACAATCGGTCGCCAAGGCCGACCAGACCTTGCGATTCCAATCCAGTGCGTCGATCCGCGCGTTGAAGTCATCCACCGGGGCCTGCGACGCGTCCATGAGGGCGCGCGTCACCTGCCCGAACAGGCGGTACTCCATTTCACGGGGATTCTCAGCCCGCGTCGCCGCCTGCTGATACGCCCGAAGAGACATGCCCCAACCTTTCGTCTTCGTATTCAATCAACTTACGGCTAAGCATCAAAGCCTTGTAGTACTCACGCGCCATGACGTGCTTCGAAATGGCGATGCAGTCCTGAAGAACCACAGGATTGCGCACAACACCCATGAAATCGTTAAGGCGCGTCGCGAATTCCTCGTAGAACTTCTCGGCCATGCCCTCTTCGAGGTACATCATCATCACCGGAAAGTAGATCCGACGCGCGGGCGTCGTGACCTGATCCGGCTGCATGATGTCCTTCTCGCGAAGGACCGAGGCCTTGTTCTGGAGCACCAGAACGCCGCGCCGGTCTCCGTTCTGGACCACGGCGCCGTTGAGAACGAATTTCTCGCCGGGCTTCAGCGACAGCTTCAAAGGCACTTTAAGGCCGCTCCTTCGTTGACGCCGCTTCGCCCGGTTTACCGTCGATGACGACGGCTCGAAGGGCAAGCTAGACGCACACGTGTTAACGCTGTCTTGCCGCCCTTGCGACCGTGAGCCGCAGCTTAGGACTCAATTAAGCATAGCCCCTCAAAACATGGTTAACACCAGAGTCCGAGGTTCGCCGAATGTCCCGCAAAAAAACCCTGGAAAGTTCCGCGAGCGCCCTCGCCCAGGTCGAGATCGAGGCGGCGGCGGCTCCGCATCCGGGCGTGATCGCCAGCGCCGTGGGCGATTCGGCCTCGGCCGAGGCCCTGGATCGCCTGAATCGGCAGGCCCAGGAAACCAAGAAGGCCGAATACGCCAAGCCCCTGGCCCGCGCCATCCAGGCGGTGAAGCTGGGCGACTACGCCACGGCCGACAAGACGGCCTTGAAGCTGCTCGAGAAGGACGAGCGACTCGGCCTGGCCTGGCACATCCTGGCCATCGCTCGGGAAAAGACCGGCGACTTCGCGTCTTCATTGCGCGCGTACGAAGCGGCCTTGAAACTGCTGCCCGATCACGGCCCGGTCGCCGGGGACCTGGGGCGCCTGGCTTTCCGCATGAACATGCCGGAGATCGCGGCCCAGTTTTTCGCCCACTACCGCCTGGCCCGGCCGGACGACATCGAGGGCGCCAACAACCTGGCCTGCGCCCTGCGCGAGCTGAACCGCGAGAGCGAGGCGATCGAGGTGCTGAAGACGGCGATCGGGGCCAATCCCACCGCCGCCCTGCTCTGGAACACGCTTGGGACGGTGCTGTGCAATATCGCCGACAGCGCCGGTTCGCTGGTCTTCTTCGACGAAGCCCTGCGCCTGGAGCCCGAGTTCGCCAAGGCCTATCACAACCGCGCCTTCGCCAAGCTGGACCTGGGCGACGCCCAGGGCGCGCTGGCGGACTGCGAGTCCGCCATGCGCCATCCTGGCTCGGCCGAGGACCTGGCGATGATGCGATTCGCCCGGGCCACGATCCTGCTGGGCCTGGGCCGCCTGGCCGAGGGCTGGGAAGCCTACGAGGCCCGCTTCTCGCCGGACATGAGCGAGGCGCCGCGGTTCCATATCCCGGGCACGCGCTGGTCGGGCGAGGATCTCCGGGGCAAGACCCTGATGATCAGCACCGAACAGGGCCTGGGCGACGAGGTGATGTTCGCCAACATGCTGCCCGACATCCTGGAGCGGCTGGGCCCCGACGGCGCCTTGACCCTGGCGGTGCAGCGCCGCCTGGTCCCGCTGTTCCAGCGCTCGTTCCCGGGAACCGAGGTCACCGCCCACCGCACGGTGGCGCTGGAAGGCCGGGTCTTCCGCACGGCGCCGGAGGTCGAGGACTGGGACCGTTTCGACTATTGGGCGGCGATCGGCGACTTCCTGCCCAGCCTGCGCGGCTCGATCGAGGCCTTCCCGAAAACGGCGGACTATCTGAAGCCCGATCCGGCGCGGGTCGCCCACTGGAAGGCCGAACTGGCGAAACTGGGCCCCGCGCCCAAGGTCGGACTGCTGTGGAAGAGCCTGAAGCTGAATGCCGAGCGCGCCCGCCAGTTCTCGCCGTTCGAGGCCTGGCGCGCGGTGCTGCGGACCCCGGGCGCGACCTTCGTGAACCTGCAGTACGGCGACTGCGACGACGAGATCGCCTACGCCAAGCAGGAACTGGGCGTCGACATCTGGCAACCGCCGGGCATCGACCTGAAGCAGGACCTGGACGATGTCACCGCCCTCTGCGCCGCGGTCGACCTGGTCATTGGCTTCTCCAACGCCACCGCCAACCTGGCCGGCGCCGTCGGCACGCCGATGTGGCTGCTGACCCCGCCGGCGGCCTGGACCAAGCTCGGCGACGATCACTATCCCTGGTACCCGCAGACCCGCGTGTTCTCGCCCGCCGACTTCAGCGACTGGAATCCGGTCATGGGCCAGATCGCCCA
The DNA here is from genome assembly GCF_023935105.1 of Caulobacter segnis. Lineage (NCBI taxonomy): Bacteria > Pseudomonadati > Pseudomonadota > Alphaproteobacteria > Caulobacterales > Caulobacteraceae > Caulobacter > Caulobacter sp. RL271. The sequence goes on along the minus strand of NZ_CP096040.1, from coordinate 2,725,481 downwards.
GGCCCTGGCCGAAAAGGTCGCCGGCGCGAAATGACCCTCGCCGTCCTGCAGGCCCGGATGTCCTCGAGTCGCCTGCCCGGTAAGGTGATGGCGGACCTAGCGGGCGCGCCGATGATCCTGCGCCAGATCGAGCGGGTGCGTCGCGCTGGACGGATCTCGCGCCTGATCGTCGCGACCTCGGTCCGCCCCGACGACGATCCGCTTGTCGAAAGCTTGGCGGCGGCGGGCGTCGAGGTGGTTCGCGGCGATCTCGACGACGTCCTCTCGCGATTCATCGCCGCGCTGGACGCGGCCGGCGACCAAACCGCGGCCTTACGTCTTACGGCCGACTGCCCTCTCGCCGATCCCACGGTGATCGACGACACGATCGCGCTGTTCGAGCGCTCGGGCGCCGACTACGCCTCCAACACGGGCGACACGCGAACCTTCCCCAAGGGCCTGGACGTCGAGGTCTTCAGGACCGCCGTCCTGCGGCAGGCCCACGCGGAAACGGCCGATCCGTACGACCGCGAGCACGTGACGCCCTTCATCTATCGCCGTCCCGAGCGATACCGTCTGGCGACCCTGACCCAGGACCGTGACGAGGGCGAGGTGCGCTGGACCGTCGATCGGCCCGACGACCTGGACTTCGTCCGCGCCGTCTACGACGCCCTCTACCCTGCCCGTCCGGCCTTCGTTTCGGACGACGTCCGGGCCCTGGTCCGCGCACGGCCCGACCTGCGGACCCTGGGCGGAGACCCTCGCGTATGAGCACGACCGTCAAGATGCGCGACGTCGCCGAGGGCGACCGTGAGCGACTGCTGGCCTGGCGCAACAGCCCCGAGGTCGCCGCCTACATGTACTCGGACCATCCCATCTCGCGGGACGAGCATGATCGATGGTTCGAGGCCATCCCCACCCGCCGGGATCGCCGCTACTGGATCATCGAGGTCAACGGCGAGCCCGTGGGCCTGATCAATCTGGCCGACATCGACGAGACCCATCGTCGTTGCGCCTGGGCCTACTATCTGGCCAGCCCCAGCGTGCGCGGCCTGGGCGTCGGCTCCTATGTCGAGTTCTGGGCGATCGAGCAGGTGTTCGGCGTGATGGGCCTGAACAAGTTGTGGTGCGAAGTCCTGCTGTCGAACGAGGCGGTGTGGAAGCTGCACGAAGCCCATGGCTTTCAGCGCGAGGCGCTGTTCCGCGACCACGTGATCAAGAACGGCCAACCGGTCGACGTGGTCGGGCTGGGCCTTCTGGCGCGCGACTGGCTTGGAAAGCGCGACGAGATGGCCGACCGCTTGCGCGGCAAGGGCTATGACGTTCCGGCCTGACATCCGGACCCATACCGCGCCGACGCTCTTGCCAACCGCGTCCGCGCCGGTAGTTTGATCCGTTCAATTTGAACAACTGTTCGAACCGGATCCGATTCACATGAGCCAGCGCTTCGAAGGCACTTCCGACTACGTGGCGACCGAGGACCTGAAGGTCGCGGTGAACGCCGCCGTGGCCCTGGAGCGTCCCCTGCTGATCAAGGGCGAGCCCGGCACCGGCAAGACGGTCCTGGCCTACGAGGTCGCCAAGGCGATGGGCGCGCCGCTGATCACCTGGCACATCAAGTCGACGACCAAGGCCCAGCAGGGCCTCTACGAATACGACGCCGTCACCCGCCTGCGCGACAGCCAGCTGGGCGACGAGCGCGTCAAGGACGTCGCCAACTACATCAAGAAGGGCAAGCTCTGGGAGGCGTTCGAGAGCGAACAGCGCCCGGTGCTGCTGATCGACGAGATCGACAAGGCCGACATCGAGTTCCCGAACGACCTCCTGCAGGAGCTCGATCGCATGGAATTCTACGTCTACGAGACCGGCGAGACAATCAAGGCCAAGGTCCGGCCGGTGATGATCATCACCTCGAACAACGAGAAGGAACTGCCGGACGCCTTCCTGCGCCGCTGCTTCTTCCACTACATCCGCTTCCCCGAGGAGGCGACGATGCAGGCCATCGTCGACGTCCACTTCCCGGGCATCAAGCAGAAGCTGGTCGCCGAGGCGCTGCGCATCTTCTACGACATGCGCAAGGTGCCGGGCCTGAAGAAGAAGCCCTCGACGTCCGAGCTGCTGGACTGGTTGAAGCTGCTGCTGGTCGAGGACATCGACGACACGGTCCTGCGCGAGAAGGATCCGACCAAGCTGATCCCGCCGCTGCATGGCGCCCTGCTGAAGAACGAGCAGGACGTCCACCTGTTCGAGCGCCTGGCCTTTCTGGCCCGCCGCGAGGGCTCGGGCGCGCGCCCGGGTCAGTGATCGCCGGGCCGGCGTCCCGCCGCGCCCGCGACCAAATCGCCGTTACCTTGAATTCACTGGACGCGCGCCGAGTGCGCGACCACTTTCCCGCGCAACGAGAGCCCGCGCGAACGAGGGCTCGCGCAAACGGGGAAGGTCCCAGGGAACATCCATGCGTCATTCGAAATGGCTGGCTGCGGCGCTGACGATCGGCGTCGGCGCGACGATCCTGACCGCCTGTCACCCCGCCCAGACCGACCAGCCGGACCGCCATGAGCGGCGCCTGGGCCGGCGCGAGCCGATGCGCGTCATCGATCGCCTGGACTGTCCGGAACGCCAGGGCCAGCTGACGCGCGTCAGCATCGCCCAAGACGGCCAGTCGTGCGCCTACCAGTCGGCCCAGGCCACGGTGACCCTTCGCCTGGTCCGCCTGAACGGCGGCGACGCCGAAGCGGCCCTGGCGCCGATCGAGGGCGAGCTGAAGCAGATCATGCCTACCCCGCCGGCCACGCCGAAGCCGCCGCAAAAGGCCGGCAAGAACAAGACCAGCATCCACCTGCCGGGCGTCAATATCGACGCCAGCGACAACGGCGCCGATATCCGCATCGGTCACCTGACCATCAACAGCGACGGCGGCGCGGCCGAGGTGAAGGTCAACAAGAACGTCAATATCAGGGGCGATGACGCCAACGGCTCGGTCAATGTTCAGGCCGAGGACGAGCACGAGGGCGACGTGACCATCAAGGCCGACAACCATGGGGCCGAAATCCGCGCCAAGAAGGGCGGCGACGCCGTGCGCTCGACCCTGATCCTGGCCAACGACAAAGCGCCCAAGGGCTATCGCCTGGCGGGCTACGAGGCCCGCGGCCCCAAGGGCGGGCCGCTGGCCGTGGCCGTCGTCAAGGCCAAGACCCGCGACACCGACGACCACGACATCTTCCGCGACATGAAGGCCCTGGTCCGCCACAACGTTGGGGGCTGAGGGCTAGCGCCGGTCCGCTAGACCGGCGCGACCTCCATCACCTTGTAGGTCAGCGGCCGGCCATCCTCGTCGGTGACGGTGACGTATTCGCCTAGCGCGAAACGGTGCTCGCCCAGCCGGTGCAGAGGCTCGTCGTCCGCGCTGTCCTCGTCGTCATAGTCGAAGAACCAGCGGGTCCCGCGCCGGTTCAGGCGACCATCCACCGCGTCCTCGTCCGGGGCGAAGCGGCGCACGGCGCACTCTCCCTTCACCTTGGCGTATTCGCCCTCGTCGATATGGCCGTCCTCGGTCAGAGGCGCGGTCAGGGCGTAGCCGCGATGGTCGTCGCCACCGGCGAACTCGGTGCCGGGATTGCGCGCCAGGCGCATGACGATACGGGACAGGGACATTCGCCAGTCTCCCCTTCTTTCTAGATCTGGATGGTCAGTGCGATAGGAACAGCGACGGACCGTCGCTGTTGAGCAGCGTGCGGGTGGTTCCTCCGAAGATGAACTCCTGCAGCCTGGGATGACCGAACGCGCCGGCGACCAGGAGGTTCGCCCCCGTGTCCTTCGCCGCCCCCAGCAGCAGGCTCGCCGCGTCATTGCCGCCTTCCAGGACCTTCACCGAGGCGTTCACGCCCCGGGCCGCCAGGAATTCCACCAGGCGCTCCAGTTCGAAGGCCCGCGACGAGGCGGCCGGCGCCCCGGCCACGATCACCGAACTGGCCTTCTGCAGCAGCGGCAGGGCCGTGCGCATGGCGCGGCTGGCTTCCTTGCCGCCGTCCCACGCCACCAGGGCCACGCCATCGGGCCTGAAGCCCGGACGCGCCACCAGGGTCGGACGCTGCTCGTCAGCGACCAGTTGCTGGAACGCTTCGGCCAGCGGCCCCTTGCCGCGCGCCGAGGCGTCGTCGAACACGATGACGTCCGACAGGCGCCCTTCCATGGCCAGGCCCGCCCAGACCGGGGAGTCCAGGCTGATCACTCGCGTTTGCGGATAGGCCGTCTCGGCCGCCAGCTTGTCACAGGCCTTGGCGCCTTCCTGAGCCGCTTCCTTGAGGCTCTCCAGCGCGGTGACCTGTACGCCGCCCATGAATCCCTCGCCCATCCAGGGCATCAGGTCGGCCATGTCGGCGGGGGCGTGGACACAGGCCAGCTCGGCCTGGAAGGCCGCGGCCAGCGCCGCGGCGGAGGTGATGACGCCCTTGTCGTTCGGGGTTCCGGCCAGCGGAACCATAATTCTCGCCCAACTCATGATCGAACTCCCTTCAAGGGCATTTCCACAGATGACGGCGACGGCCACATTGATCTTTCTCAACCGATGCGCCAGTCAACACCTTCACCGTAAGGAACGATCTCGTGGCCAAAGGGCTGCATAGGGGCGCACCGCCCCGCGCGTGGCAAAGAATGCTCTCCGGACGTCGGCTCGACCTGCTCGATCCGTCGCCGATGGACATCGAGATCGAGGACATCGCCCACGGCCTTGCCCGTGTCGCCCGATGGAACGGTCAGACGATCGGCGACCACGGCTTCTCGGTCGCCCAGCACAGCCTGGTGGTCGAGGAGATCGCCGCGCACATCAAGCCGGACCTGGAGCCGCGCTGGCGCCTGGCCGCCCTGCTGCACGACGCCAGCGAGTACGTGATCGGCGACATGATCAGCCCGTTCAAGGCGGCGCTGGGGGTGAGCTACAAGGATTTCGAGGCTAGGCTGGAGGACGCCATCCACATCCGCTTCGGCCTGCCCGTGAAAACCCCCGCCCCGATCAAGAAGCTGATCAAGCAGGCCGACCGCGCCTGCGCCTTCTTCGAGGCCACCCAGCTGGCGGGCTTCGAGCACGCCGAGTCCCTTCAGATCTTCGGCGCGCCGCCGGCCGGCTATGACCTGCGTATCGTCCCGCAGCCACCGTTCGAGGCCCAGGCCCGTTACGTCCAGCGGTTCCACGTTCTGTCCAGAGCCGCCGGCTTCGAGTCCGCGCCCGGCGCGGCGTTCGAGACCGAATGAGCATCTCGGTCGTCATCGGCCTCTCGGCGGTGGTCGTCGCGATCCGCGACGGCGAGGCCGTCGTCCTGACCGTGCGACCGCATGACGCCGTCACGGACATCGCCTCGCCGCTCTCGGGCCTGCCGTTCGGCCCGTTCGATCCCGAGGCGCACCGCACCTTCGAGCTGGGCCTGCGCGCCTTCGTCACCGCCCAGACCCGGTTCCAGCTGGGCTATGTCGAGCAGCTCTACACCTTCGGCGACAAGGGCCGCGACGCGCCGCGCGCCGAGGTTGGAGCCGGCGCGGCGCGCGTGGTCTCGGTCGGCTATCTGGGCCTGACGCCCAAGGCCGTCGACACCGACGCCCCCGACACCGCCTGGGCTCCGTGGACCAGGTTCTTCCCCTGGGAGGACTGGCGCGCCGGCCGCCCGGCCCTGCTGGACGAAGCCATCGCCCCGGCCCTGCGCCGCTGGGCCGGCGATGACGCGGCCAAGTGGTCGCGCGCCCGCCTCGCCTTCGCCCTGGATGGCGCGCCCTGGAACGAGGAACGGGTGCTGGAGCGCTACGAGCTGCTCTACGAAGCCGGCCTGGCGCCCGAGGCGGCCCGCGACCGCGACCGCGCCGACGGCCACGATCCGGCCGAGCCGGAAGCCCTGTCGGCGGCGCTGGGCGAGCCGATGATCTCAGACCACCGGCGGATCCTGGCCACCGGCCTTTCGCGCCTGCGCGGAAAGATCAAGTACCGCCCGGTGGTGTTCGAGCTGACGCCCGAGGAATTCACTCTCTCGACCCTGCAGCGCACGGTCGAGGCCATCGCCGGCGTCCAGCTGCACAAGCAGAACTTCCGCCGGGTGGTCGAGCGCGAGGAGCTGGTCGAGGGCCTGGGGCGCCTGGACGCCGAGACCGGCGGCCGCCCCGCCGAACTGTTCCGCTTCCGCCGCGAGATGCTGGCCGCGCGCCAGGCCACGGGCCTGTCGCTGCCGCTGCTGCGCGACTGAGCCTACTTGCTGGCCAGGGTCCGGGCGAAGAACGGCAGCATGGCGGTATAGACCCGCCCGGTCTCGCCCCAGGTGCGGTCGCCCCAGCCGCCGACGTACTCCTCGGCCTCGTGCGGCACGCCCAGCTCGGTCAGCAGGCGCGAGAAGGCCTGTAGCGAAACGACGTGGTCGACGACCGTATCGTTCCGCCCCCAGTCGAACTTCAGCCCCCGCAGGGTCTTCAGGTCGTCGGCGTGGCGCAGGACCTGGTGATCCAGGGCAAAGCTCTCGATCAGCTGCGCCGTCAACCTGGCGTCGACCACCACCTTGTCACCGACCTTGCGGGCCGGCAGGTCGACATAGAGCGGCGGCTTGTCCGCATTGGGCAGGTGCGCCTGGTAGATGGCGGTGAACAGTTGCGAGAAACCGTCGCCCTTGAGGTCGTCCAGCGACTTGGCGTTCTGCAGCAGCTCCAGGTTCGGCCGGGTCCACATCGGCTGCATCCCCATGCCCGCCCCGATCGGGTGCAGGGCGTAGACCGCGCCGAAGACGTCCGCGTGGCGCATGCCCATGGCCAGGGCGCCGTGACCGCCCATCCGGTCGCCGGCCAAGCCCCGGCTCTCGCGCCGGGCCAGGGTGCGGAAGGTCCTGTCGGTCCAGCCGACCAGCTCGACGGCCAGGAAATCGTCCCAGCGGCCGGTGACCGGCGAACTGGCGTAGATCGAACTCCCCAGCGGCGTGCTGAAGTCGGCCGCCACCACCACGACCGGCGGGATCGCCCGGGCCGCGATCGCCTGGTCCATCAGCCGCCCGAAACCGTCGCGGTCGAACGCCGACTTCTCGTCGTCGAAGGCGTTGTGCAGGAAGTAGATGACTGGATAGCGCCGGCCAGAAGCCTCGTAGCTGTCCGGTAGATAGACCCGGACACGCCGCTGACCGCTGATCCCGATCTTGGCGCCGTCGAAGGCCTTGGAGGCGATCGTGAAATCGCGGATCTCCGCCCGCGCCGCTGGCGCGGACGCCAAGACGATCAGGGTCGCCAGCAGCAGGCCCAGGACGCGGGGCATCGAACCTCTCCGTATGAGCTTCGGGGGGAACGCCACTCAACCCAGGATCAGTCCGTCACAGCAAGGCTTTATTGCGGCGGCGCGCCTTCGTCCGCCGCTTCCATCCGCGCCCGCCACTTGGCCTTCAGCGTGTGGGAAGTGTCGCGCGAGCCGTCGGGGCTCCAGCCAGGCGGACCGAAGACGTAGCCGAAGGCCTCGCGCGGCGACTTCGCCCCGGCCAGGTCCCTGGCGATGCCGATCCACTCGTGGAAGACGTTGTGCAGCAGGTTGAAGTTGCCCAGGTTCTTCACCGTTCCGTAGCGGCAAGGCTCCTCGTCGACCTCGGGGATGAAGGTGCCGAACATCCGGTCCCAGATGATCAGGATGCCGGCGTAGTTGGCGTCCAGATAGCGGGCGTTGCGGGCGTGGTGCACGCGGTGGTGCGAGGGCGTGTTGAACACCGCCTCGAACCAGCGTGGCATGCGCTTGATCGCCTCGGTGTGGATCCAGAACTGGTAGACGAGGCTGATCCCCTTCTGGATCGCCACCATGGCCGGCGGGAAGCCCAGGAACGACAGCGGCAGCCACAGCAGCCAGGTGCCGGCGACGCCGCCGGTCCAGGTCTGCCGCAGGGCGGTGGTCAGGTTGTAGTGGGTCGAGGTGTGGTGGTTGACGTGGCTGGCCCACCAGATGCGCCGCTCGTGCGCCAGCCGGTGGAACCAGTAATAGGTCAGGTCCTCGGCCAGGAAGAGCACGACCCAGGCCCAGACGGCGGTCATCGGGATCGTGAAGATCCGGTGCTGCCAGACCCAGACCGTGGCGGCGAAGATCGCCCCGCCGAACAGCAGTCCGGCCACGGTGCTGCCCAGGCCCATGCTCAGCGACATGGCCGCGTCGCGCGGTTCGTAGTTCGCCCGCGCCTTGCCGAACCGGCCCAGCAGGATTTCCAGAATGACCGCCAACACGAAGAACGGGATGGCCATCTGGACGGGATCGAACGCGGCTTTCAGCATCAGGCGAGCTCTTTCGGCGGCCAGACGTCGTCGTTGACGGCCAGGACAGGACGGGCGTCGGCCAGGCGCAGGGTCAGTCGGCCGTTGGTCGGCTTCAGGGCCGCGACGGTCACCCACGGCAGATCGCGGGCGACATAGCCGTCGCCGCGCCGGTACAGCACCAGGGCCAGCGCGCCCTCGCGGGCGATCACGCCGGCGCCGTCGGCGGCGATCCAGACGGCGCTCGGCCGGTGATCGGGAAATTCCTGGGCCAGCAGCGCCCGGGCCGCCTCGGCGTCCAGCGGCGGGGTGGCCCGCGCCACGCCCAGCCACGCCGCCAGAGCCACCAGCAGGACGATGGCCGCGACGGAGCCGCCCAGTTGAATCAATAGCGCCTTGTCCAAACCCGACGCGTCTCCCCCGTAACTTATTGCCGTTCAGATTGACGCACGGGTGGCGGTCGTCAAGCGCTCACGCGGGCCGTGAATGAATCGGCCGCGACGCTGGAGCCCCGCCTCGACACCACGCCGGCCGTCGGTTCCGGCCTGGCGCGAGCATGATAGGGTTCAAGCCGGACAGGCGCTCGCGCCGCGCCGCAGGAAAGCGATCGCATGATCGACCTACTCGACCGCCCCTCGCCCGAGGTCGCGCGGCTTCTGATCGGCGCCCTGCTGACCTTCGAGGGCGTGGGCGGCGTCGTAGTCGAGACCGAGGCCTACGACCCGGACGATCCGGCCTCGCACGCCTTTTCCGGCCCCACGCCACGCAACGCGCCGATGTTCGGGCCGGTCGGACGGGCCTATGTCTATCGCTCGTACGGGCTGCACTGGTGCCTGAACATCGTCTGCGGCCCGCGCCCGGGCGCGGCGGTGCTGTTCCGCGCGCTCGAGCCCACCCTCGGGCTGGATGAGATGATCTCGCGGCGCGGGCTGGGCGATCCTCGTCGCCTAGCCGCCGGCCCCGGCCGCCTGTGCCAGGCCTTGGGGATTACCGCCGCGCAGAACAACCAGTCCATGACGGCGCCGCCGTTTCGCCTGGAGCCCGCGGCCGCGCCGGTCGCCGTCGTCCAGGGTCCTCGCATCGGCATCACCAAGGCCGTCGAGCAGCCCTGGCGTTTCGGCCTGGCGGGATCGCCCTTCCTCAGCCGCGCCTTCAGCGGCTAGGACTAGACAAGCGAACGGCGCGCCCCGCGAAGGGCGCGCCGAGCCTGTCGATCGATAGACGACTAGAAGTGGCGGACGTAGCCCACCGACACCGTGTTCGAGCTCAGATCGCTCTTGGTGTACTCGGACTTGGTCCAGTCGGCGCGGATGCCGTTCTTGCCATCCAGCTTGTACTCGGCGCCGACGCCGTAGTTCCAGCTCTCGCGGCTGCCGTCGAATTGCGTGGCGACCGGATTGTTGGTGTCGAACTTGGTCGTGCCGTAGCCGACGCGGCCCAGCAGGTCGAGGTTCGGGGTCACCGGCAGGTAGCCGACGGCGTAGGCGGCCGCCTGGTGCTCGACCTTCACCTTGGCCGGACCGCCGGGCGTGTAAGTCGTGTCACTGTCGACGCCGCCGGCCACTTCGGCCTCGACGCCGAAATTAGGCGTAAACTTGGCGCCCACGCGACCTTGAATAGCGCCGGTGTCAGCGCCCTTCGTCCGAGTTTGGCCATAGTTTACCGAACCATAGACATCGGTCGTATTCTGAGCCTGAGCGAACATCGGAGTCGCGAGAACCGAACCAGCGACCAGGGTAGTGGCGATGAGAGTCTTCATTGTTGTACTCCTAATCTACTCGTAGTCTTCAGCTCCCTCAGCCAGCCTAGGGCTAGGCGGATAACGCGGCGGGCATGCGGCGGTTCACGGCCGCGTTTAAGGTCATTGCGTGTCGTTGCCGAAAAGCCGCAGGGATGACGGGGCCCTCTTCCATGCTATCTACGGGCTCAAACAAGCGTCAGAACGCGGGCTCGTCCCACCGAGGATGAGGTCCGCGCGTATCATCGGGACCGCCGTCTTGCCGCAAGCCGTCATCGCCGCCACGGGGCTGTTCACCCCGCCCCACAGCATTTCGAACGCCGAGCTCGTGGAGGCCTTCAACACGTTCGTCGAGCGCTTCAACACCGCCAACGCCGACGCCATCGCGGCCGGCGAAGTGGTCGCCCTGGCCCCCTCCTCGCCCGAATTCATCGAGAAGGCGTCCGGCATCAAGTCGCGCTTCGTGATGAACAAGGACGGCATCGTCGATCCCGAGATCATGCGCCCGGTCATCCCCGAGCGCTCGAACGACGAGCTGTCGATCCTGGCCGAGATGGCGGTGAAGGCCGCCGAGCAGGCGATCGCGCGCTGGGGCAAGCCGGTCAGCGAGATCGGCGCGGTGATCTGCGCGGCCTCGAACATGCAGCGCCCCTACCCGGCCATGGCGATCGAGATCCAGCAGGCCCTGGGCATCGAGGGCTTCGCCTTCGACATGAACGTCGCCTGCTCGTCGGCCACCTTCGGCATCAAGACCGCCGCCGACTTCGTCACGACCGGCAGCGCCAAGGCGGTGCTGATGGTCAACCCCGAGATCTGCTCGGGCCATCTGAACTTCAAGGACCGCGACAGCCACTTCATCTTCGGCGATGTCGCCACGGCGGTGATCGTCGAGGACGCCGACCAGGCGACCGACGGCTGGGAGATCCTGGGCACGCGGCTGAAGACCCAGTTCTCGAACAACATCCGCAACAACTTCGGCTTCCTGAATCGCGCGGCCCCGGAAGGGATCGACGCCAAGGACAAGCTGTTCGTCCAGGAAGGCCGCAAGGTGTTCCGCGAGGTGGTGCCGATGGTCAGCGAGATGATCGTCGAGCACGCGCGCGATCTCGATATCGACCCCGCGACGCTGAAGCGCCTGTGGCTGCACCAGGCCAACATCAACATGAACGAGATGATCGGCCGCAAGGTGCTGGGCCGCGATCCGGCCCCCGGCGAGAACGTCATCATCCTGGACGAATACGCCAATACCAGTTCGGCAGGCTCGATCATCGCCTTCCACACCGCCAACGACGACTTCGCGCCGGGCGAGACGGGCCTGATCTGCAGCTTCGGCGCCGGCTATTCGGCCGGCACGGTGTTCGTCAGGAAGCGGTAGGTTGGGGCCGGCGCACGGCCTGGCGGGTCACTCGACCCGAACAACGTGCGCCGAAATCGCTTTCCACGCCCCGCCACGCTTCACATAGACATCGGCGAAGTCGTTGAGGCTGGCGAACGGCCCATCCGCGCCCTTGCCGCTCATGCGCGTGCGGGCGCGCAGCACGGCGACGTCGCCGATCACCACGATCTTCACATCCTCCCAGCTCACCGCCTCGATCGTCCGCGCCGGATTGGTCGCCAGCTTGAGCACGTCACCCTTGGTCATGATCCGGCCGTTCGGATAGATGCCCTGGAAGTCGTCGCCTAGGATCCTGTCCAGCGCCGCCGCGTCCCGGGTCTTGTAGGCCGTCAGCCACTGGGCGTTCAGCGCTTCGAGCGCGACGACGTCGGGCGACTTGGCGGCGGCCTCCGGCGCGGTCTGGGCATGGGCGGACAGCGGGGCGGCGGCCAGCAGGGCGAGCGAGACAATCAGGGCCTTCAAGGTCGTGTCTCCAGTTGCGGGGAAGCACCGGGGACTGCGTCCAGACTTCGCGCTCCGGGTCAGCTTAAATCGCGGTCATGATCGCGGCGCGGCGCGCCAGGCGCTGTTCGGGCTGGCGAACGACGCGGTCCCGTATAGAACTGAGCCGGATTGTTCCGCCCCAAGGTCGTTCCGATGCGATTCCCCGCCCGCCGCGCCGTGCTTTCCGGTCTTGGCCTCGCCCTGATCGCCGCCTGCGGCAAGAAGCCCAAGGCCGGCGCCACCGGCTGGGAGCGGATCAAGGCGTCCGGAACCCTGCGCGTCGGGCTGGAAGGCACCTATCCGCCGTTCAACTTCCAGGACAAGTCCGGGCAGCTGGCCGGCTTCGAGGTCGACTTCGCCAAGGCCCTGGCCGCCCAGTTGGGCGTGAAGCCCGCGTTCAGCCCCGCGCCGTTCGCCGGCCTGCTGGGCGCGCTGGAATCGGGCCGCGTCGACGTGGTGATCAACCAGATCACCATCACGCCCGAACGCCAGGCCAAGTACGACTTCTCCGAGCCCTACACGGTCTCGGGCATCCAGATCATCAAGCTGAAGGACAAGCCTGGCCTGGAGAAGCCCGAGGATCTGGCCGGCAAGAAGGTCGGCGTCGGCCTGGGCACCAACTACGAGCAGTGGGCCCGCGCCAACGCGCCGACGGCCGACATACGCACCTATGACGATGATCCAACCAAGTACCAGGACCTGCGCGCCGGCCGCATCGACGCGGTGCTGAACGACCGCCTGGTCGCCGCCGACTTCGTCAAGACCTCGCCGGAGTTCGTCGCTTCGGGCCCGCCGTTCGCCGCCCAGGGCGCGGGCGTGGCCATGAAGAAGGATCCCGGCCTGAAGGTGGTGATCGACCAGGCCATCAACGCCCTGCGCGCCAACGGCGAACTGACGGCGATCTCGCAGCGGTGGTTCGGCGCGGACGTCACCCGCTAGGCCCATGGAGACTGGTCTCGACCTGCTGCGCCAGTCCGCGCCCCTGCTGCTGAAAGGCGCCGGCTACACGGTTCTGCTCAGCGTCATCGGCATGGGCGTGGGCGTCGTGCTGGGCTTCGGCCTGGCTCTGATGCGACTGTCGCGCACGCCGCTGCTGCGCTGGCCGGCGGCGGTCTATGTTTCGGCCTTTCGGGGCACGCCGCTCCTGGTGCAGCTGTTCCTGATCTACTACGGCCTGCCGCAGTTCGGGCTGGAAATGCCGCCGCTGGCCGCCGCCGGGATCGGCTTCTCGCTGAACATCGCCGCCTATGCCTGCGAGATCCTGCGCAGCGCCATCGCCGCGGTCGACAAGGGCCAGTGGGAAGCCGCCAGCGTGCTGGGCATGAGTCGCGGTCAAACCCTGCGCCGGGTGATCCTGCCCCAGGCGGCCCGCACCGCCGTGGCGCCGCTGTCCAACAGCTTCATCGGCCTGGTCAAGGACACCTCCCTGGCCGCCACCATCCAGGTGCCGGAGCTGTTCCGCCAGACCCAGCTGATCACCGCCCGCACCTACGAGATCTTCACCATGTACCTGGCCGCGGCGGCCATCTACTGGATCGTCTCCACGATCCTGGCGGCCGTGCAAGGCCGCCTCGAGCGCCGCGCCTCGGAGGGCCGGCGATGAGCGCGATCGACGCCAGGGACCTCCGGAAGAGCTTCGGCGACACGCCCGTCCTGGCGGGCGTCGACCTGACCGTCGTGCCCGGGGAGGTCGTGGCCGTGATCGGCCCCAGCGGCTCGGGCAAGAGCACCCTGCTGCGCTGCCTGGCGGGGCTGGAGCCGTTGAACGGCGGCGCGCTGACCATCGCGGGCGTGACGAACGGCGGCAAGATTCCGCTGGCCCGGGCGCTGAACGGCCGCGTCGGCTTCGTCTTTCAGAACTTAAACCTCTTCCCGCACCGCACAGCGCTGGAAAATGTGATCGAGGGCCCGATCGTCGTCCGCAAGGCCGATCCCGCGGAGGCCCGCGTCAAGGGAATCGCCCTGCTGGACAAGGTCGGGCTGGGCGGCCGCGCCGACGCCTATCCCGGCGCCCTCTCCGGCGGCCAGCAGCAACGCTGCGCCATCGCCCGCGCCCTGGCCATGGACCCCGAGGTGATCCTGTTCGACGAGCCGACCTCGGCCCTGGACCCCGAGCTGGTGGGCGAAGTGCTGGCCGTGATCCGCGACCTGGCGGCCGAGAAACGCACCATGGTCATTGTCACCCATCAGATGGATTTCGCGAGAGATGTGGCCGACCGAACGATTTTCATGGACGGCGGCGTGATCGTGGAGCAAGGACCGTCCCGCCAGCTTCTCGCGTCGCCGCGCGAGGAGCGGACCCGTCGGTTCCTGGCCAGGTCAGGTGTGCTCCAGCCATAATTTGGCCCACGGCGCGCTTCACGTCCTGCTGGCGCGTTAGGCGAATGCGTAGGCGGCCTCGCTGCTCACACGCGCTCTAAACAATTGAATCCAAAAGCCCTACGCCGGGTGGCTTTTATTGGCGAGGACAGCGTGAAGCCTTACATCGAACTCAAGGGCGCATCGGGCGCCGTGTACCGCTACAAGCTGGCCGAGAACGGTGATCCCAACACCACGATCGCCGGGAACTACGTGTATGTCGACGCCAAGGGGACTGTCGTCTACGCGGGCGAGGCCAACAACCTGATCGACTCCAAGGCCCGCTGGTCCGAGGCCTATGCCCGTCACGGCGCGACCTGGCTGTACACGCGTCTGAACGTCTCGGGCGCCTCGCGCGCCGACGAATATTCGGACATCGTCATCGCCCTGCAGCCGGTCATGAATCAGGGCGACTGATCCTCAGCGAGGACTCTGCCTCCGGGCGCGGGACCGGCTATGGTCCGGTCAGATGCGCCCGGAGATTCTCTTTCCCCTGTTCACCTCGGTGTCCACGCTCAAGGGCGTGGGCCCCCGCGTCGCGCCACTGGTCGAGAAACTGGCCGGGCCGATCACCCGCGATGTGCTGTTCACGGCGCCGACCGGCCTGATCCGGCGAAGCGTGACCACGGTGGACCAGGCCGTCGAGGGCCAGGTCCAGACCTTCATCGTCACCATCGACGCCCACTTTCCGTCGCAACGCCCCAGCCAGCCGTGGAAGATCCGCGCCTGGGACGGGACCGGCTTTCTGACCCTGATCTGGTTCAAGGGCCACGGGCCCCACCTGGAGCGCCAGCATCCCAAGGGCGCGCGTCGCGCGGTCAGTGGCAAGCTCGAGCGCGCCGATGGTTACGCCTCCGAACTGCAGATCGCCCACCCCGACTACATCGTCGACGAGGCGCGGGCCGGCGACATTCCCGAGATCGAGACCGTCTATCCGGCCACCCACGGCCTGCCGTCCCGCACCTTCCGCAAGTTCGCCCTCGAGGCCCTGGAGCGCGCGCCGCAGCTGCCGGAGTGGCAGGACGCCGCCTGGCGCGAGCGCGAGAAGCTGCCCGGCTGGCGCGAGGCGCTGGCCGCCCTGCACGCCCCGACCAGCGAGGCCGACCTGTCGCCCCTGGCCCGCCCGCGCCGCCGCCTGGCCTATGACGAGTTGCTGGCTCACCAGCTGGCCCTGGCCCAGCGCAAGGCCTCGCGCCGTTCCACGCCTGGCCCGCGCATTCCGTCTGGGGCCCTGTCGGACGCGGCCGAGAAGGCCCTGCCCTTCAAGCTGACCGGCGCCCAGATCCGCAGCCTGTCCGAAATTCGCGGCGACATGGCCTCCGGCGAACGGATGAGCCGGCTACTGCAGGGCGACGTGGGCTCGGGCAAGACCGTGGTGGCCATGCTGGCCATGGCCGACGCCGCCGACGCCGGCTTCCAGTCTGCACTGATGGCCCCGACCGAGATCCTGGCCCGCCAGCACTTCGAGACCATCGCCGCGCCGTTCCAGGCGCTGGGCCTGTCGGTGATTCTGCTGACCGGTCGCGACAAGAGCGCTGGGCGCTCGGCCAAGCTGCTGGGCCTGGCGGACGGAACCCATCAGGTCGCGGTCGGCACCCACGCATTGTTCCAGGACGACGTCGTGTTCGATCGCCTGGCCCTGACCATCATCGACGAGCAGCACCGCTTCGGCGTCAACGAGCGCCGCCGCCTCCAGGACAAGGGCGAAGGGGTCCACCTGCTGGCCATGTCGGCGACGCCGATCCCGCGCACCCTGGAGCTGACCGTCTTCGGCGATCTGGACGTTTCGCGCATCGACGAGAAGCCACCCGGCCGCACGCCCGTCGCCACCCGCGCCGCGCCGACGCCGCGCGTGCCCGAGATCGTCGAGCGCCTGCGCGGCGCCATCGCCGGCGGGGCCCAGGCCTTCTGGATCTGCCCTCTGGTCGCCGAGTCCGACAAGGTCGACCTGCGCGCCGCCGAGGACCGCGCCGCGGATCTCTCCCGCCACCTGCCCGGTGTCGGCCTGGTGCACGGCCAGATGCCCGCGACGGAGAAGGACGCGGTCATGCAACGCTTCGTCGACGGCGAGGTCAGCGTGCTGGTCGCCACCACGGTGGTCGAGGTCGGGGTCAATGTCCCCAATGCCAGCATCATGGTCATCGAGCACGCCGACCGCTTCGGCCTGGCCCAGCTGCACCAGCTGCGCGGCCGGGTCGGCCGCTGGGCGCGGGAGAGCTCATGCGTGCTGCTCTACGATCCGCCGCTGTCCGAGGTGGCCCAGCAGCGCCTGGACATCCTGCGTCGCAGCGACGACGGCTTCGAGATCGCCGAGAAGGATCTGGAGCTGCGCGGCGGCGGCGACCCGCTGGGCCTCAAGCAGAGCGGCTTTCCGGCCTACCGACTGGCCGATCCCGTCGCCCACCGCGACCTGATCGCCGTCGCCGCGGATGACGCGAGGCTGATCCTGGCCCGCGACCCGGAGCTGGCCGCACCGCGCGGCCAGGCCCTACGGATGCTGCAGGAACTGTTCGACTGGAAACCGGCCTCGCCGCTGAACGAGGCGGGTTGAGGCCAAGACCCTGGAGATCCGTGATGCTGACCAAGGATCAAGAATATCTCCGAGACCGCCAATACCGCGACGCGTCCAAGCTGGAAGCCCGCTCGCGCCTCCACCGCAAGTATGGCCGCGACGACTGGTATCCCTGGCTGGTCGAACACGGCCATTGGCCCGACGGCGGCGCGTGCCTCGATTCCGGCTGCGGAGCCGGCGCCTTCTGGCGCGCGGAAGCGTCACGCCTCCCGACAAGCCTGTCGATCCGCCTGCTGGACCTGTCGCCTGGCATGGTCGCCACGGCGGTCGAGGCCGCGCGCAGCGTCGGCCGTTGGCATGATGTCCAGGGCAAAATAGCCGACGCCTCGGCCCTGCCGTTCGAGGACGGCGCGTTCGACACGGCGCTGGCGATCCATATGCTCTACCACCTGCCCGATCCCGCGAAGGGCGTCGCCGAACTGCGTCGCGTCCTGAAGCCAGGCGGCGTGGCGCTCATCGCTCTGAACGGTCGTGACAATATGCGTGAACTGGGCGACCTGCGCCGTCAGGTGCTGCCCGATACGAGTCCTCATCAACTGCCGCTCGATGTGGCCGACGCCGAGCCGCTGCTCCGCAGCGCCTTCGCCGAGGTCGAGTTGATCCCCTATCCTGACGCCCTCAGCTGCACCGATCCGCAGGACGTTATCGATTACCTGCTCAGCATGCCGCCGCTGGAAGCCGCGCCGGAGGAGACACAGGTCACCCTCGCCGACGTCGTGCGGGCCGCCTTCGAACGCCAGGGCGGCGTCTTGAAAATCGGCAAGGCGGTGGGCCTGTTCCGCTGCCGTCCCTAGTGCTCCGCCGCCGCGCCCTTGCGGTGATGCCAGAGGTGCATCAGGCCGGCCAGCACGCCGCCGATGACGAGGCCGACCACGGCGGAGCCCAGCGCGAAGGCCAGCCAGCCGGTCACCGCCCCCACGCCCGGAACCTGGCCGGCCCAGTGCGAGAAACCTTCGACCCAGTGCGGCACGGGGGTCAGGTGGAACGTCTCCAGGCCGTGGACGATGATGCCGCCGCCGACCCACAGCATGGCCGCCGTGCCGATCAGGGTCAGGGCCTCCATGGTCCACGGCATGGCCTTGACCAGCCCCCGTCCGAAACCACGAAGTCCGCGCGACTTCCCGCGCGACAGGTGCAGCCCGATGTCGTCCATCTTCACGATCAGGGCCACCGCGCCATAGACGCCGATGGTCAGCAGCACGCCGACGACGGCCAGCGCCGCCGCCTGCATCGCCAGGTCCAGGTGGGCGACCTCGGCCAGGGCGATGGCCATGATCTCGCCGGACAGGATCAGGTCGGTGCGGATCGCGCCGTCGACCTTCTGCTTCTCCAAGGCGGGGCCGGCCAGGGCCAGTTCCTCGACCGCCTCGCCCTCCGACTCGGGGGTGAAGGCCTCCAGGATCTTCTCGGTGGCCTCGAAGGCCAGATAGGCGCCGCCGACCATCAGGATCGGCGTCACGGCCCACGGCGCGAAGGCGCTGAGCAGAAGCGCGCCGGGCAGCAGGAACAGCAGCTTGTTGCGCAGCGAGCCCAGGGCGATCTTCCAGACGATCGGCAGCTCGCGGTCGGGGGTGAAGCCCATGGCGTAGCCGGGCGTGACCGCCGCGTCGTCGACCACCACGCCCACGGCCTTGGTGCCCGCCTTGCCCGCGGCCGCGCCCACGTCGTCCAGCGAGGCGGCGGCGATCTTGGTGATGGCCGCGACGTCATCGAGGAGCGCGGCAAGACCGGAGGGCATTGGTAATCCTAAACAGCGAGAGTTGAGTCCTCGTTGCGTAAGGCGCGCCGGGCTCGCCGTAAAGCGTGAGAGGGCTTGCCTGACGTCGGGTGAAGGCTGGAAGCTTTCCGCCATGGACGTCGCCGCCGCCCTCGACCGCCTCGCCCCGCGCCTGTCGCCGACCGCGACGCGCGCGTTGAACGCCCGTCGCCTGTCGGGCGGAGCCAGCCTGGAGACCTGGGCCTTCGATCTGGACGACGCGACGCCCCTGATCCTGCGCCGGCAGCCTGACAGCGCCATCCCGCGCGAGACCGCCCTGCCGCTGGCGGGCGAAGCCGCCCTGATCCGCGCCGCCGACGCCGCTGGCGCGCCGGCGCCCCGCGTTGTCCACGTCTGCGAACCGGGCGACGATCTCGGCGAGGCCTATGTCATGCGCCGCCTGGAGGGCGAGACCCTGGGCCGCCGCATCGTTCGCGACGAAGCCTTCGCCGCCGTCCGGCCGGGCCTGGCGCGCCGCTGTGGCGAGGTGCTGGCCAGGATCCACGCCATCCCGACCGAGGGCCTGCCGCCGCTGGCGACCTCGGACGCGCGCGGCGAGCTGGCGCGCTATGAGGCCGTCTATCGGCAAATGGGCGCGGCGCGGCCGATCCTGGAGGCGGCCTTCCGTTGGCTGGAGGCCATCGCGCCGCCGCCGCCCGAACGGCCGGTGCTGGTGCATGGCGACTTCCGCAACGGCAATCTGATGATCCATCCCGAGGGCGGCCTGGTCGGCGTGCTGGATTGGGAGCTGGCCCACCTGGGCGACCCGGCGGAGGATCTGGGGTGGATCTGCGTCAACTCCTGGCGCTTCGGCGAATGGAAGAAACCCGTCGGCGGCTTCGGCGACTATGCCGACCTGCTAGACGGCCACGGCGGCGACATAGCGCTGGACCGCGTCCGGTTCTGGCAGGCCCTGGGCTCGCTGAAATGGGGCGTCATGTGCCTGATGATGTACCAGAGCTTCGCCACCGGCGCGGACCGCTCGATCGAACGCGCCATGATCGGCCGACGCGCCAGCGAGACCGAGATCGACCTGGTGGCCCTGATGGAGGCGGCATGACCTCCCATCCCACCGCCGCGGAACTGTCCGAAGCCGTAGCCGCCTTCGAGGCGGAACCCGTCCTTCCCGGCGACGTCCGCCAGGCCTTCCTGGCCCGGGTGACCGACAACGCCCGCGCCACCTTGGCCCGCGAGGCCGAGCACGGCGCGCGACTGGAGGCCGAGGCGGTTGAACGGCTGACGGCCCTGCTGGGCCAGGCAGGCGACTTCGCCGCGCTGAACGCCAGGCTTTGCGAGGCGCTCAGGGACGGCGCGATCGATCCGCTGGACCCCGCCCTGCTGGCCCACCTGCGCGCCACGGCGGTCGGCCAGATCGCCATCGACCAGCCCGGCTATGGCGGTCTGGCGGCCCTGCTCGCCGCCGAAGCCTATTGAGGCGAAGCCACGGCTGGCGGACGGCCGGTCATCGCCGCAACCCGCGCCAGGGCGTCGGCCTCCAGGTCGGCGTAGAACAGGTTGTAGGCGTCGACCTTGCGCCGGTCGGCCCACGAGCCGCTGTCGCGCAGCGAGCTGGACTTGGGCTTGCTGGTGCGCAGCACGCCGTTCTCGCAGCGCGCGGCGACCTCGCGTTGCAGGAAGGCCGGACGGGCGCCCCAATCCAGCCCCGTGGCGTTGGTCGCTCCCAGGTTCAGCCGCGCCGGCGCCCGCTCGGGCGAGACGGCGCCGAGCAGCGGATTGAAGCACAGGGGCGTGCGCCCCTCGAGGTTGACCAGTTGGTCCGAGCGGTCCCAGACCAGCGACCGACCGATCAGTTCCTGCACGCGCTGGAAGTCGCCTTCCGGCGCTGAGATCCAGGCGGCCACGCAGCCGGTCTCGGCCTTGCGCTCGCAGGCCGGCAAGGGCGCGTCGGGCGCGTACTCGTCGGCGGGCGCGGCGGTCTCGATCAGATAGGCGGCCACCAGGCGGCGCTTGAGCTCGGGCTTGGTGGCGATCTCCTCGCGCAGCAGGCGCGCGGCCAGAGAGCCGCCCTGCTCCACCCCGACGATGACGAAGGGCCGGTCCTGGCCATAGCGGACCAGATAGGTCCGGAAGGCCTGCAATACATCGCCATAGGCGAAGCGGCGCGCCTCGCGGGCGTCGTCGCGCAGGGTCAGATAAGTATAGAGGCTGGCCTGCCGGTAGCGTGGCGCGAACACCCGCCCGACCCGATCGAACGGTCCGGCGTAGTTCGGGATCACCACGCGCGACAGGAAGCGCTGGGCCTTGGGCTGGTCGATGTCGCCGTTCCAGTCGCGGCCGCCGTCGAAGGTGGTCGGATGGACGAAGAATACATCGACCGGCCTGTCGGCAGGCGCCGGGCCCTCGGGGCTACGAGGCAGCAGCGCCCACGAAACGGCCTTGCCATAGTCCGGCGCGGGCGGCGGACGATAGGTCAGGAACGGGACCTTGGGGTCCAGGGCGTTGCTGAGGATGTCGTAGCGCCACACGAAGGCCGGCGCGAGGATCAGCGCCAGCAACAGCACCGCCCCGGCGAAGATCCAACGCTTGAAGCCTTTGAACGGACCGCCCATGAATCCTGGGTACACCAAGGCCCGCCAGGCTTTAAGCCCCTTTCCTACGCCCCTTCCTGGCCGATGATGGCCACCGAGCAGACATTGCTGGCCGGGGCGCCGCCCAGGTTGTGCGTCATGCCGAAGACCGGGTTCGAAAGCTGCCGCTCGCCGGCCCGTCCCTGCAGCTGCAGGTACATCTCGTACAGCATTCGCAGGCCCGAGGCGCCGATCGGATGGCCGAAGCACTTCAGGCCGCCGTCGATCTGGCATGGCACCCCGCCGTCGGCGTCGTAGAAGCCGTCCAACACGTCGCGCCAGCCTTGGCCCTCCGGCGAGATGAACAGGTCCTCCATCGTCACCAGCTCGGTGATCGAGAAGCAGTCGTGGACCTCCATCATCGAGATCTGCTCGCGCGGCCGCTCTATGCCGGCCTCCTTGTAGGCCTTGCCGGCGGCGATGCGGGCGGTGTGGAAGTGGCTGCCGTCCCAGCCGTTGTACTGGCTCTCGTAGCCGTTCGAGACCGACAGCTGCAGGGCCTTGACGGTGACGAGGTCGTGCTTGCCCAGCGCTCGAGCGATCTCGGGCGTGGTGACGATCGCGGCGGCCGCGCCGTCCGAGACCCCGCAGCAGTCGAACAGGCCCAGCGGCTCGGCGATCATCGGCGCGGCGAGGGCCTGCTCGGCGGTGATCGGCTTGCGCAGGTGGGCTTTGGGGTTCTTGGCGCCGTTGGCGTGGCTCTTGACCGAAACGTGGGCGATGGCGCGCTTCAGGTCGTCCTTCGAAACCCCGTGCTTGGCGCGGTAGGCGCTGGCCAGCTGGGCGAAGTTGCCTGGCGCCGAGCCGTTCGGCATGACCTGCGGATTAAGCGTGCCGGGATTGGCCACCGGCAGGCCGCCGTAACCCGTGTCCTTCAGCTTCTCGACGCCGACGGCCAGGGCGATGTCGGCCGCGCCGGCCGCCACGGCGTAGACCGCGCCCCGGAAGGCTTCCGAACCCGAGGCGCAGAAGTTCTCGACCCGGGTGACGGCGATGTTGGGCAGGCGCAGGGCGATCGACAGCGGCGTGCCGCCCTTGCCCGAACCAATCTCGTCGATGTGCGTCGAAAACCAGGCCGCGTCCAACTGGCTCGGCTCGATCCCGGCGTCCTGCATCGCCTCCAGATAGGCCTCGACCATCAGGTCGTCGGGCCCAGCGTCCCAGCGCTCGCCGAACTTGCTGCAGCCCATCCCGAGGATGGCGACCTTGTCCCGGATACCCTGCGGCATGATCGGTCTTCCTTATTCGGCGGCTTGAGAGGCTTGAGCGGCGATCGCGGCTCGGTCCGGCGTGGCCTTCCAGAAGTAGCGGACAAAGCCGCGCTTCTCGTCGACCTCCTTGATGCGGAACACCATCCGCACCGGCAAACCCGTCTCGACATCGCCCGGCGCGACGTCGGTGATGTCCATCATGATCCGCCCGCCGCCCTCGAAGACGATCATGCCGTAGTGGTTGGGCGGAGCCATTGAGAAGGTCAGGTAGTCGGCCGAATAGCTGAGCACGCTGGCCCGGCGCTCGGCGAAGCGGTAAGGCTCCTGGGTGTCAACGGCGGGGTTGTTCGGCGCGACCGAGATGCGGGTGCGGGGGAACTGGACGACGCCGGTCTCGCGGCAGCGACCGCCGACGAGACCCAGGATCATGTCCTCGTTGCGATAGAGGGTGGTCAGGGCCGTCTTGTTGTCCTTCTCGGCCCGCATGCCCTTGTCCCATTCGACCAGGCCGTTGAAGGTCAGGAACTTCAGGTAGTTGGTCTCTTCCTGGCGATCGACCAGAGAGCCCGTGACGCCGCGCGCGGGGCGCTGGCCCTGGCCGGTGGCGCGGAACACCAGCGCCTCGGCGCCTTGGCCGAACTGGGCGACCAGGATGACCGCGCCCGCCTTGGCCTCTTCCAGCGCGTGCGCCAGCATGATCGGCCCGTGCGCGCAGCCGGCCTCGCCCATCACGGCGGCCAGGTTGTCGCGGACGGCTTCTGGCCGGATTCCGACCGTCTTGGCCACGGTCGCGGCCATGCCGGCGAAGGTCGAGGGAAAGCAGAAGTGATCGACGTCGGAAGCCTTTAGGCCGGCGACTTCAAGCGCCTTCCTGATCGCCGGCGGGACCAGCTTGACGACGCCCTCGTCGCGGATCCAGCGCTCCTCCCAGTAATAGTCGAAGCCGCCGTCGTCGCCGCGGAAGTGGTCGACAAAGTCGTCAGTGACGCTGCCGCGCCCCAGCAGCTCGGCCGCGCCAGGTTCGTCGGAGACGACGAAGGCCGCCGCGCCATCGCCGAAATCCAGCTCCTGGGCCGAGACCGCGCGGGCCCTTCGGTGCTCGCCGACCGCGACCAGAGCTTTGCCGCCCGCCGCCAAGGCCTGGCCCAGCGCCGTCAGCCCACAGCGCTGTGAGCCGGTGACATCGCTGGCGGCGATCGACTTTTCCAGGGTCAGGGCCGCCGAGACGATCCCCGCGTTCAGCCGGTCGGCGAACGGCGCGGTCGTCGAGGCGAAGTAGAGGCTGTCGATGTGCGAGCGATCGTCTTCGGGGCCCAGGGCGTCGCGGGCCGCCTCGACCGCCATGGTCAGGGCGTCCTCGTCCCAGTTGGCCATCGCGCGCTCGCCCTTGCCCTTGGCCTTCAGGTTCGGCGCGACCCAGGCATTGGCCTCGGTCACCGCCTTGCGGCTCAGACGCAGACGCGGCGCATAGGCGCCCCAGGCGGCGATACCGGCCATGAGCAACTCCCTGACGTCGAGGTTCGCGCCTCGATCTCAGGGCCAGCCTACGCCCACGGCCGCCACCGGCAACCGTGCCCTTGGGTCATCTATAGCGGTCAGCGATAGGGATCGTCGGTGTTCAGGTAGCCCGCCACGTAGTCGGCCACGCCATCCTCCAGCGCGGTCATCGGCGCGTTGTAGCCGGCGGCCCGCAGGCGGCTCATGTCGGCCTGGGTGTAGTACTGGTACTTGCCGCGCAGCACCTCGGGCATGTCGATATAGGTGATGTCCGGTGTGCGGCCAGCGGCCTCGAAGGTCGCCACGGCCAGGTCGCGGAACGAGCGCGCATGGCCCGAGCCCAGGTTGAAGACGCCGTTCACGGCGGGGCTCCTGGACAGCCAGGCGATTACGTCGACCGCGTCGCGGACATAGACGAAGTCGCGCAGCTGGCCGCCGTCCTCGTAGTCCGGATGGTGCGACTTGAAGAGCTTGACCCCCTCGCCGGCCGCGACGCGCGGCCAGATCTGGGCGACGACCGACTTCATGCCGCCCTTGTGGTCCTCGTTGGGGCCGTAGACGTTGAAGAACTTCAAGCCCGCCCACTGGGCCGGGGCGCGGCCGCGATGGGCCTCGCGCACGGCGTAAATGTCGAACAGGGCCTTGGACCAGCCATAGGCGTTCAGCGGCCGCAGGGCCTGCAGCGAGGCCAGGTCGTCCTTGCCCTCGAAGCCCAGGCCGCCGTCGCCATAGGTCGCGGCCGACGAGGCGTAGGTCAGACGCTTGCCGTGCTCGACGCACCAGTCCCACAGGTCGCGGGACAGGACGAAGTTGGACTGCACGATCTTGTCGGCGTCCTGCTCGGTGGTCGAGGACACCGCGCCCATGTGGATGATCAGCTCGACCTCGGAGCCCCGCTTGGCCAGCCAGTCGAACAACTGCTCGGGCGCGACGAAGTCGGCGATCGGGTGCTTGGCGATGTTGCGCCACTTGCCCGAGCCCGCGTCGCGCAGATGGTCACAGACCACGACGTCCAGGGCCGGATCCTCGCAGAGGCGCGCGACGACGTTCGACCCGATGAAGCCCGCGCCGCCGGTGACGAGAACGATGCGACGGCTCATCGCCTACGCCGCCTTGGTCAGGGCGTCGTACTTCAGCAGATTGGCCACCAGGGCCTCGAACTGGCTCATCGGCACCATGTTCGGGCCGTCCGAGGGCGCGTGGTCGGGATCCGGATGGGTCTCGATGAACACGCAGGCCACGCCGACGGCCACGGCCGCGCGGGCCAGGACCGGCACGAACTCGCGCTGGCCGCCCGACGACGTGCCTTGCCCGCCCGGCTGCTGGACGCTGTGAGTGGCGTCGAAGACGACCGGGCAGCCGATCTCCTTCATGACCGGCAAGGACCGCATGTCGCTGACCAGGGTGTTGTAGCCGAACGAGGCGCCGCGCTCGCAGGCCATGACGTTGGGGTTGCCCGCGCCGGTCACCTTGGCGACGACGTTCTTCATGTCCCACGGAGCCAGGAACTGGCCCTTCTTGATGTTGATCGCCCGGCCCGTATTGGCGGCGGCGACCAGCAGGTCGGTCTGGCGGCACAGGAAGGCCGGGATCTGGATGACGTCGACGGCCTCGGCCACGATCGGGCAGTGGCTGGTCTCGTGCACGTCGGTCAGGGTCGGCAGGCCGGTGACCTCGCGGATCTCCTGGAAGATCGGCAAGCTATCCACCAAGCCGATGCCGCGCTGGGCGTTGGCCGAGGTTCGGTTGGCCTTGTCGTACGAGGTCTTGTAGATCAGGCCGACACCAAGACGCTCGGCCATCTCCTTCAGCGCGTGAGCCGTCTCCAGCGCGTGCTGGCGGCTTTCCATCTGGCAGGGCCCGGCGATGATCGACAGCTTCTCGCCGTTGCCGATGCGGACGGGCGCGCCGGTCGGGGTCTTGATCTCGACGACGGCGTTCGGGGCGACGGCTTGCGGCTGATCCAAGGCGAGCATTCCAGCGTATTAGAACTTCGGGCGCCCAAGAGGTGACCCTTCGGGCAGGACGGTGCAAGTGCGCAAGAACAGTGACGATAGCAAGGCCGTAGAGACGGCGGTGATCGTCTGGTTCCGCAACGACCTGCGCATAGCCGACAATCCCGCCCTGCGCCATGCCGAGGGTAGCGGCCGGCCGGTGATCTGCCTCTACATTCTCGACGAGACGCCCGGCCTCCGCCCCATGGGCGGCGCCTCGCTGTGGTGGCTGGACAAGTCGCTCAAGAGCCTGGCCGAAAGCCTTGAGAAGCTTGGCAACAGGCTGGTGCTGCGCAAGGGCGTCGCCGCCGAGGTTCTGGACGACGTCATCGCGCATACGGGCGCGACCTGCGTGCTGTGGAACCGGCTCTACGACAAGGCCAGCATCGACCGCGACACCGCGATCAAGGCCCGGCTGAAGACGGCCGGCGTCGACGGCCAGAGCTTCAACGCCGGCTTGCTGAACGAACCGTGGACCGTCAAGAACGGCGCGGGCCAGCCCTACAAGGTCTTCACGCCCTATTGGCGGGCGGCGCGCGAGAATCTCAGTCATGTGGTGGTGGAACCCGCGCCCAGGCACCTGAAATCGCCCGAGCATTTTCCACGCGGCGAAAGCCTGGTCAGCTGGCGCTTGCCCCCGACCAAGCCCGACTGGTCCACGGGCTTCGACCACTGGACACCGGGCGAGTCCGGGGCGCTGGCCCGGTTGGACGGCTTCCTGTCGGGGCCGGTCGACGGCTATGGCGAGAAGCGGGATGTGCCGGGCGTCGAGGCCACGTCCGGCCTGTCGCCGCACCTGCATTTCGGTGAGATCGGACCGCGCCAGGTCTGGCTGGCCGCCCACAACGCCGCCGAGCACGGCGACGCTCCGGCCGGCGAGGTCGACAAGTTCCTGTCCGAACTGGGCTGGCGCGAGTTCAACCACGCCATCCTGTTCCATTGGCCCGACCTGCCGACCAAGAGCTTCAAACCGGAGTTCGATCGCTTCCCGTGGGCCAGGAACGACGCCTTTCTCGAGGCCTGGACCAAGGGCCAGACCGGCTATCCGATCGTCGACGCCGGCATGCGCGAGCTGTGGGCCACCGGCTTCATGCACAATCGCGTGCGGATGATCGTCGCCTCCTTCCTGATCAAGCACCTGCTGGTCGACTGGCGCGAGGGCGAGGCCTGGTTCTGGGACACCCTGGTCGACGCCGACCTGGCCAACAATGTCGGCAACTGGCAGTGGGTGGCCGGCAGCGGCGCCGACGCCTCGCCCTATTTCCGGATCTTCAACCCCATCGCCCAGGGTGAGAAGTTCGATCCGAAGGGCGCCTATGTCCGCCGGTGGGTCCCCGAGCTCCGGAACGTTCCCGACGACGTTATCCACAGGCCGTGGACCCGCGCCCTACATCCGCCGACCGGCGCCGAGCGTCTCTATGCACCACCGATCGTGGACCACGCTCAAGCACGCGCAAAGGCGATGGAGGCTTACCGGAGCCTCTAGCTGGGCCGGGGCTTTACGAAACGGGGGTTAACGGCGTTAATAAACGCGTCACCGGATGCGAGGCCTCGCCTTGGATACTGCGCTCTGGAACGATCCCGACCTGAAGGCCGCGCCGACGGCCTTCCGCGCCGCCCTCCGCGTGGTGGCGACCAACTGGGACACCGGCTCTGTCACCTGGATCCTGCCCACGGGCAAGGCCCTGAGGATCACCGGCGCCCAGCCCGGCCCGGACGCGGTCGTGCGGATCAACGACTACAACTTCATGCGCCGCGCCTTCGCCGCCGGGACCATCGGCTTCGCCGAGGGCTTCATGGCCGGCGAATGGGAGACGCCGGACCTTTCGGTTGTGCTGGAAGCGTTCTCGCTGAACTTCGACCGGCTGTCGGCGCTGCTGTCGGGCAATCCGGTCATGCGCGCGGTCAACATCTTCTACCACATACTGCACGGCAACAGCCGGGCCGGATCCAGGCGCAACATCCACGCCCACTATGACCTGGGCAACGGCTTCTACTCGCGCTGGCTGGACCCCAGCATGACCTACTCGTCGGCCCTGTACGAGCGGCCCAACCAGCCGCTGCCCGAGGCGCAGGCCGCCAAGTACGCGGCCCTGGCCCGGACCATCGATCTTTCGCCCGGCAAGCACGTGCTGGAGATCGGCTGCGGCTGGGGCGGCTTCGCCGAGTTCGCGGCCAAGGAGGTCGGGGCCAAGGTCACCGGCATCACCATCTCGCAGGCCCAGTACGATTTCGCCCGCAAGCGCCTGTTCGAGCAGGGTCTTTCGGAAAAGGCCAACATCCGCCTGATCGACTATCGCGACGTCCAGGGCCAGTACGACGCCGTCGCCTCCATCGAGATGTTCGAGGCGGTGGGCGAAGCCTATTGGCCGGCCTATTTCGACAAGATCCACGAGGTCCTGAAGCCCGGCGGCCGCGCGGGCCTGCAGATCATCACCATCCGCGACGAGCTGTTCCCGAAGTACCGCGGCCGCACCGACTTCATCCAGCGCTACATCTTCCCGGGCGGCATGCTGCCCAGCGAGGCGCGCCTCAAGGAGGAGACCGAGCGCGCCGGCCTGGAATGGAGCGATCTCAAGCGCTTCGGCCAGAATTATGCCGACACCCTGGCCGAATGGGGCCGCCGCTTCGAGGCCGCGTGGAGCGACATCCGCAAGGACGGCTTCGACGAGCGCTTCCGGCGTCTGTGGCGGTTCTATCTCAGCTACTGCGAGGCCGGCTTCCGGACCGAGCGCACCAACGTGATCCAGCTGGGTCTGAGCCGAAGCTGAGGCGGGAATACCAAGCCATCCGGCTTAGTATCGATCGGACATCCCTGTGGATAGTCGGACAAGCCCATGACCGGGCTCAGGCTTTGTCGATCGGGCTCATCCGCCTTCAGGAAAATTGGGGTTGCGCTGGCGGGGCGCGGCACGATCTACCAGCGATCCAAGACGTCCCTCGAAGGCCCCTCATGACCGCCCTGCCCAGCGCTCTCCCCTCCGTCCTGGACGCGATCGGAAACACCCCGCTGATCCGCCTTCAGCGCGCCAGCGAGGCCACGGGCTGCGAGATCCTGGGCAAGGCCGAGTTCATGAACCCGGGCCAGTCGGTCAAGGACCGCGCGGCGCTGGGCATCATCCGCGACGCCGAGGCGAAAGGCCTGCTGAAGCCGGGCGGCCGCATCGTCGAAGGCACCGCCGGCAACACCGGCATCGGCCTGGCCATGGTCGCCTCGGCGCTGGGCTACAAGACGACGATCGTCATCCCGCGCACCCAGAGCCAGGAAAAGAAGGACGCCATCCGGCTGTTGGGCGCCGAGCTGGTCGAGGTCGACGCCGTCCCCTACTCCAACCCCGACAATTACGTCCGCTATTCCGGGCGCTTGGCCGAGGAACTTGCCAAAACAGAGCCTAACGGAGTTGTCTGGGCCAACCAGTTCGACAACGTCGCCAACCGCGACGCCCACTACCGCACCACCGGTCCCGAGATCTTCGAGCAGACCGGCGGCAAGGTCGACGGCTTCATCTGCGCGGTGGGCTCGGGCGGCACCCTGGCCGGCGTCGCCGCGGCCCTGCGCGAGCGCAAGCCCGGCGTGAAGATCGGCCTGGCCGACCCCTACGGCGCGTCCCTGTACAGCTGGTACAAGGACGGCGAGCTGAAGTCCGAGGGGACCTCGATCAGCGAGGGCATCGGTCAGGGCCGCGTCACCGCCAATCTGGAAGACCTGGCCGTCGACTTCCCGTTCCGCGTCACCGACGAGGAGATGCTGGAGGTCGTCTACGATCTCGTCCAGCACGAGGGCCTGTGCCTGGGCGGCTCGTCGGGCATCAACGTCGCCGGCGCGATCAAGCTGGCCAAGGCGCTGGGCCCCGGCCACACCATCGTGACCATCCTGTGCGACCACGGCTCGCGCTATCAGTCCAAGCTGTTCAATCCCGCGTTCCTCGCGGAAAAGGGCTTGCCGACGCCGCCTTGGATGTAAGGTCGCCGCCGAGTCACATCGCAAGAGGCGTCCCATGGCCATTCCGTCCGATCCGCTGGTTTCCACCGCCTGGCTGGCCGAGCATCTCGACGCGCCGGACGTGCGCGTGGTCGACGCTTCGTGGCACATGCCCGCCGCCCAGCGCGATCCGGCCCAGGAGTTCCTGGCCGCGCATATCCCCGGCGCGGTGTTCTTCGACATCGACGACATCTCCGACGAGGCCTCGGACCTGCCGCACATGATTCCGACCGCGACCAAGTTCGCCGCGCGGGTCAAGAAGCTGGGCCTGGGCGACGGTTCGCGGATCGTCGTCTATGACACCACAGGCATCCTGCCGGCCGCCCGCGCCTGGTGGCACTTCCGCGCCATGGGCCATGAGGACGTCGTGGTGCTGGACGGCGGCCTGCCCAAATGGATCGCCGAGGGCCGCCCGATCGAGGACGGCCCGGCCTCGCCGCAGGAACGCCACTTCACCCCGCGCTGGCAGGCCGACATCTACCGCTCGTTGGAGCAGATGCGGAGCGTCGTCGAAACCGGCGCCGAGCAGGTCATCGACGCCCGCGCCGCCGGCCGCTTCGAGGGGCGCGATCCCGAGCCGCGCGCCGGTCTGCGTGGCGGCCATATGCCCGGTGCCCGCAACATCCCGCTCTCGGCCCTGATCGCCCCGGACGGCACGATGCTGCCGGCCGACAAGCTGAAGACGGTGTTCCAGGCCGCCGGCGTCGACATCGACAAGCCGATCGTCTCGACCTGCGGCTCGGGCATCACCGCCTCGGTCGTGGCCCTGGCCCTGTTCCGCCTGGGTAAGCCACGCTCGGCCGTCTACGACGGCTCGTGGACCGAATGGGGCGGCCTCGCCGACACCCCGGTCGCGACAGGCCCCGCCACCTGATCAGCGCATCGGCGGCGCGTACAGCAGGCCGGGCTTCTGGGCGTTCCACAGGGCGTTCAGACCCCGGTCCAGCTTCAACGCCGAGCCGCCGCCGATCTCGCGGTCGAAGATCTCGCCGTAGTTGCCGCCGGCGGTGATCGCGCGATAGGCCCAGTCGGCGTCCAGGCCCAGCATGGCGCCGTAGCCGCCCTCGCCCAGCAGCCGCCGCGCCTCGGGATCAGGGCCGTCCTTCATGGCCTTCGCATTGGCCTTGGTCACCCCATGCTCCTCGGCCAGGATCAGGGCGTAGAGCGTCCAGCGGACGATGTCGGTCCAGGCCGGATCGTCCTGGCGCACCAGCGGGCCCAGCGGCTCCTTGGAGATGGCGTCGGGCAGGATTACATGCGCGCCCGGATCGTCCAGCACGGAGCGCGCCGCCGCAAGGGCCGAGATGTCGGCCGTGAAGGCGTCGCACTTGTCGGCCTGGTAGGCCGCGCGAGTCTGTTCCTCGCTGTCGAACATCATCGCCGTGTAGGCGATGCCGCGCGAACGGAAGAAGTCCTCCAGGTTCTGGGCCGAGGTGGCGTTGCTCTGGACGCAGATCTTGGCCGTGTTCAGCTCGACGGCGCTGGTCAGGTTCAGGCTGCGACGCACCAGGAAGCCCTGGCCGTCGAAATACGAGATCGCCGCCATGTCCAGCTGGTCGCCGGCGTCGCGCGAGAAGGTCCACGAGGTGTTGCGCCACAGGACGTCGACCTTGCCCGAGCGTAGGGCCGCGATCCGCTCGTCATTGCCCAGCGGGACGAAGACGACCTGGTCCGGCTTGCCCAGCACGGCGGCGGCCAGGGCGCGGCAAAAGTCGACATTGAAGCCGCGCCAGCGCCCGCCATTGTCGCGGAACGCGAAGCCCGGCAGCTCCGGGTTCACGCCGCAGCGCAGCTCGCCGCGCGCCCGGACGGCTTTCAGGGTGGCACTGGGCGCGGCCGGCTTGATCTTCAGCGGCGCCTCGACCGGTTTCGGTTCGGGCGTGGACGCGGGTCGATCGCAGCCCACCAGGACAAGCGCCGCCAAAATCGCCAAGCCGAACCGCACCGACACCGATCGCTCCTTGAACCGCGCGCGCGGAGCCTTAAACCACAAGGCTTAGACCGCGTCGCCGAAGAGTGCCCCCATGGATGAAGAAACCCGCCTGATCCGCAAGGGCTCCGAGCCGACGAACCTGGCGCGCGTGGTCAATCCGCCGATCCAGCGCGGCTCCACCGTGCTGCTGCCCAATGCCGCGTCGCTGTACGACGACAACCAGATCACCTACGGCATCACCGGCCTCGCCTCGCCCGCCGCCCTGCAACGCGCCCTGGCCGACCTCGAAGGTTCGCCGGACGTCACCCTCTACCCGTCGGGCCTGGCGGCGATCACCGGCGCCATGCTGGCCGTGCTGAAGGCCGGCGACGAGATCCTGGTGGTCGACAGCGCCTACAAGCCCACGCGCCGTTTCTGCGACCGCGTGCTGACCCGGTTCGGCGTCCAGACGACCTACTACGATCCGGCCCTGACGCCCGACGCGCTGATGGCGCTGGCCACACCAAAGACCCGGCTGATCCTGCTGGAAGCGCCCGGTTCGCTCACCTTCGAGATGCAGGACGTTCCGGCTATCGCCAAGGCCGCCAACGATCGCGGGATCATCACCCTGATCGACAACACTTGGGCCGCCGGCTTCCTGTTCAAGCCGCTGGCGCATGGGGTGACGATCAGCGTCCAGGCCCTGACCAAATATGTCGGCGGCCACTCGGACTGCTTCATGGGCTCGGCCACGACCATGGACACGGTGATCGGAAATCAGCTGGGCGACGCCATGTGGGACATCGGCTGGTCGGTGTCGCCCGATGACGCCTACACCATGCTGCGGGGCCTGCGGACCCTGGCCACGCGCCTGCCGCGCCACCAGGAAAGCGGCCTCGAGATCGCGCGCTGGCTGCAGGACAGGCCTGAAGTGGCCCGGGTGCTGCATCCCGCCCTACCCGGCGATCCGGGCCATGCGATCTGGAAGCGTGACTTCACCGGCGCCTGCGGCCTGTTCGGCGTGATGCTGAAGCCGTGCAGCCAACGCGCCGTCCACGCCTTCCTCGACGCTTTGCAGCTGTTCGGCCTGGGCTTCTCGTGGGGCGGCTACGAGAGCCTGGCCATTCCTTGCGATCCCCAGCTCAAGAACCGATCGGTTCCGGTGAACCTGGAAGGCCCGCTGCTGCGCCTGCACATCGGCCTGGAGGCGGTCGAGGACCTGAAGGCCGACCTGGACCAGGCCTTCGAGAAGCTGGTCTAGACGACCGCCCCGTCCCTCCAGTCGCGGGCCATGAACCGGCCCTCGACGCCGCCCAGCACGGCCAAGGCGGCCTCGATATTCCGCGCCTTGGCCTCGGCGGATTTCACACTGGCGAAGCGGCGCAAGGCCTCTTTCCGGAGACTGGGCGGGAGCGCAGCCCAAGCCTTGGCAGCGGCCGGATCGCGCGCCAGGCCTTCGGCGAACGCCTCGGGCATCGAATGGGCGGGGCCGCCGCGATAGTCCTCGTCGAAGGCCACGGACACCTCGACCGTGTCGCCCACGCCGACACCCGCCGCCGCCTCGCGGACGAGACCGTGCAGATAGAGGAAGAAGCCGCCGTCGCCGCGCGGCATCATGTTGATCCGCCACGGCTCGGCCGGCGCGCCATTGATCTGGACCCGCACCGGCATCGGCTTGCGCCAGCCTTCGCGCAGACGCGCGGCCTGGTCGGGCTCGACCGGCACGAACGGGTTGACGCCGTTGATATCGATCCTGGCCTGAAAGCGAAGGCTGGTCATGGCCCGGGGCCCCTATAGATAGCGCCGTTCCGCCTCGCAGGGCTGTTCCCACCAGAGATTGTCACGGCCGTTGCCGTAGTTGACCGGCGCCGCGGCCAGTTCCTCCGGCGTGACGCCATCCAGCGTATTGACGCGGATGGACACAAAGGCGCCGCCGATCTGCTCGACATAGCCATGGCTGAAGGTGCGCACGCCGCACGTGCTGCAGAATGGGATATGGCCGCTGAACGTGCCGAACTGATAGTCGGTCTGGGCGTCCTCGCCCGCCAGCAGGCGGAAGGCGTCCGGCTTGATCAGCGCGCCCCAATTGCGGGTCTTGGCGCAGATCGAGCAGTTGCAGCGGCCGGTCCCGGCCGCCAGGTCGATGTCGGCTTCATAGCGGACCGCGCCGCAATGGCAGCTGCCGGTGTAGGTCTTCAGCATCGGGCGTCCCTCTCGATGAGCGTTGTCGAACACCGTTCTAGAGAAACCCTACCGCCACCCTACTGTCAGTATTAGCCTCGCGGTCAGGCCGTACGACGCGAATGTTCGACGATCTCGGCCACCGCGTTGGCCTGGGCGGCGACCTCGCCGACCACGATCAGAAGCGGGCCATCGCCGGCCTCGGCCACGCGCTCGGCCAAGGTGGCCAGGGTCGCCGGATAGAGCCGTGCGTCCGCACCGCCCGCCTTCTCGACGGCCACGGCAGGGGTATTGGCGGGGCGGCCGGCGGCGATCATCCGCTGGGCCAGGTCGCCCGCGACCTCGCCGCCCATATAGACCGCCAGGGTCGCCTCGGGATCGGCCGCGGCGCTCCAGTCGCCCGACAGCTTGCCGGCCTCCAGCCGCGCGGTGGTGAAGACCACCCGGCGGGCCTCGCCACGGTGGGTCAGCGGAAAGCCGAACTGGGCGGCGGCGGCGCAGGCGGCGGTGACGCCCGGGACGACCTCGGTCTCAACGCCGAAGCCGTTCAGGAACGCGGCCTCTTCCCCGACACGGCCGAAGATCGACGGATCCCCGCCCTTTAGCCGGACGACCTTCAATCCCTTGCGCGCCAGACGCAGCATCAGCCGATTGATCTCGTCCTGCTTCATGCTGGGCTTGCCGGCCCGCTTGCCGGTCTGGATCCGCACGCAACCGGGCGGCGCCAGGGCGATGGCCTCTTCCGAGCATAGGGCGTCGTAGAGCAGCGCGCCCGCGCTCTCGACGGCGCGGACGGCGCGGACGGTCATCAGGTCCACGGGACCGGGACCGGCGCCGACCAGCATCACCTTGCCGAACGTAGTCTCAACCGACATGGGCGGGCTCCTTAGAAGTCACAGCCAAGGCTTTGATCATGCGTGCGATTTCAGGGCGGCAGGACCCGCAGTTGGTCCCAGCGCCCGTGACGGCGCCGACGGCGTCCGGCGTGTCGGCTCCGGCGGCGATGGCGGCGTTGACGGCCTTGGCGCCGACCTTCAGGCAGGCGCAGACCATCGACCCCTTGTCGACCGGCGCCCCTGGCGGGCGGCCGAACAGCAAGGCCGACCGCGCCTCGGCCGGCAGGGTCTCCTCGGCGAACAGCTCGGCCAGCCAGTCGCGCGGCGGCAGGCGGCCGGTGGTGGTCATGTAGAGCACGGCGACCAGGCGCCCGTCCTCGACCCAGGCCTGGCGGCGGGCGCCGGTCGCGGGGTCCTCGTAGGTGACGAGTTCGCCGGCCAGGCCCTTGGTCAGGGCCTTGCGGAGGGCGTCGCGCTCGACCGCGTCGCCCCGACCGGCGAACTCGTGCTGCTGGCAGGCGTCTTGGGGAATACGCCGCCAGACCAGGTCCGTCCCGACCGGGGGACTCAGGACGGACCGGCTCAGGAAGAAACCTTTCCAGGTCTCGCGATAGGCGCGGACGCGGGCGGGCGTGTGCTTGAATTCCGGCTGACCCGAGGTCGGGTCGACGCGCGGCGCGACCAGCGTGTTGGCGCGGCCCGACGGCGCGAAGGCGTCGGTCCAGTGCATCGGCATGAACAGCGAGCCGCGCCGCTGGCGATCGCTGACCTTGGCCACGGCCACGGCCTCGGCGCGCGACGTCGTCACCCGCGCCAGGGCCCCATCCTTCAGGCCCAGGGCCTCGGCGTCCTCCGGATGGATCTCGACATAGGGCTCGGGCGCGTGGCGACACAGGTCCGGCGCCAGGCCCGTGCGGGTCATGGTGTGCCACTGGTCACGGATACGGCCCGTGTTCAGCGACATTGGAAAGGCGTCGCCGGTGGCCTCGGCCGGGCCGCGCGGCTTGACCGGGACCATCCGAGCCCGGCCGTCGGGCGTCTGGAAGCGGCCGTCGACGAACAGGCGCGGCGTGCCCTTGCCATCAGCCTTCACGGGCCACTGGATCGGCAGGAGTTCCCCATAAGCCTCTGGCGTCAAAGCCGAAAGGCCGGACAGATTCAGTAAGCGACCTTGGTTTTCGTACGCCGTCAGGCGGGCCCATTCACGGAAGACGCTGGCGTTGTTGGACCAGCCGAAGCCGTCGAAGCCCATGGCCACGGCGACGTCGGCCATGATCTTCCAGTCGGCCCTCGCCTGGCCCGGCGCCGGGAACAGGGCCCGCTGGCGCGAGATCCGGCGCTCGGAGTTGGTGACCGTGCCGTCCTTCTCGCCCCAACCCAGGGCCGGCAGCTTGACGTCGGCGAAGGCGGTGGTGTCGGTCTCGACGCAGTCCGAGACCACCACGAACGGGCACTTGGCCAGGGCCTCGCGGATCGCGCCGCTGTCAGGCAGGCTGACCGCCGGATTGGTGGCCATCACCCATATCGCCTTGATCCGCCCGTCGCGGACCGCCTCGAACATCTCGACCGCCTTCAGGCCCGGCGCGCGAGCGGTGTCGGGCGCGCCCCAGAAGCGAGCGACCCGGTCGCGATCTTCCGGCGCGAAGTCCATGTGGCCGGCCAGGGTGTTGGCCATGCCGCCGGTCTCGCGGCCGCCCATGGCGTTGGGCTGGCCGGTGATCGAGAACGGACAGGCGCCCGGCTTGCCGATCCGGCCGGTGGCCAGGTGGGCGTTGATGATGGACAAGCCCTTGGCCACGCCCTGGGCCGACTGGTTGGCGCCCATCGAGAACAGGCTGACCGTCCGCGCGTTGGCGGCGAACAGGTCGTAGAAGGTCTGAAGATCCTCGACTGCCACGCCGCAGTCGGCGGCGACGGCTTCGACCGATTGATCCACTTCCGCAAGCATGGCGACCACTTGCTCGAAATTGTTCACGTGACCAGCGATGTAATCGCGATCGATCGCGCCGCGCCGGACCAGGTCGGCCAAAAGGCCGTTCCAAAGCCGCACGTCGCTTTGCGGCGCGATGGCCAGATGCAGGTCCGCGCCCTCGGCGGTGTCGGTGCGACGCGGGTCGATGACCACGTGTTTCTGGCCGCGCGCCCTCGCCGCCTCCATGCGACGGAACAGCACCGGATGGGTCCAGGCGGCGTTGTGACCGCTGAACACCACGAGGTCGGCGACATCAAGGTCCTCGTAGCAGCCGGGCACCAGGTCGGCGCCGAAGGCCTGCTTGTGGGCGGCGACGGCCGAGGCCATGCACAGGCGGCTGTTGGTGTCGATGTTGCCCGAGCCGATGAACCCCTTCATCAGCTTGTTGGCGACGTAATAGTCCTCGGTCAGCAACTGGCCCGAGACGTAGAAGGCGACGCTGTCGCGGCCATGGCGCGCGATGGTCTCCTTGAAGCGCTTGGCCACCAAGGCGGTGGCCTCGGCCCAGGTCGCGGTCTTGCCGTTGATCGTCGGCTCCAGCAGCCGCCCTTCCAGCCCGACCGTCGCGCCGAGAGCCGAGCCCTTGGAACACAGTCGGCCCAGATTGGCCGGGTGGACCACGTCGCCGGCGACCGACACCGATCGCCCCTGCCCGACCGCCCCCGTCACGCCGCAGCCGACGCCACAGTAGGCGCAGGTCGTCTTGACGGTCTTCAGAGCTGCGGAACCGTCGGCCATGCGCTCAGTCCGCCATCACCGGCTGAGCCAGCAGAACACGACCGTCCCTGACCAGCACCGGCACCACGGGCGTGCAGCCCTTGCCGGCGTCGGCGCCCGTCGGATGGCCGGTGGCCAGGTCGATGACCCAACTGTGCAGCGGACAGGTCACGCCATGGCCGTGGACGATGCCCTGGCTCAAGGGACCGTGCTTGTGCGGGCAGCGGTCGACCAGGGCGAAGACCTGGCCGTCGCCGGTGCGGAACACGGCAACGTCGCCCTGGGCCGTGGCCACCCGACGCGCGCCGCGCTCGGGGATGTCGGTCACGGCGCCGACATCACGCCAATCAGGATCGATATGGGTTTGAAGGGTCATTCGGCCGCCATCTCCAAGGGAAGGGTCGCCATGGGTTTGAACTCGCCGGCCGCAACGCCGCCGGTGGCGCGCTCGGCCCACGGGTCGATCTGGGCGGTTTCCTGCGACTTCACGAAGCGGGCGAACAGCGCCGCGCGGTTGTCGAGGTCGTCCACGGTCGCGGCGCGGATCGTGTCGAGGCCGATACGGGCCATCCACTTGTAGATCCGCTCCAGGTACCAGCCGCCTTCGCGGTACATCTGCATGACCGCCGAGATCAGCTGGATGGCCTCGTCCTCGGTCGCGACTTTGGTCAGGAACTCGGTGCCTTGGATGTGCAGTCCCGCGGCGCCGCCGACATGGATCTCGTAGCCGCTGTCGACGCAGATCACGCCGATGTCCTTGCAAGTCGACTCCGCGCAGTTCCGGGGACACCCCGACACGGCCAGCTTGACCTTGGCCGGCGCCCACGAACCCCACATGAACTTCTCAAGCTTGATGCCCAGGCCGGTGGAGTCCTGGGTGCCGAAGCGGCACCAGTCGCTGCCGACGCAGGTCTTCACCGTGCGCAGGCCCTTGGCGTAGGCGTGGCCGCTGACCATGCCCGCCGCGTTCAGATCGGCCCACACCGCCGGCAGGTCGTCCTTCTTCACGCCCAGCAGATCGATGCGCTGACCGCCCGTCACCTTGACCGACGGGATGTCGTACTTGTCGGCGACGTCGGCGATGGCGCGCAGCTCGTCGGGCGTCGTCATGCCGCCCCACATGCGCGGTACGACCGAATAGGTGCCGTCCTTCTGGATGTTGGCGTGGACGCGCTCGTTGATGTAGCGCGACTGGCTGTCGTCCACGTACTCGCCCGGCCAAGCGCACAGCAGGTAGTAGTTCAGGGCCGGCCGGCACGAGGCGCAGCCGTCGGGCGTGGTCCATTCCATGGCCTGGAAGACGGCCGGCATCGACTTCAGCTCGAGCTCGACGATCGCCTTGCGCACGTCGCCGTGCGGATGGTGCGTGCACTTGCACATCGGCTTGGGACCCGTCTGGGCCTTGAAGCCGTCACCGAGGGTCAGGCGGATGACCTGCTCGACCAGCGGCGTACAGGAACCGCACGAGGCCGAGGCCTTGGTCACCGCGCGGACGTCGTCCAGCGTGGTCAGGCCTTGCGAGGTGATGGCCGAGGTGATCGCACCCTTGCAGACGCCGTTGCAGCCGCAGATTTCCTGCGTGTCGGGCATGGCCGCAACGGCCGCGCTAGGGTCCAGGCCCGAGAGGCCCTCCGTGATCGCTTGCCCGAAGATCAGGGTCTCGCGGATCTCCGCGACATCGGTCCCCGCCTTCATCAGGTCGAAGTACCAGCCGCCGTCGGCCGCGTCGCCGAACAGCACCGCGCCGGCGACCTTGCCGTCCTCGATGACCACGCGCTTGTAGACCCCGCGCGCGGCGTCACGGAACACGATGTCCTCGCAGCCGTCGCCACCGGCGAACTTGCCGGCCGAGAAGACGTCGACGCCCGAGACCTTCAGGCGCGTCGACAGCACCGAGCCCTGATAGACGCTCTCGCCGTCGGTCAGGGCCTCGGCCAGCGTCCGGCACATGTCCCAGATGGGCGCGACCAGGCCGTAGCAGTTGCCGCGGTGCTCGACGCACTCGCCGACCGAGAACACGGCCGGATCCGAGGTGCGCATGGCGTCGTCGACGATGATGCCGCGATTGACCTGAAGGCCGGCGGCCTTACCCAGGGTGGCGTTCGGGCGGATGCCGACGGCCATGACCAGCAAGTCGCAGGGCAGGACGCGACCGTCCTTAAGCTTCAGGCCGGCGACCTTGCCGTCCTCGCCAACGATCTCATCGGAATGGGCGCCCAGCACCGTCTCGACGCCGCGTTCGGCCAGGGCTTCGCGCAGCAGGTAGCCGGCGCTCTCGTCCAGCTGGCGCTCCATCAGCACATCCATTAGGTGGACGACCGTGGCGGCCATGCCGCGACGGGCCAGGCCATAGGCCGCTTCCAGGCCCAGCAGGCCCCCGCCGATCACCACGGCGCGGGCGCCGGGCTTGCCGGACGCCTCGACCATGGCCTCGACATCGTCCAGGTCACGGAAGGTGACCACGCCCTTCAGGTCCGCGCCCGGCAGCGGCAGGCGGAACGGATCCGAGCCGGTGGCCAGGATCAGCTTGTCGTAGGCGACCTCCAGGCCGCCCTCGGCGACCACCTTGTGGCCTTCCAGGTCCACCGCCGTGACGGCGCGGCCGGCGTGCAGGGTGATGGCGTTGTCGCGGTACCAGGCCTCGTCGTTGATGACGATGTCGTCGAAGGTCTTCTCGCCCGCCAGAACCGGCGACAGCATGATGCGGTTGTAGTTCACCCGCGGCTCGGCGCCGAAGATGGTGACGTCGTAGCGGGCGGGATCGCGCTTCAGCACTTCCTCGACCGCCCGGCAACCGGCCATGCCGTTGCCGATGACGACCAGACGTTCCTTGAGTTGGGTCATGGCTATCTCGTTCGTCGAAGCGGGGGATCAGACGCGAACGCTGGCGGCGTCGCCGTGCAGGGTCGGCCAGATGGCGCGCCAGCGGGCCTTGAGGCCGTGGAGGGCGAAGAAGGCGAACAGCGCCAGCAGGGCGAAGCCGATGAAGCCGGGCTGGTAGGAGCCGCTCATCTTCTTGGCCATGCCCAGGGTGGAGGCCAGGTAGAAGCCGCCGATGCCGCCGGTCATGCCGATCAGGCCGGTCATCACGCCGATCTCCTTGCGGAAACGCTGCGGCGCCAGCTGGAACACCGCCCCGTTGCCCGCGCCCAGCGCCAGCATCGAGAACAGAAGCACCGCCAGGGCCAGATAGGCCGACGGCAGCTGGAAGCTGGCGACGGTCAGGCCCAAGGCGGCCAGGAGATAGACGAAGCTCAAGGTGCGTACGCCGCCGAAGCGGTCGGCCAGGGCGCCGCCCACCGGACGAATGAACGAGCCGGCGAAGACGCAGGCGGCGGTGAAGAAGCCGGCGATGACCGGATCCAGGCCGTACTCCGAGTTGAAGTACATGGTCAGCGACGAGGCCAGGCCGACGAAGCCGCCGAAGGTCACGCCGTACAGCAGCATCAGCCACCAGGCGTCCGGGACCTTCAGGACGTCCATGTACTCGGCCAGCTTCTTGGGCGCCGGCTGCTCGGGCGCGTCCTTGGCCAACAGCATGTAGACGACGAAGGCGACGGCCAGCGGGATGGCGGCCAGGCCGATCACGGTCTGCCAGCCGAACGCCTTGGCCAGGGCCGGGGCGAACAGGGCCGCCAGGGCGGTGCCGGAGTTGCCGGCGCCGGCGATGCCCAGGGCCAGGCCCTGATGCTCCTGCGGATACCAGCGCGAGGCCAGCGGCAGGGCGACGGCGAACGAGGCGCCGGCCACGCCCAGGATGACGCCCAGCGCCAGAACCTGATGATAGTTGTGGATGCCGACCAGCCAGGCCAACACCAGGCCGGCCAGGACGATCAGCTGGCCGATCATGCCGGTCTTCTTCGGGCCGATCCGGTCGACCAGCACGCCGTTGACCAGGCGCAGCACCGCGCCAGCCAGCACGGGAATGGCGACCATCAGGCCCTTCTGGGCCGGGTCGAGATGGAAGTCCTTGGCGATGGCGACGCCCAGCGGGCCCAGGATCACCCAGACCATGAAGCTGAGGTCGAAATAGAGGAAGGCGGCGAACAGGGTCGGCGCATGGCCGGCCTTCAGGAAATCGCGGGAGATCATGGTCGGCCTCGACGGATTGCGTGTCTGCAAGAGCGGGGCGTCGTCGCCCCGGGTGGCTGACCGCATCCGAGCGGTCCTCTGGCAGCCGCGAACGCCGTTGTTCGTTGGCCTTGAGGCTATGGGAGACAGGTGACGGGCTTCATGTCACCGTTCATGCCGCGTTGCGGCGCCGGCAAGGTTTGCGGCGCACGATTGCTCAGCATCTGTGCACGAGCGGCGCCCACGAAGCGTGCAGATCAGGCCAGCGATCGACCGATGGCGAAGCCGGCGGCGTAGTCGCCCACGGCCTTGGGATCGAACGCCCGACCGTCGAACAGCCGCGCCTCAACGGGTCCAGCGGCGTCGGCGAAGGCCAGGGCCGGCTCCAGAATCGGCCCCAGCGACAGGGCCGCGTCGCGGTAGAGGTCGGGACGGTAGACTTGATCGACCAGCGCCTGAAGGTCCTGTCCGGGGCCAATCTGCCCCCAGCGGATCATCTGAGACAGAAACCACAGACCGTGCTCGCGGCGCGGCAGGCCCGCGGCGTCGCGATGGAAGACGATCTCGCCTCCCAGCGCCCGAGTAATCGCGGCGGGCGACGCGCCGACGCGATCTGGACGCGCCAGAAGCTCGACCAGGGTCTCGCGGTTCTCGTGGGCGTCGGCCCAGGCCGCGCCGCGCATCACCGCTCGCAGGCAGGCCCGCAACTCGTCAGGCCGGCGCTCTGCCAGGGCCGCCGGCACGCCCAGCACCTTGTCCGGCCCGCCGGGCCAGAATTGCGAGGCCGCGACCAGGATGCGACCGACGCCGTCGGCCTCGGCCACCGCATTCCACGGCGCCCCGACGCAGAAGCCGTCGATCTCGCCCGCGCGCATCCGCTCGACCATGCGCGGCGGCGGAATGACGACCAGCCGCACGTCGCCGTCCGGGTCCACACCACCCTGCGCCAGCCAGTAGCGCAGCAGGTAGTTGTGCATCGAGTGTGGAAAGACCACGGCGAAGGTCAGAGGTCCCTGCCCCCGCGCGCGCCGGGCCGCGACGACCTTGGCCAGGGCGACAGCGGTGACGGGCGGTGCGGAGAAATCGGTCAGGGCGACGGCGCCGATCTCGTCCGCCAGGGCGGTGGAGACCGTCACGGCGCTGCCGTTCTGGTTCAGGGCCATCGGCGCGAGGATCTCGCCCTCACCGCTGGCCGTGGCAGCCAGGGCCATCGGCGCCAACATGTGGGCGCCGTCCAGGG
The DNA here is from genome assembly GCF_023935105.1 of Caulobacter segnis. NCBI lineage: Bacteria > Pseudomonadati > Pseudomonadota > Alphaproteobacteria > Caulobacterales > Caulobacteraceae > Caulobacter > Caulobacter sp. RL271. The sequence continues at coordinate 2,682,754 of NZ_CP096040.1, read as the reverse complement.
CGCCGACGGCGACCTTGTCGCGGATCGTGGCCCACGAGGCCTCGCGCTCCAGCGTGACGTTCAGGCCCTCTTCCTCGAAGAAGCCCAGAGCATGCGCCACGGCCAGCGGCGCGCAGTCGGTCAGCGGGATGAAACCCAGGCGCAGGTCGGAGAGGCCGCTCATTGCCCATCCCCCTTCAGCACGCCGGCGAAGGCCAGCAGGTCGGCTGCGACCGCGCCAATCGGCTTGCCCCGGTCCATGGCCAACTTGCGCAGCAGGCGATAGGCGCCGTCCTCGTCCAGACCACGCTCCTTCATCAAGAGGCCCTTGGCCCTTTCGACGGTCTTGCGCGACTCGAGGTCGGCCTTGGCCTTGGCCAGATCGCCGCGCAACTGCTGGGTCAGGGCGAAACGGCTCATGGCGACGTCGAGGATCGAACGCACGCGATTGGGGGCCAGGCCGTCCACCACATAGGCCGCCACGCCCGCGCGCACGGCCTGCTCGGCCAGGCCGGGCTCGGAGCGATCGACGAACATCACGACCGCATGCCCGGCGCTGGACTCCTTGAGGCTGTCGAGGGTGTCGCGATCGGGGCTTTCGGCGGCGATGACCACCACGTCCGGCGCGAAGGCCAGGACCTCGGCCTCGTCATAGACGGCCGAACGGCGCACCTCGAGCGGCTGCACGCCCTCCAGCCCCTGGGCCACGAGCGCGGCGCGCGCGGTATCTGGATCAATGACGAGCACCCGCATCGGCTTCGTCCTAAGCGGCGCCGCGCCGCGCGGGGGAACTTTCCCCCGTCCGAAGCGCCGACGCCGCGGATTGCGCGGAATGCAGGCGCCGCCGACCATTCCTTGAGCAAATCGGCAAGCCCTGCCGATCCGGGGCCTTGCCCCGCGCGCCCGTGCCGTGACACCGTCGAGACCCGCAAGGCCTTGCCGCCCGTTGCGTCGGCGCGGTCCCGATGCAACCAAAACGTACAAGATCCGGAATCCACCTTGCGTTGTCCCATGCGACGGCGCCAGATCCGACGACCTAGAGCTTGAGCGGAGCCTTCTCGATGACCCTTTACCTGCTGGCCCTGCTGATCGGCGTCGTCGCCGGCCTGCGCGCCCTGACTCCCGTCGCCGCGGCCGCCTGGGGCGCGCGCCTGGGCTGGGTGCCGCTGGCGGGCTATCCGCTGGCCTGGCTGGGCGGCTGGATCCCGGTGATCGTCTTCAGCCTGCTGGCCGCGCTCGAGCTGGTCGCCGACCAGCATCCCAAGACCCCCAGCCGCAAGGTTCCGCATCAGTTCATCACCCGCGTGATCGCCGGCGCCTTCAGCGGCGCGGTGCTGATGATGCCGGCCACCCACTGGGTGCGCGGCGCGGCGCTGGGCGCGGTCGGCGCGGTGATCGGCACGCTGGGCGGCGCCGAGTTCCGCGCCCGCTTGGCCGCTCGGTTCGGCCAGGATCGCCCGGCCGCCCTGATCGAGGACGCGATCGCCGTGATCGCCGCCTTCGCGATCTTCGCGGTGGCCCTGTGACGACCACGAGGTCCTTCGACGCGATCATCATCGGCGCCGGCCAGGCCGGCCCTTCGCTGGCCGACCGCCTTACCGCCGCTGGCCAGACCGTGGCCCTGATCGAGCGCAAGGACTTCGGCGGAACCTGCGTCAACACCGGCTGCATGCCGACCAAGACTCTGGTGGCCAGCGCCTACGCCGCGCATCTGGCCCGCCGCGCGGCGGACTATGGCGTCGTTCTGGATGGTCCGGTCGGCGTCGACATGAAGCGCGTCAAGGACCGCCAGCAGACCGTCGTGCGCAACGCCCGCGGCAATATCGAAAAGTGGCTGCGCGGCATGCCCGGCATGACGGTCATCCACGGTCACGCCCGCTTCGAGAGCGCGAACACCGTCCGCGTCGGCGATGACCTGCTGACCGCGCCCAGGATCTTCCTGAACGTCGGCGGCCGCGCCAACGTCCCCGACATGCCGGGCGTGGGCGACATCCCCTTCCTGACCAATGCCGGGATGATGCAACTGGATACGCCGCCCGAGCACCTGGTCATCGTCGGCGGCAGCTATATCGGGCTGGAGTTCGCCCAGATGTTCCGCCGCTTCGGCAGCCAGGTGACGGTGGTCGAGATGGGTCCGCGCCTGATCGGCCGCGAGGACCCAGAGGTCTCGGACGCGATCCGCGAGATCCTCGAGGCCGAGGGGATCACCGTCCGACTCAACGCCGAATGCATCAGCTTCGCGCCCGCCGAGAATGGCGTCTGCGTGCATGTCACCTGCGAGGCCGGCGCGCCGCAGGTCGTCGGTTCGAACGTGCTTCTGGCCGTCGGCCGCAAACCCAACACCGACGACCTGGGCCTCGACAAGGCCGGGATCGAGACCGACAAGCGCGGCTACATCGTCGTCGACGACCAGTTGCGCACCACTGTCCCGGGCGTCTGGGCGATGGGCGACTGCAACGGCAAGGGCGCCTTCACCCACACGGCCTACAACGACTTCGAGATCATCGCGGCGAACCTGCTGGACGATGACCCGCGCAAGGTCAGCGACCGCATCAGCTGCTACGGCCTGTTCGTCGATCCGCCGCTGGGCCGCGTGGGCATGACCGAGGCCGAGGCCCGGGCCACCGGCCGGCCGCTGCTGATCGGCCAGCGCCCGATGACCCGCGTCGGCCGCGCCGTCGAGAAGGGCGAGACCCAGGGCTTCATGAAGGTGGTGGTCGACGCCGAGACCAAACAGATCCTCGGCGCCGCCATCCTGGGCCTGAACGGCGACGAGGTCATCCATGGCATGATCGACCTGATGTACGCCAAGGCGCCCTACACCGTGATTTCGCGAGCGGTGCACATCCATCCGACGGTGTCCGAACTGATCCCGACGATGCTGCAGGAACTGAAGCCGGCCTAAGCCGCGCGCCTGGCGTACAGAAACTCGATCACCGCCGCCCGCGCGTGGACGTAGGTCGGATGCTCGGCCACGGCCAGGCGATCCCTGGGACGGGCCAGCGGCACGTCCAGCACCTGACCCACATTGGCGCGCGGACCGTTGGTCATCATCACGATGCGGTCCGACAGCAAGGTGGCCTCGTCCACGTCGTGGGTGATCATCAGCACGGTGTTGTTCAGGGCGGCGTGGATCTCCATGACGCTGTCCTGCAGGTGGGCGCGGGTCAGGGCGTCCAGGGCCCCGAACGGCTCGTCCAGCAGCAGAACCTTGGGCTCCATGGCGAGCGCCCGGGCGATGCCGACCCGCTGCTTCATGCCGCCGGAGATCTCGGACGGCCGCTTGTCCAGGGCGTGGGTCATCTTGACCAGCTCCAGATTGTGCAGCGTCCAGTCGCGGCGCTCGGCGGCGGACTTGCTTCCGCCGAACACCTTGTCCACGGCCAGCGAGACGTTCTCGCGCACCGACAGCCACGGTAGCAGCGAGTGGTTCTGGAAGACCACGGCGCGGTCGGGACCGGGCGCGTTGACCTCTTGCTTGTCCAGAATCACCGCCCCCGTCGTGACGGGCGTCAGGCCCGCCACCACGTTCAGCAGGGTGGACTTGCCGCAGCCGGAATGGCCGATGATCGAGACGAACTCGCCCTTCTCGACCTTCAGATCAACGCCCGTGAGCACCTCGGTGCGGGCCGCGCCCTTGGTGAAGGTGACGCCGACGTTCTCGATGGAAAGATAGGCCTTGGCCATGGTCGTGGCTCCTAGCTGGCGGCGTTGCCGCGCGAGACGAAATGGCCGATCAGGGCCACCAGGCGGTCGAGGAAGAAGCCCGTCACGCCGACCCAGGCCAGGGCCACGATGATGTCGGCGATGCGCGAGGCGTTGTACTGGTCCCAGATGAAGAAGCCGATACCGACGCCGCCCAGCAGCATCTCCGAGGCGACGATGGCCAGCCAGCTCATGCCGATGCCGATCCGCAGGCCCGTGAAGATGTAGGGCGTGGTCGCCGGCAGCAGGATCTTGAAGAAGTACTCGACCGGCGACAGGCGCAGCACCTTGGCGACGTTGACGTAATCGCTGGGAATGTTCCGCACGCCCACGGCGGTGTTGATGATGATCGGCCAGATCGCGGTGATGAAGATCACGAACAGGGCCGACGGATTGGCCTGGTGGAAGGCCGCCAGCGAGATCGGCAGCCAAGCCAGCGGCGGCACGGTGCGCAGGACCTGGAAGATCGGGTCCAGCCCCCGGTGCGCCCAACGGTTCGAACCGACGAACACGCCCAGCAGGATCCCGCAGACGGCCGAGATCGAGAAACCGATCCCCACGCGCTTCAGGCTGGTGAAGACGTGCCAGAACAGCCCCTTGTCGACGCCGCCGTGGTCATAGAACGGATGCAGGATCAGATCCTTGGACTCCAGCCACACCTGCTTGGGCGACGGCAGGCCGGTGTAGGAGTCGCCGACGATCGCCTGCCAGGCCACAAGCACGACCAACAGGGTCAGGACCGGCGGGATCACAACGCCGGCGACGGCCTTGGCCCGCCGCCCCAGTTCCGGGAGCAGCGGCGGCCTGGCCGGCGGGACCGCGACGGCGGTGACCGCCGGGGCGGGCGTCGGGGTCGCGGACGTGAACAAGGGTTTGGGATAGGTCATGGCGCGCCCTCCCCTCAGACCAGTTTCTTGATCGGCTGGCTGGCGAGGTACGCGCCCGGATTGGCCGGGTCGAACACCTTGCCGTCGAAGAAGCGCTCGACGCCGCGGCTGTCGCCGGTCGGACCGGCCTGGCCGATGCTCTTGGCCGCCGCGCGCCAGATGTCCGAGCGGTTGACCTTGTCGACCAGGGCCTTGGTGTTGGTCTTCTGCGGCAGCACACCCCAGCGGATGTCCTCGGTCAGGAACCACAGGTCGTGGGACTTGAACGGGAAGCTGGCGTTGTCGGCCCAGAACTTCATGCGGTGCGGCGAGTTCTTCAGGGTCCGGCCGTCGCCATAGTCCACCGTGCCCTGCAGGCGCGGCAGGATGTCGCCCATCGGCACGTTGATGTACTGGCGCCCCGAGACGATCGAGCACATGGCCGGCAGGTTCGCGGCCTTGTCGCACCACAGCTGCGCCTCCTGCACGGCGGCGGTGATCGCCTGGGCGGCGCGGGGGTACTTGTCGACCCAGGCCGCGCGCATGCCCAGGGCCTTCTCCGGGTGGTTCATCCAGAGCTCGGACGTCAGGCAGGCCGTGTAGCCGACGTGCTGGTTGACCAGCTGGCCGTTCCAGGGCTCGCCCACGCAGAAGGCGTCCTGAGTGCCGGCCTTCATATTGGCCACCATCTGCGGCGGCGGGATCACGATGGTGGCGACGTCGACGTCCGGATTGATGCCGCCAGCCGCCAGCCAGTAGCGGACCCACAGGTCGTGGGTGCCGCCCCGGAAGGTCATGGCGACCTTGGCGATGTTTCCCGCCGCCTTCAGTTGTTGGAACTTGGCCTTGGCCCCGGCGCTGTTCAACCCGACCTTGACCGCCTTCAGGTCGTTGCCGACCGAGATCCCCTGCCCGTTCGTGTTCAGGCGGGCCAGGATGTACATCGGCGTCGGGACGCCGTTGGTGATCGCCCCCGTGGTCATCAGGTAGGGCATCGGCGACAGGATGTGCGCCCCGTCGATGCCGCCGCGCTCAGCGCCCAGCACTAGGTTATCCCGCGTGGCGGCCCACGAGGCCTGCTTGACCACCTCGATGTCGGGCAGGCCATACTTGGCGAACAGACCGCGCTCCTTGGCGATGATCAGCGGCGAGCTGTCGGTCAGGGCGATGAAGCCCAGGCGGGCCTTGGCGACCTCCGGACCCGCGCCGGCGGCGTGAGCCCCGGCCGGGAAGGCGGCCTTGGCGGCGGCGACCGTGGCGGCCGCGCCTATCAGGACGTGGCGACGGGTCAGGCCGGACGTCTTGGTGTCGGTCTTGCTCATGGTCATGCGTCCTGTGGGGCTAGAACTTGTATTCGAGGGTGAGCCAGGTCTTGGTCCGCGAGGCCGGCGGCGTGGCCGTGCCAACGGGCACGGTCTTCACGCGCTGGAAGTCGGCGTATTTGAGCTGGACGGAGAGCTTGGCGGTGATCGCGGCGGTGAACTGCAGGTCCCACTCGTGGCCCAGATCCGCGCCGGTCCGCTGATCGTCGAAGTCGTGGTATCGGGCCACGATGTCGGTGTTGAAGAAGTAGGTCGCCCGGAAGCGCGGCTTGACGTTCAGGCTGAAATTGAGGTCATCGATCCCGTCGACGAAGCTCTTGTTGCCGCCCGGCGAGACGAAGGCGTCGGACCAGCCGTTGAAGGCGTGAACCGTGGCCAGAGGCGTGGTGAAGCCGCGCGTCCCGTCGCCCTCGAGGCTCTCGTAGGCGACCTTGGCCGTATAGATGTCGAAGGTCCCGGCCAGGTCGGCGCTGAAATAGTCGAGATCGAACTTCGCCGTGTTGTGGCGGTAGTCCGACTGCCGGGCGTAAGTCGCGTTGTAGGCCAGCTGGTACAGGCCCAGCCACGTCTTGCCCGAGGCCTTCACGCCTTTGGTGATCGACGAGTTGATTGCCGAATTGCCGAAATCCAGGGCGTAGACGAAGCCTTGCAGACGCAGCGCCTCGGCCGGCGACCAGGTGGCGTTGAGGAGGTGGCTGTCGCTGTCCCAGTCGCGCAACTCGCCCAGGATGCGGTTGATGTGGGTGACGTAGGCGTAGGTCGCCTTGAAACGGCCGAAGGACATGTCGGCGCGGACAGCGTCGAAGGTCTGCTCGTCCTGGCGCCAGCCGACATTGCCGACGAAGCGCTGGTCGTCCAGCAGGATCCGCTGGCGACCGGCGGTGACCTGCAAGGCCGCGCTGGGCGTCCAGGTCAGCTGGGCGCGGTTCAGCTCGGTGACATCGGGGTCGTTGATGATCGGATAGCGGGCCTTGTCGGCGCCGTTCAGCGGCGGCGTGGTCGCGCCCGGCACGTTGACGGCGTAGTGCTCGTTGCCGACCTGGCGGACGTCCTCGAACTCGACCAGGCCCTTGAAGCCGTTGAACTCGGCGGTTTCCCAGCCAAGGCGCGTGCGGACGGTGAAGGCGTCGGCCTTGTCCAGCAGCGTGGCGGTGTGGGTCTGATCGACCGTTTCGTAACGGGCCCGGACCTCCAGGATCAGCTTGCCTGCCCCGATCTGGTCGCTGATCGTCGGCGGCGGCGCGGGGGGCGGCGGCGGTTCAGCCGCCGGTTCCGGCGCGGCCTCGGCGGCCGGCTGGGCCGCCGGTTTCTCGGCCGGCTTGGGCGTCGGATCGAGAGCAGTCTGGCCCCAGGCGGCAGTGCTACAGGCGAGCGCCATCACGGCCGCACCGCAGTGCAGCAAAAGTCGAACGGATTTCATGCCTTCATCCCCTAAGGCCAAAACAAAAAGACGCCCGGCGAGACCACGCGCAGTGGTCTCTCCGGACGTCGTTGTCCAAGCTTGCCAGACGGCTACGGCGCCGACGGCGGCCCTTGCAGGCCAACGGGAAACGTCGTTGTCCCCCGTGTCGTGATCAGGAGGCGGCCGATGCCTCGAACCGGCAATCGCAAAACCGCGTTCTCAGTGGTTCCGACCCGAAAACAGTGCCGTTTTGCACAGCAGCAAAGCAGCTCCCGACAGCGCTCTGCACGCTAATTCCGCGTTTCAACCGTCAGAACCCGACCCATCCGCGATTCCGGACCTTGGGGTCTTCAGATTTTCACCGCCTCGCTTTCAGACGAAATAGATCCTGTTGCGGTTGCGATAGGGCGCGCGGCCCCCAGATAGCTGCGCAGACGCCGACGGAGGGTCGGCGCCCCTGTTCGAGGGACATCTCCTTTATGCCCAATCTGTTCGACCCGCTCCGCGTCGGCGAGCTTACCCTGCCCAACCGCGTCGTCATGGCGCCGCTGACTCGCCTCCGCGCTGGTCCGACCCATACGCCCAACGCCCTGATGGCCGAGTACTACGGCCAACGCGCCTTGGCGGGCCTCTTGATCACCGAGGGCGTGCCGGTCACGCCTCAAGGCGTCGGCTACGCCGGCGTGCCGGGCATCTGGTCCAAGGACCAGGCCGAGGCCTGGAAGCAGGTCACCACGGCCGTGCACGACAAGGGCGGCCGCATCTTCATGCAGATCTGGCACGTCGGCCGAATCTCCGACCCGTCGCACCTGAACGGCGAACTGCCCGTCGCGCCCAGCGCCATCGCCGCCCAGGGCCACGTCAGCCTGCTGCGCCCCGAGCGCCCCTATCCCACGCCGCGCGCCCTCTCGACCGAGGAAGTCGCCGGTGTCGTCGAGGCCTTCCGCCAAGGCGCGGCGAACGCCAAGGCCGCCGGCTTCGACGGCGTGCAGATCCACGGCGCCAATGGCTATCTGCTGGACCAGTTCCTGCAGGACGGCTCCAACACCCGCACCGACCAGTACGGCGGCTCGATCGAGAACCGCGCCCGTCTGCTGCTGGAGGTCGTCGACGCGGTGGTCTCCGTTTGGGGCGCGGGCCGCGTGGGCGTGCACCTGGCGCCGCGCGCCGACAGCCACTCGATGGGCGACAGCGACCTGGCCGCCACTTTCGGCTATGTCGCCAAGGCCCTGGGCGAGCGCGAGATCGCCTTCGTCTCGACCCGCGAATATGAAGGCGCCGACAGTCTGGGCCCGGTGCTGAAGGCCGCGTTCGGCGGGGTCTATTTCGCCAACGAGAAGTTCGACCTCGACAGCGCCAACGCCGCGATCGACGCCGGCAAGGCCGACGCGGTGATGTTCGGCAAGGCCTACATCGCCAATCCGGACCTGGTGGATCGCCTACGAAAGCGCGCGCCGCTCAACGCGCCCGACTTCACGACCTTCTATGGTCCTGACGCCAAGGGCTACACCGACTACCCGACGCTGGCCCAGGTCAGCGAACCGGCCGAATGATCGCCGGCCCGCGACGGCCGTGCGGCCGTCGCGGGGATCAGTCCCTCGGCCACATAGGCCAGCGCGACCGCCTCGGCGACCTTGATGCCGTCGACGGCCGCCGAAAGGATGCCGCCGGCATAGCCCGCGCCTTCGCCGGCCGGAAACAGGCCGGCGGTGTTCAAGCTCTGGAAGTCCTTGCCGCGCGTGATGCGGATCGGCGAGGACGTCCGGGTCTCGACGCCCGTCAGGATCACGTCGGGGTGGTCGTAGCCGGCGATCTGGCGGCCGAACACCGGCAGCGCCTCACGCATCGCCTCGATCACGAAGTCCGGCAGGCAGGCCGACAAGTCCGTCAGGGTCACACCCGGCTTGTAGGACGGCAGCACCTCGCCAAATTCGCTCGACGGCTGGCCGGCCATGAAGTCGCCGACCTTCTGGCCCGGCGCCTTGTAGCTTGAGCCGCCCGCCACATAGGCCAGGCTCTCCCACTTGCGCTGGAACTCGATCCCCGCCAGCGGATGGCCCGGATAGTCGCGCTCGGGATCGATGCCGACCACGAAGCCGGAATTGGCGTTCCGTTCGTTGCGCGAATACTGGCTCATGCCGTTGGTGACGACGCGCCCCGGCTCGGACGTCGCCGCCACCACCGTGCCGCCTGGGCACATGCAGAAGCTGTAGACCGTGCGGCCGTTCTTGCAGTGGTGCGACAGGCTGTAGTCGGCCGCGCCCAGGTCCGGGTGACCGGCGCAGTCGCCGAAGCGGGCCTTGTCCATCCATGACTGCGGATGCTCGATCCGTACGCCGATCGAGAACGGCTTGGCCTCGATGTGGACGCCACGATCGTACAACACCTGGAAGGTGTCGCGGGCGCTGTGGCCTAGGGCCATGACCACGTGGGTCGCCGGCAGGTCGTCGCCGCCGGCGATGCGCAGGCCCTTCAGCCGCCGCGCGCCGTCGGCGCCGACCTCGATGTCGAAGTCCTCGACCTTGTTCTGCCAGCGATACTCGCCGCCCAGGCTCTCGATCAGCGCCCGCATCTGCTCGACCATGTGCACCAGGCGGAAGGTGCCGATGTGCGGATGAGCCTCGGTCAGGATCTCTTCCGGCGCGCCAGCGGCGACGAACTCCTCCAGCACCTTGCGCCCCAGGAAACGCGGATCCTTGATCTGGCTGTAGAGCTTGCCGTCCGAGAAGGTCCCCGCCCCGCCCTCGCCGAACTGGACGTTGGATTCCGGGTTCAGCTCGCTCTTGCGCCACAGCCCCCAGGTGTCCTTGGTCCGCTCGCGCACGACCTTGCCGCGGTCGACAATGATCGGCTTCAGACCCATCTGGGCCAGGATCAGGCCGGCGAACAGGCCGCAGGGACCGGCGCCGATAACGACGGGACGCGGTCCGTCGAAGCCCTCCGGGGCCTTGGCCACGAACCGGTACGCCGTGTCGGGCGTGACGCGGACATGGTGGTCGCCCTCGAAGCGCGCCAGCACGGCGGCCTCGTCGCGCAAGGTCACGTCGACCGAATAGACCATCAGGATCGCCGACTTGCGGCGCGCGTCGTGGGCGCGGCGCGCCACGACGTGGCTCAGCAGGTCCTCGGGTGCGATCCCGAGACGCTCGACAATGGCGGGCGCCATGGCCTCCGGCGGGTGGCCGAGCGGCAGCTTCAGTTCCGAAATACGCAGCATGTCGCGGGTCTTAACCGAAAAGCCGCCCCGCGCGCTACTCGCCGCTTACGCCTTCGGGTAGCCGCCCACCTCCTGCTCGTCGTCGATCACGCGCCCGGTCCCGGCTTTGTACTCACGGATGATCCGGCGGTCGGTCGCGTCGCGATCCCACGGGCGAGCGCCTGCGTTGGCCAGAACATAGGCCTCGACCTGGCTGGACGGCATCAGCTTCAGCCCTTCCGGCCAGAATGGCGGCTTGGTCAGGAGCTTGATCTTGGGGAACGGGTCGGTGTTGAGGATCCGCACCGGCGACATCTCGGGGAACGGGTCGGTGTTGAGGATCCGCACCGGCGACATCTCGGTCCCGTCGGCATAACGGGCCGGATTGTCGGAGGCGTAGAGCTCCAGGTCCCCCTGCCCCTCGACGATCAGGAACGGCAGGTCCGGCCGCGTCGAGGCGCCCCCTTTCACCACGTTACCAGCGATGGCCAGTTGGCCGACGCGCCATTGGTGGCCGACCCATTCGCTGGCGTTCAGGGCGTAGTGCATGCAGCGCGTGCCCGGGTCGTAGATCAGATTATTGACGCTCACCGCCTCGACCCCGCCCTTGAACAGCTGGTTGCGCTCGCGGTTGTGGGCGTAGAGGTTGCGGGCGATCAGCACCTCGTAGGCGTTGTCGTGGATCAGGCTGCCCTTGGAGTGCTCGCCCTTCACGTGGCTGGCGTTCGACAGACCTTCGGCGACGATGTTGTTGCTGAAGGTGATCCGGTGCGAAGTGCCGTCGCGCCAGCCGGTCGGATCTTCGCCACCGCTGAAGCGCGGGCCCGAGGCCGACAGGTTCTCGTCGGTGGCCCAACTGGTCGAGCAGTGGTCGACGATGACGTCGTGGGCCTTCCAGCAGGTGATGCCGTCGACCTCCCAGCCGCTCTTGCTGGGCTCGCCGTCGCGGCCGGCGCGCACCCGAATGTGGCGGACGATGACGTCGTGGCTCTCGATGGCCAGGCTGCCCTTAATCAGGGTGATCCCCGGCGACGGCGCGGTCTCGCCGGCGATGGTCAGGAAGGGCTCGGTGACCTTGAGGCTGTGACGGGCCAGGTCGATGACCCCGCCGACGTCGAAGACGATCGTGCGCGGCCCCTTGGCGGCGATGGCTTCGCGCAGCGAGCCCGGACCACCGCCGGCCAGGGTCTTGACCCGGATCACCTGGCCGCCGTCGCCGCCGGGCGTCTTACTGGCCCAGCCCAGGCGCTCGAACGGCGCCTTGCGAGGCGCGGCCATGACCAGGCCGGGCGTCGCCGCCAGGGCGGCGGCCAGTAGGGTGTCGCGACGGGTGATCATGGTAGCCCTCCCTCTTTTCTTGTTTCTCAAGCGCCGGTCGCCAGCCAGCTGATCGCGTTGGCCAGCCATCGCTGCTGCAGCGGCCGGACCATGTCCGGCAGGCGATGGACCAGGACCCGCGCCTTGTCCTTGCGCACCGTGAAACTGGCCGCGCCGTTCCTGCGGTCGTGGTCGCGGCTGTAGGCGGCGATGACCTCGATCCCATCGCCCTCGATAACGAGACCGTTGGAGGGTTGCCCCTCCACCTGATGCAGCACGCTCATCGCCATATCTGACGGCAGCCCGGCAAAGGTCGCGTGGCTGCGGACATAGTTCCAGTTGCCCATCCACGGCGCCCGCAGGCCGCCGACCTGGCCGGCGTAGTCGAACAGCCCCAGTCCCGACAGCTGCTTGGCGACGCCATCGGCAAGACCGTCTTCCTGGACCATGGCCAGCAGCGGCGTCCCGGCCTTGACGGCGGCCAGTACCTCGGGCGGCAGCTCGCCCAGGACGACGACGGGCTTCTCGCCCTTCTTGGGCTGAGCCTCGAGGCCGGTTTGCTCGCCGACCTGGCGGTGGATGATCTCGTCGGTCTTCAAACCCGAGGCGACGATGCCGGCGTAGCGGCCGTTCGGCTTGAAATCCTCGACCACCACGTTTGGCAGCGCGGCCAGTTGCTCGCGCAGGCTCTTGGCGACGCCCGAGACACCCAGCTTGATCGGCTTGGCGGGTTTGGCCGCCGGCGCCGTCACCCAGATCTCGCGGTCGGAGACCACGTCGCCGAACGTCACGCGCAGGATGTTCAGCCCCGCGCGGGTCAGGGCCGGCGTGCGGAAGCTCTCGGCCAGTAGATAGCTCAGCTGGTCCGGCGTCTGGGTCGGCGCCGGCCAGCGACCCAGCTCCCGCGTCGCGCCGCCCTCGTCCACCAGGCTCAGCACGACCTCACCGGTCACGGCCTCGCCGCTGTCGTTGAAGACCCAGATGTCCAGCTCGGCGGTGTCGCCGGCGGCATAGGCCAGGGCTCGCGGCTTGGCGATCGCCATGACCGACCGCAGGGCTTGGCTCATCAGGGTCGGATCGGCCTTGAAACCGCGCAGCACGTCGACGACGCCCGAGTGGTTCTCGATCGAGGTGCTCTCCCAACCCGAGATCGCCGCGACATCGACGGTCTCGCCCAGGCGGATGTTCTCCAGATAGTTGCGCCAGGACTCGTAGACCTTGCGACCTACCGACAGGAACAATGCCTCGCTGGTCGGGAAGACCGTCTTGAAACCCCAGCGTTCGATATAGCTGTTGGTCGCCGCGACGATGTCCTTGTGGTCTTGCAGGTCGTAGCTCTTGCCGCCCTTGGCCAGGATCTCGACGACCATGGCCTCGTGGTTGTCGGCCGTGGCGCACCCTTGCATCTCTCCGAACTCGACGATGAAGGGCTTGCCCTTCTGCATGTGGATGTAGTCGTCCTTGGACCGGTAGAACTTGTCGTACCACTGGTCGCCCGCGCCCTGGTGCTCGACCCACCAGCCGCCCCATGCCTCAACGTCCGAGCGGTAGTAGTGGTCGTCGTACGGCAGGTACATGGCCTGGGCCGCGCCGCGCTTGACGAAGCCATCGTTCAGGATGACCGCGCGGCTGGGGTCCAGATCGTGCATGGCCTTCAGCACCGCCTGGACATCGGGATTGGCCAGGTTCGCGCCGATCTCGTTCTGCAGGGTGTACTGCACTAGCGACGGCCGCGAGCGGAACGCGCGGACCATGGTCTTGCACTTCTCGACCAGGAAGGCGCGGCTGAACGCGTCGGCTTCGGAGAGCTTTTCGCCGGGCTTGAGGTCGTGGCCGATGGCGTGACGGCCGCCGCCGGGCTCCATGACCCGCAGCAGGCCCATCTCATCCATCGCGTCGAACACCTCGGGCTTGCCGACGTTGCGGTGGAAGTGCAGCGCGTTCAGACCCAGGGTGTGGGCCGAGGTGACCTCGCGCTTGGCCAGTTCCGGCGTTGGCCACAGGCCGTTGAAGCCCCAATAGCCCCACGAGATCGCCGAATAGAGCCGCACCCGGCGGCCATTCAGCCGCAGCAGCGCGTCCGTGCCGACGCCGTCGACGCCGAACCAACGGAAGCCGAAGCGGACCTCGCGTGTGTCGACCGCGCCCTTGGCCTGCGTCCAGCGAAAGCGCAGGCGGTGTAGGACGGGCGTCTTCAGGTCCCAGATCCTGGCGCTCGGCGCCGACACCATGAAGCGCACGCGCAGTCGCTGCGGATCGACCACCTCGACGGCCTCGACCGCGACGGCGGCCACGACCGGCGCGCCAGCGTCGTCGACCAACTCGACGGTGGCCTTGGCCTTCAGCTTGTCCAGGCTGGCCTTGGTTGGCGGCTTGTCGAGCACGACCTCCATGAAGCCGGTGATCTGGCGCGGATTGGGCGTGTTCAGCACCCAGGCGTCGTCGATCCGCGCCGCGCGCGGATGGACGCTGAGGGTGACGCCGCGATCCAGCCCCCCGAAGCCGTGCGAGGCAAAGAACTTCAGCTTGCCCCACATCATGGTCGTGGAGTCGCGCCAGTCGAAGCGGCCGCCGGGATTGGTGATGCGGATCGACAGGCGGTTGGCCTCGCCAGGCTTCATGGCGTCGCTGAGATCGCAGACGATCGGCAGCTCCGACATGATCGAATAGCCGACCAGCCGCTCGTTCAGGAACACCTCGGCCCGCATGCGCGCGCCGCGGATGTTCAGCATCACGCGCTGGCCCTTGGCCGAGGCCGGGATGTCGATGGTCCGGCTCCACCACGACACGCCCTTGTAGGCGCCGTAGCGCGGCACGTCGTCGTCTTCGGCATAGCGGTATTCGTCCGCGCCATAGGGCCGTGTGCCGAACGCGCCCCAGAAGTGCTGCTCGACCGTGGTCGGCAGCGTGACCTTGATCGCCTCGCCCGACGCCAGCGCGTCCCAGCCGCCGGTCGGTGGGTTCACCGGCAGCTTGGCCAGCTCGAACGTCCCCGGCAGGTGGATGACGTCGTCCTTCCAGGCCGCGTCCCGGTCGATCCACAACGACCAGCCGTCGTCGGGGATGGCGAGCGAGGGTTCGGCCGCCACGCACACGGCTGGCGCCAGGCCCGTGACGGCGGCGGCGCCCAGGCTGGTGGTCAGGAAACCGCGGCGATCGATACGCATGGGATGCTCTACTCTAGGGAACCCAGCCGTCGGGGCCGGCCAGGAAGGTCTTGCGGTCCCAGGCCCTGGCCTGGTCGGCGGTCAGCTGCTTGCTGCGCGGCTCGCGGGTCGTCGGGCTCGCCCCCGGACCGGTCGAGGCGTATTCGGCGAAGGTCGCGGTGCTCAGGGTCTCGGTCTTGCCCGGCGTCCATTCACGCCAGCCGGCCTTCTCCAGCGGCGCCTCGATGCGCGAGCGCATGAAGACCACCGTCGCCAGCGGCCGCCAGGCTCGCCCGAACCAGATCTCCTTGGCGTCCTTGTCGGCTGTGATCAGGCAGCGATCGAAGACGTAGGCGCTATCCTGATCGGGCCGCACCTTGCTCTGGGCGGTGATCATCACCGTCGGGTGGGCGATTCCGTGGATGTGGCAGCGGTCGAAGAAGGCCTTGGCGTCGCCGAAGATGAAGTCGACATGGCCCTCGACATAGCAGTCCTTGAAGTACTGCCGGCTGGGCTTGTCCTTCTTGGAGGCGGCGTACAGCGTGTCCTGGGCGCCCAGCAGCCGCACCCTCTCCAAGACGGCGCGATCGGCGGTGATGGCCAGGGCCACGGCCTGGGACGGGTTCGGGTCCTTCAGGTGGTAGTCGTTCTGGATCGTCAGGTTCTTGGCCCGGAAGCCGTCGCCCGAAACGTTCATCGTGAACGACTTGAAGGTGCCCCCGGCCGTGCGCGCGCCATCGCTCCAGACGATGACCACATCCTGGGGCTTCGCGCCCTTGCCGATGAGACGGACGTTCGGCTTGGCGATCGTCACCTTCTCCCGGTACTCGCCGGGCGCCAGCTCGATCGTCCCGCCGTCGTCCGGCAGCGCCTCCACGGCGGCGGTCAGGGTCCTGTAGGTCGCTTTCGGGCCGACCCGCAGGGTCTCGGCCCCGGCGACATCCGCCAGGACCGTGGACAGCAGCACGGCCAGGAAGAGGCGCTTGCCGATCATCAGGCTTTCACCAAGGCGCCGTTTCGCAACGTCAGACGCGCGCTCTGGCCCGTCTTGAGGTCGAGCTGCAACGTCGAGCCGGCATGGACCACGGTGTGCTTACCGTCGGCATTGGCGGTCAGCACCGCTTCGGTCAGCTTGCCACCCGCCCAGCGAACGTCGACGCCGACCGCGCCACGCGCCCGCAGGCCGGTGATATGGCCGGTCGGCCAGGCCGACGGCAGGGCCGGCAGCAGGTGGATGCGGTCGTTGCGGCTCTGCAGGACCATCTCGGTCATGCCCGAGGTCCCGCCGAAATTGCCGTCGATCTGGAACGGCGGGTGGGCGTCGAACATGTTCGGATAGGTCCGCTCGGGGCCCAGCAACAGCTTCAGGATGCCGTGGGCGTGATCGCCCTCGCCCAACCGCGACCACAGGTTCAGGCGCCAGGCGATGGCCCAGCCGGTCGAGAGGTCTCCACGCGTCACCAGGGTCTGCTTGGCCGCCGCCGCCAACTTGGGCGTGGTGTCGATCGAGATCTGGTCCGAGGGGAACAGGCCGTAGAGGTGCGAGACGTGACGGTGGTGGATGTCCTGGGCGTCGGCGTCCCAGTCCTCCTGCCATTCCTGCAGCTGGCCGTTCTTGCCGATCTTGTACGGGGCCAGCTTGTCACGCGCCGCCTTCAGCTCGGCGACGAAGGCCTGGTCGGCGCCCAGAATGGCTTCGGCCTTCAGGCAGTTGTCGAACAGGTCGCGGACGATGGCTTGGTCCATGGTCGGGCCAGCGACGATGGAGGAGCCGTGGCCGTGGTCATTCTCCGGCGAAATCGACGGGTTGGTGACCAGCACCCCGAACTTCGGATCGACCACCAGGGTGTCGAGGAAGAACCGCGCCGAGCCCTTCATCAGCGGATAGACACGCGCCAAATAGACTTGGTCGCGGTTGTAGTCGTAGTGGTCCCAGACGTGCTTGCAAAGCCAGGCGCCGCCCGTCGGCCAGACCCCGAACTTGGCGCCGTCGATCGGAGCGGTAGCCCGCCACAGGTCGGTGTTGTGGTGGGTAACCCAGCCGCGCGCGCCGTACATGGCCTTGGCCATCCGCGCGCCGGTCTCCGAGATGTCCTGAACCAGGGCGATCAGCGGTTCGACCAGTTCCGGCAAGCTGGTCGGCTCGGCCGGCCAGTAGTTCATCTCGGTGTTGATATTGATCGTGTACTTGCCGCCCCAGGGCGCGAACGTCTTGTCGTTCCAGATCCCCTGCAGGTTTGCCGGCTGGCTGCCCGGACGCGAACAGGCGATCAAAAGATAGCGGCCGTACTGGTAGTACAGCGCCGACAGCGACGGGTCGTCGGTGGTCGGCGATTGCTTGATCCGCTCGTCGGTTGGCGACAGGTCGGCGCGGGTGCGGCCGAAATCGACTCCGACACGGCGGAACAAGGCCCGATGATCGGCCTGATGGTCCGCCAGCATCCTTGTCCACGGCTTGCCGGCCAGCTTGGCCAGGGTCGCCTTATTGAGCGCCGTCGGATCACCCGAGACGTCGTCATAGTGGCGGTAGCTGGTCGCCGCCGCGATCAGCAGCACCACCTCGTCGGCGCCTTTCACCGACAGCACGCCCCCCTGCCCCGTGACCTTGCCGCCCTTGGCGCGCACATCGACGCGGCACTCGAACCTCAGCTTGGCGTCGACGCCCTGCGAGGGTTCGTTGACCCCGGTCAGGACCAGCTGCGCGCCCTCGACCGTGGAGACCGGCTTGGACTTCAGGGGACTGGCGAACGACAGGTCGACGCTGATCGCGCTCTTCCTGCTGGCTGTCAGCCGCACGGCGATGACGCCGTCCGGCGCGCTGCCGATCACTTCGCGAAGGTAGCGCACGCCGCCGGCCGTGAAGCGGGTCGTGGCGATCGCGCCGTCGATGTCGAGGTCGCGGACATAGTCGGCGCCGGCTTCGGCCAGGCCCGGGAAATCCAGCTTCAGGTCACCGATCGTCTGGTATGACATCTGACGCTTGGGAACGCCCATGAACTTGGCGTCGGCCAGCTCGGTGGCCTTGGCGTATTCGCCCGCGTCGATCAGGCGGCGGATCTCCGGCAAGGCCGTCTTGGCCTCCGGATTGATCGGCTCGTAAGGGCCGCCCGCCCACAGGGTGTCTTCGTTCAGCTGCAGCCGCTCGACCGCGACGCCGCCGAAGATCATCGCTCCCAGCTTGCCCGAGCCGACCGGCAGGGCCTCGACCCACTCCTTGGCGGGCTGGCGATACCAGAGGCGCAACGGCGAAGCCTTGGCCTGGGCGCGCGCGGGTGCGGCGGTCAGGGCCGAGGCGGCCCCCAGGACGGCGAGTGTCGACCGGCGGGTCAGGGTCATGGCGGAACCTAGTTCAACGGATCAGGTAGCGGCGCAGGGCCGGAACGGACTTTGACAGTTCGTCGGTGACGATGGCCGAGAAATAGTCCGCGCCGACGACGCCCAGATGCGTGTAGTCGAACGACAACCTGGCCTGGCCCATCGGCTCGACGGCGGCGTTGTTCTGCGGGGCGCCCGGCGCGGCCGGGACGCCCGTGCTGGCGGCGATGGTCGTGCCGGTCTTGGCGGCGGCCTCGATCACCTCGGCCGACGGCGGGCGCTGGGCGAACTTCATGGCCTCGACCGGCCCCATGGCCTGGACCGCGGCCTGGCTGCGGGCGTGCAGGTCGACCAGCGGGGTATTGGTCTGGGCGGCGATCTTGCGGACGGCGTCGGCCCAAGGGCCCAGATCATCGATCAGCTTGCCGTCCTTGAACTGCCGGCGCGTCAGGGGGGTGACCAGGATCGGCTTGCCGCCAGCGGCCCGCACCTCGTCGACATAGCGCTTCATATTGGCCGGAAACTCGGTGGCGAGATCGGTCGAACGGCCTGGCTTGCCCGGCTGGTCGTTATGGCCGAACTGGATCAGCACATAGGTGTCGGTGAAGCCGCCGGACCTGATCTCGTCCACGGCCAGAGCCCACGAGCCCTCGGCCCGGTAGTTGCCGCTGGAGCGACCGCCGCGCGCCAGGTTGATGCAGGCCGCGAAAGAGGTCACGTGCCAGCCGCAGAAGCTAGGCCCCCAGCCGCCAAGCACGGCGGTGGTGGAATCGCCGACCAGCACGATCTTGATCGCCTTGAACCTGGCCGGCGCGGGTTCCTCCGCCAGGCTCGCCGTCTGGGCGTGCGCCACCAGCGGCGTCAGCACAAGGGTCGTCGCCAGGGCCAGGGCCTTCAAACGCATGGGCTACTCCAAGGAAGGATGGGCGACGCGGTGAAAGGACCGGCGCCGCCCAGTTGGCGTCTCGGGGGAGACGGTCCGGCGCCTAGAGCGGCGAAATGTTCGGAAAGACGTGGGCCGGAGCATCGACGGCGATCGGCTCGCCGGATGCGCTCCAGGCGGTGCGGTTCGACGGCGTGAACATCGTGACACTCCCCATTTTTGCGCGGCCCCTTCGGACCGTCGTTCACCGGATTGCTGTTACCGGTGTCATTTGAGATAAGCATGGCCCGAGGGCCGATAAAAGCGGAAAGTTACCGGTAACTTTCGGAAATTCCTGGATTTTCGCCGCGCTGGAGGAGCTTGGCCATAACAACGCTTTCAGCCCGTCGATCCGCACGAAAAACATCTGGATCGCCCGAAAATCCTGGCGTGTCCTTGATCGGGGCGCGATGAGGCCCGCTCCGCTGTCGGCCACTGCGCTGGTCCTAGCGCTGGCGAGCGCGCCGGCCCTGGCGGCCCGGCGCCCGGTGACCTTCACCTTCGATCAGCCGGCCCAACCCTTGGCCGGCGCGCTGCTGGCCCTGTCGGAGCGAACCGGTGCGGTCGTGCTGGCGCCCGCCCCGCTGATGGCCGGACGCCAGGCCCCGGCGTTGCGAGGAACGATGTCGCTGCCGGCCGCGCTGGGGACGCTGCTGGCCGGCGCGCGCCTGACCTTCGTGATCGGCGCGGACGGCGTGGTCACCATCGCGCCTGCGCCGTCGAACCTGCGCCCGGCGTCGAAGGCGCGCCCCTCATCTTCGCCGACGCCGCGCCGGACCGACGAGATCCCGGCCGAGGTGGACCCCGTCAAGGTGACCGCCGCCGCCCTGGCGGCTCAGCCAGCCCTTCTGAAACGTCGGACGCCCTCACCCATCGACATCCTGACCGAGGACGAGATCGCCCGCTCCGGCGCGCTCAGCCTGGGCGACGCCCTGCGCGAACTGCCGGGCGCGGCTGCGATCAGCGACGGCGGCGAGACGCGCCAGATCGCCATCCGGGGCGTCGCCAGCCGCTTCACCCGCGTGCGCATCAACGGCATGGAGACCCTGGCGACGTTCGGCGGCGCCAACGCCGGCGGCGGCACCAACCGGGGCCGGGCCTTCGACTACAACGTCTTCGCCGCCGACCTCTTCCGACAGATCCGCCTGCAGAAGACCGCGACCGCCGACATCGACGAAGGCTCGCTGGGCGCGACGATCGATATCAGCACCCGCTCGCCGTTCGACCTGCGCGACAAGAGCGTCCTGCTGTACGGCGAGCAGACCTGGAACAGCCGCGCCGACCGCCTGGCGCCGCGCGGCTCGATCGTGCTGTCACGGCGCCTCGCGGACGACCGGTGGGGCGTCCTGGTCTCGGCGGCCTGGTCGCGTCGCTACGCCGTCGACGCGGGCAGCACGGCCGGTGGCTGGCAGACGGGCGATGCGCTCTATCCCGGCTTCGGCGCGACCACCGGCGGCGCGGACCTGGCCAAGATCAACGCCGCCCTGCACGCCCGCATCCCGCGCCTGGAATTGATGACCGCCGAACAGTCGCGCCTGGGCCTGACCGCGGCGCTGGAATGGCGCCCGGCAGACGGGACCCGCGTGGCGTTGGACCTGCTGTACGCCACGCTGAAATCCAGGCGGAACGAGTACCTGCTGGAGAGCTTCACCTTCCGCACCGCCGGCGCTTGTGGACCCGACGCGTCGCCGGCCTGCGGGCTGAACGGCGTGACCGCGATCAATCCCGTGCTCCGCGCGGGCGGTGGCCCGGACGTGTTGATCGCCGGCACGTTCGACGGCGTCGACGTCAAGTCCGAGGCCCGCTACGACGAGCTCGACACCATCTTCCGCCAGGCGACCCTGTCGGCCACGCGAAGGCTTCCGGGCGATATCGAGGCCACCGCCCTACTGGGCTTCTCGCGCTCGGACTTCAGCAACCCGGTTCAGAACACCTTGCACCTGAACCAGTACGGCGTGAACGGCTTCGCCTACGACTTCCGCGACCGCGCCCATCCCTTCGTCGGCTACGGCGACGCGGTCCTGGACCGGTCTTCCGCCTGGACGCTGTCGGAGTTCCGCGACGATCCGAACTGGGTCGACAACAGCTACAAGACGGCCGGTCTAGACCTGAAGGGCGACACGGGCGGCGTCGAGTGGCGCGCCGGCGTGCTGCACAAGGACTACCGCACCGAGGCGGTCACCCTGTCGCGCTCGAATGGCACGATCGCCAATCTGAACAATGTGCTGCCGTCGGCGCTGGCCGCGATACCGGTCGCCGACTACGCGCGAATGGTCGGCGCGGGCGCGTCGTTCGGCGCCGTCGATCCGCCCGCCGGCTGGCTGACGCCCGACGTCCCTCGCGGCCTTGGCCTTCTGCGGCAGGCCTGCGCCCTGACCAGCTGCGGCGCCTTTCGCCTGGGACCGGAACCGGTCGCCGCGACCAACTACGCGATCAGCGAGCGGGACGACGCGGCCTATGTTCTGGTCTCTCGCCCGCGCCGGACGGGACGCCGACTTTGGGGCGACGCCGGGCTTCGCCTGGCGCGCACGGCGCAGAACGCGACGGGCTCGCAAGTCCAGGCCGATGGCGCGCTAAGACCCGTCCGCGCCCGGCGCAGCTATAGCGACGTCCTGCCGTCGGCGAACCTGGTCTGGGAGCCCGCCGACGACCTGACCGTCCGCCTCGGCGCGGCCCGCGTCATGGTGCGTCCGGACCTGCGCAGCCTGCGGCCGGGCTTCACCATTTCAACGACCAGCCTGAAGACGGTTTCCGCGGGGGATCCCACCCTCACCCCAACCCGCGCGACCAATCTCGACCTCGCCGTCGAATGGTTCGCGCCGAACGGCGGGGCGATCACCGTCGCGGCCTATCACAAGTCGATTCAGTCGGTGGTTCAGATGACGATCACCCAGCCGGCGCCCTTCTCGGCCAATCCCTATGGTCTGCCCGACAGCGCCGCAAGCCTGGCCTGCGGCGGCGCGGCCGGCTGCGATCCGGCCCTGCCCATCTGGCAGTTCGTCCGCCCGGCCAATACCGGCAAGGGCAGGCTGAGCGGTCTGGAAATCTCGGCGGTCACGCCGCTGGGCGCGCCCGGTTCGCCCCTAGGGCCGTGGCGACTGCAGGGCTCCGTGGCCTATACGCGCTCGGAAATTCGTTATCGGATGCCCAGCGGCGACATCGAGGCGATCGAGGACGCCCTGGGCGGACCGCGCCTGGTCGGCAATCTGGCGCTGGTCTATGACGGCCGTCGCCTCGACGCACGCGCCGCCGTCAGTCACAGCGACAGCTACCTGGCGTCCGTTCCCGCTCAAAGCGGCGGCGACGCGGAAGGCGTCGGGGGCAGGACCACGGCGGACATCTCTGTGCGCTATCGCCTGTTGCCGGGGCTGACCCTGACGGCCGACGCCATCAACCTGACCGACTCCGTGCAGCGCCAGTTCATCGATCGCAGCGAGATTCCCAACTATCAGCACCGCACCGGGCGGGAATTCCGGCTGGGTCTGCGCTACCGGTATCTCTAGGGCTGCTCATCAAGGGCGAAGATCCGCTGCATCGGCAGCCACTTTTCCCCTATCGCCGCGCCAGGCAACGGCCGCTGGAACTCCCACATCAGCCGCTCCCAGGCCTGGACGTCCTCGGACGCCATGTCGGCGGCGGCCTTGGCCTCGGACGAAAAGGCCGGGCCGGTCTCCATGATCATGAACAGGCGGCTGCCGATCCGCCAGATCTGCATGTCGCGGATGTCGGCGGCGCGGATCGAGGCGATCACCGCCGCCGGCACGGCGCCCGGCGCGTGCCAGGCCTCGTAGCGCGCGATCAGCGCCGGGTCGTCAGCGAGGTCCAGGGCCAGGCAATGGCGCATGTCAGTTGATCCAGCCGCCGTCGATGATGTGGATCTGGCCGGTCGTGAAGGCCGACTCGTCGCTGGCCAGGTAGAGGGCCAGTTGGGCCAGTTCCTCGGGCTTGCCCAGGCGGCCCATCGGCTGTCGGGCGGTGAAAGCCTTGTGGGCGGCCTCGTAGTCGCCAGTGTCGGCCAGGCGCTGGTTTAGCGACGGGGTGTCGACCGTGCCAGGACAGATGGCGTTGCAGCGGATCCCCTGCCCCACGAAGTCGGCTGCCACGGCCTTGGTCAGGCCGATCACCGCCGCCTTGGTGGCGCCATAGGCGAAACGGTTGGGCACGCCTTTGATCGAGCTGGCCACCGAGGCCATATTGACGATCGAGCCCCGCCCCGCCTCCAGCATGGCCGGCAGGAAGGCGCGGATCGTGCGGTACTGGGCCGTGACGTTGATGTCGTTCGAGAACGCCCAGGCCTTCTCGTCACAGTCCAGGATCGTGCCGGCGTGGACATGGCCGGCGCAGTTGAACAACACGTCGATCGCGCCCAGCTCGGCGGCCAGGGTGTTGATGGCGTCGAGGTCCAGCACGTCCAGGCGGCGCGGCTCGCAGCCCTCGACCTTGGCCAGCAGGTCTTCGTTGAGGTCGGTCGCGATGACCCGCGCGCCTTCGCGAGCGAACAGCTCCGCGCTGGCCTTGCCGATGCCCTGCGCCGCCGCCGTCACCAGCGCGGTCTTGCCCGACAGTCTACCCATGGATACGCCCCTTAACTCGCGCGCCGCAGCGGCAGGCAGGCCGGACCGATCGGGTCGAAGGCCTTGTAGGTGAGGATGAATTCCTGATGGCCCAGGGCCTCGGACACTGTCCGCTGGCCACCGGCGACGGCGAGGACCAGGTCGAAGATCTCGTCGCCGACCTCATCCAGCGTGCCCCGCCCCTCCATGATCCGGCCGGCGTCGACATCCATGTCGCCCGACAGCTTACGGTAGGTCTCGGGATTGGCGCAGACCTTGATCACCGGCGAGACGGCCGAGCCGACCACCGAGCCCCGCCCAGTAGTGAACAGGGTCAGGTGCGCCCCGCAGGCGATCAGCTCGACGATCTCGGCGTTGTCCGAGATGTTGGGAAAGCCAAACCGCACCTCGCCGTCGGGCACCACGTCCAGCAGGTAGAGCCCGCCCGACGGCGGCAGGTCGCCGGGCTTGAGGATGCCGACGATCGGGGCCGAGCCGGACTTGGAATAGGCCCCCATCGACTTTTCTTCCTGGGTCGTCAGCCCGCCCTCGGCGTTGCCGGGCGCGAAGCTGCCGTAGCCCATGACGGTATAGTAGGCCTCGGCCTTGCGGACGCTGGCTTCCAGCGCCGCGCCCAGCTCGGGCGTGATGGCGCGGTCGGCCATGATCTTCTCGCAGCCGACCAGTTCGCCTGTCTCCTCGAAAACGCAAGCCGCCCCGGCCGCGCCCAGGCGGTCGAAGGCCCGACCGACGGCAGGATTGGCGGTGATGCCCGAGGTTCCGTCCGAGCCGCCGCAGATGGTGCCGATGACCAGCTCGGAGACGTCCATCGGCACGCGCGGCGTCTGGTCGGCGATCGCCTTGAGGCGGGCCACGGCCTCGACGCCCTTGCGGATCGTCTCGGCGGTGCCGCCGCTTTCCTGAATGATCAGGGTCTCGACCGGCCGACCGCTGGCGGCGATCGCCGCACGCAGGGCCTCGCGGTTGAAGCTCTCGCAGCCCAGCGAGATCAGCAGCACCCCGCCGATGTTGGGATGCGTCCCGATCGCCTGCATGACCTTCAGGGCGTAAGCATTTGGATAACAACCCGGAAAGCCGATCAGGTGAACGTCCGGATCGTCGCTGCGGGTCACGATGGTTCGGGCCACATGGTGGGCGCACTCCACCAGATAGGCCACGGCCACGACGTTGCGGATGCCCTTGCGACCGTCGGCGCGCTGGAAGCCTTGGATGCTCATCCCGCCTGATCCTCGCCCGTCGCCAACCGGGTGTGGCTGGCGATGTAGTCGCTCTTCATATTGTGCATGTGGACGTGCGCGCCAGCCTCGGCGGCGGCGGTCATCGAGCCGATCGGCGCGCCGTACTTCAGCACCTTTTCGCCGATGACCAGCGGATGGCGAGCGATCTTGTGGCCGACCGCAACGTCGCCGGGCGCGAGCAGAACCCGGCCGTCGATCTCGATCGCCTGGCCGGCGCGGATGGGCGCGGCCAGCACCAGGACGTTATCGTCGGGATGCAGCAGGATCGGCTTCATGCGGCGGCTCGCGTGACGGGAACGGGCGCGTCGGCGCGGACCAGACCCTCGCTCTTGAGATCCGACCACAATGCATCCGGAATAGCCAAGCTTAACCAGCGCATTGCATCGGCGACCTGATCCAGCGTCGCCATGCCGGGAATGACGCTCAGCACCGCTGGATGCGCCAGCGGAAATCGCAGGGCCGCCGCGGCCAGCGGCACGTCGTGAGCGGCGCAGACCCGGCGCAGGCGCGCCACCCGCTCGACGATCGCCGTCGGCGCGGCCTCGTAGTTGTAGTGCAGCGTCCCGCCGGTCTCGACCAGGGCGCCGGAGTTGAACGGACCGCCGATGACGATCCCCACGTTCCGCGCGGCGCAACGCGGCAGGAAGCTTTCCAAAGCGGTCTGCTCCAGCAGCGTGTAGCGGCCGGCCAGCAGGAAGACGTCCACGTCGGCGTGGTCCAGGATCTCCTCGCAGACCGCCTGCTCGTTGACCCCCAGGCCGATGGCGCCGACCACCCCAGCGTCCCGGAGCTCGCGCATGGCGCGGTAGCCGCCCTCCAGGAAATCGCGCATGTGACGGACATGAGCCTCGCCGTGGGTCGCCTGCCCCAGATCGTGGGCCAGCAGAACGTCGACCCGATCGCGCCGCAAGCGGCGAAGGCTGTCCTCGAACGACCGCATGACGCCGTCGCGTGTGTAGTCGAAGACCGGCTCGAACGGCGCGGCGTCGACGAAGCCATGGCGCTCGCGCGCGGACGTCGCGACCGGCTCCAGGCGGCGGCCAACCTTGGTCGAGACCATCGCGTCCCGCCCGGCCAGCGCTTCGCCCAAACGGGTCTCACTGAGTCCGAAGCCGTAGTGCGGCGCGGTGTCGAAATAGCCGATCCCGGCAACTAGGGCGGCCTCGATCACGCCGCGCGCGGCGGCGTCCGACAACGGGGCGTAGAGGTTGCCGACGGCCGCGCCGCCGAACCCCAGACGCGGCAAGCGCGCCAAGGTCTCCGAGCGCTCTTCGCCGCCTGCCATTCCCGCTTCCATCCCGTTCATTTATAAAATCGATGTTGCTGATAAAATCCCATTCCGGCCACGGCAAGTCAATCGACCGCCACTCCGCGCCGGGCCTAGGCGGTCGGTCGGATCTCGCCGGTGATCTCGGCCGCGGCCTGCTTCAAGCCGGCGACCGTCTCCTCCATCGAAATGGCGGTGGGCATGTCGACATACGGGCAGGTCAGGGCCGCCGCGACGCCCTCGGGGCCGTAGATCGGCACCGACAAGTCGGTCACGGCCTTGGTCACGTAGCTGGCCGCGCGCACGAAGCCGTCCTCGCGGGCGTGGGCGGCGCTGGCCTCGAAGGTCTTCCAGGCGGCCGCCGCGATCCCGGGCTTCAGCGCCTCGCCCCAACGCTGACGGACGCCTTCCGGCTGGAAGGCGTAGAGCACCAGACCGGAGGTCGCCTCGACGATCTTGCGGCGATAGCCGACGCGCACCGAAAAGCCCTGGTCGCCCGGCGCCTCGATACGGGCGACGACGACCATCTGGTCGCCGCTGGCCATGGCCAGATGGCAGGACTGCCCGATCTTCTGGGCGACGGCGCGCATGACCGGCAGGGCCGCGTCCAGCAGGTCCTTGGCCGGAGCGCGCGTCATGCCCAGGGCGAACAGCTTGTTGGTCAGGATCAGACCGTCCTCGTCGGCGGCGCGGCCGACATAGCCCCGCGCCTCCAGCACCTGGACCATGCGGAACAGCTCGCTGGACGAACGGTCGAGCGCGTTGGAGATCTGGGCAAGGGTCAGACCGCCGCGATGGGCGGCCAGCAATTCCAGCACGTCGAGGCCCTTTTCCAGGGCGGGCGCGCGGTATTCTCGCTTCTTGGCGGACACGTCGGACATACCTTCTATAAGCGATAGAATCGGCGCGCCGTCTCGCCGAATAGCGCCGCTTGGCGCTCCGGCCGGACCCAGGCCGCGCACATCGCCCGCCAGGCGCCGTAGTCGCTTGCCAGGTTCAAGACCGGCCAGTCGCTGCCCCACATCAGGCGATCGGGTCCGAAGATTTCGATCAGGTGCGCGGCGAACGGCGCGATCGCCTCGACGGTGGGCGTGTCGCCGGCCTCGGTCAGCAGACCTGAAAGCTTGCAATACACGCCAGGCCGGGCGGCCAGCGCCGCCATCTGGTCACGCCAGGGATCCAGGGCTCCGGCGGCGATATCGGGCTTGGCGCCGTGATCGATCACCACCCGCAGCAGCGGCCATCGGCTGACCAGCTCGAGGATCGCCGGAAGATGACGCGGCTTGACCAGGGCGTCGAACGACAGATCCGCGTCGACCATCGCCGCGAGGGCAGGCTCCAAGGTCGGATCGAGGATCCAGTCGTCGGCCAGGTCCTGCAGCATCGGCCGCAGACCCTTCAGCAGCGGATTCTCGGCCAGGGCCGCGATCCGGGCGGGCGCATCGGGCGCGGTCAAGTCGATCCACCCGACCACGCCCAGCACCAGCGGCTGGCCGGCGGCCATCGTCAACAGCCATTCGGTGTCGCGCGCGCTGGGCTGCGACTGCACGAGAACCGCGCCGGAAAGTCCCGGTCCGCCCGCCGCTCGGGCCAGATCGTTCAGGTCGAAGTTTCGATGAATCGCCGCCAGGTCGGGCGTCGGCCATTCGTGGTCGTTCTCGCCGATCCGCCAGACATGGCAGTGGGCGTCGATCAGCACGACACGATGGCCTTGATGACGCCGGCCGATGGCTCCATCCAGCCTGGCAGGACTTCCGACAGGTCCTTCAGCGCCGCCTTGTGGGTGTTGAGCGCCGCCGTCGGCACCCGTCCCGCCTTGATCGCCGCCAGCACGTGGTCGAAGTCCTCGATCGTGGCGTTGCGGCTCGCCAGCAGCGACATCTCGCGCTTGTGGAACTCGGGATCCGAGAAGGTGATGTCGGCCGATACCACCGAGATCAGCACATAGCTTCCGCCGTGGGCGACATAGGCGAAGCCCTGCTGCATGGCCGCCGCGCTGCCCGTGGCGTCGAACACCACGTCGAAGAAGACGCCGTCGGTCATCTCGGACAGGGCGCGCGGCGTCTCGTCGGAGAGCGTGACGATCCGGTCGGCGCCCAGGTGCTCGCGCGCGAAGGCCAGCCGGTCGGCGCGGCCGTCCACCACGGTCACCTCGGCGCCCGCCAGCTTGGCGAACAGGACCGCGGCGATGCCGATCGGCCCTGCCCCGACCACCAGCACCGACTGCCCGGGCTGGATCCGGGCGCGGCGGACGGCGTGGGCGCCGATGGCCAGGAACTCGATCATGGCCGCCTCGTCCAGGCCGACACCCTCGACCTTGCGCACGAAGCCGGCCGGCACGGCGAGGTATTCGCAGAGCCCGCCGTCGATATGGACGCCCAGCACACGGATGTTCATGCAGCAGTTCGGCTTGCCCTTGGCGCAGGCCGGGCACGTCCCGCACGACAAATAGGGCATGACGTAGACATGGTCGCCCGCCTGCAGGCCGCCGCCGTCCGGCGCCGACACCACCTCGCCCGACAGTTCGTGGCCCATCACGCGCGGATAGCTGAGATAAGGCTGGGTCCCGCGATAGATGTGCATGTCGGTGCCGCAGATGCCGACCCGACGCACGCGCAGCAGCACCTCGCCGGGGCCCGGCGTCGGCGCGGACCGGCGCTCTATTCGCAAGTCGCCGGGCGCGGCGCAGACCAGCACGTCCATCATTCTAGTGTCCTCCGGCCAGGACCGCGTCGTGGGCGGTGACCTCGCGACGCTTGGCGGTCAGGCCGAACAGGCCGACCACCGCGAAGCAGGCGCACGGCACCAGGATGGCGAAGCGAATGGCGCTGGCGTCGGACACCGCCCCCATCACCACCGTCAGGATGGCCCCGCCGATGATGCTCATGACCAGGAACGACGAGCCGGTCTTGGTCAGCGGGCCCAGGCCCTTGATCGAGCTGGCGAAGATGGTCGGGAACATGATCGACATGAAGAAGCTGGTCGCGGCCAGGGCCAGCAGGCCCAGGTGTCCGCCAACCGCCACCGCGACCAGGGTCAGGCCGACATTGGCGACGGCGAACAGGGCCATCAGGCGCGAAGGATCGACGCGGCTCATCAGCGCCGTACCGGCGAAGCGTCCCACCATGAAGCCGACCAGCGACCACGACAGGTACGCCGCGGCGGTCTTCTCGCCCATGCCAGGAACCTGATCCTGGGCGTAGCGGATCATGTAGCTCCACACCCCGACCTGGGCGCCGACATAAAAGAACTGGGCGGCGACACCGAACAGGAAGCGCGGGCGCGCGAACAGGCCAAGGATCGGCTTGTCCACGCGCTCCTCGTGCTGATCCGCCTCGGTGGGACGGCCGACCTGCGGTGGGAACTTGGTGATCGCCACCAGCACCACCCACAGCAGCACCACGGCGGCGATGATCAGGTACGGCAGCTGGGTCGACTTAGCCTCGGCCGCCTGGAAGGCCGACAGTTGAGCCGGCGTCATGGCGGCGAACTGCGCCTTGGTCGGCTCGACGCCCGACAGGATGAACTGGCGGCCGACCACCACGGCGGTGATCGAGCCCAGCGGGTTGAAGGCCTGGGCCAGGTTCAGCCGCTGCTCGGCCTTGGCCGGGTCGCCCAGCACGGTGATCAGCGGATTGGCCGAGGTCTCCAGGAACGCCAGGCCCGAGGCGATGACGAACAGCGCGGACAGGAAGAATTCATAACGGCGCAGCTCGGCCGCCGGCCAGAACAGGAGCGCCCCGACGGCGAACAGCACCAGCCCCACGATCACCGCGGCCTTGTAGCCGTAGCGGCGCATCAGCAGCCCCGCGGGCAAGGCCAGGAAGAAGTAGCCCAGATAGAACGCCGACTGCACCAGGCCCGACCGCAGGTCGGTCAGGAAGAAGGCCTTCTTCAAGTGGGGAATGAGGACGTCGTTGAGGTTGTTGGCGACGCCCCAGAGAAAGAACAGGGCGACGATGAGCACCAGTGGCGCCCAGCCCGTACGCTGGCTCGAGCCTTGGGACATGGATGTTTCCTCCGGCGGCTCTCTGACGGAGCACGTGAAGGCATGGACATCATATATGAATTAGATCGTCAAATATGAAATGACGGGAGCGCCGCCGACGACGGCGCTCCCGCGAGCTCTATTCGACCGCGACGACGACCACCGACTTGGACGGAACGTCCAGGGTCAGCTTGTCGCCCGAGAGTTTGGCGCCCTTGAACGCGACCGGCGCAACGGCCGGCTTGGCGCCGAAGGCGTTCATCGCGTCCATCTTGTCGGCGGTCAGCACCTGGCCGGACACGGCCTTGGCCTTGAGCGTCCCCAGGGTCACGGAAAGCTTCACGCCATCGTCCGGCGACATGTTGGCCACGGCGATGTAGGTCTTGCCATCCTTGCCCTTGGCCGCCGAGGCGTTGAAGGCTGGGATCTTGGTTCCCGCCACGTCGATCTCGGGCGCGGTGACGTCCAGCGGGATCGCCGTCGAGTCCTGGAACGGCACGTACATCTTGTAGGCGTAGTAGGTCGGGGTCAGGACGATCTGATCGCCCTTGGTCAGGATCATCGCCTGCAGAACGTTGATGGTCTGGGCGATGTTCGTCATCTTCACGCGGTCGGTATAGTGGTGGAAGATGTTGAAGTTGGCCGCCGCCACGACACCGTCGCGCAGGGTGTTCAGCTGATAGAGGTGCCCCGGATTGGTGCCCGGCTCGACATCGTACCAGGTGCCCCACTCATCGACATAGAGACCGATCCGCTTGGACGGGTCGTTCTTGTCCATGACCGCGACGTGCTGCTTGATCAGGTCGTCCATGCGCAGGGTCTGGGCCATGGTCTTGCCCCAAGCCGCCTTGTCGAAGCCGGTGGCCGCGCCCTTCTTGTCCCAGTTGCCTGTCGGCAGCGTGTAGTAGTGCAGCGAGATGGCGTCCATGAACTTGCCGGCGTTCTTGGTCAGCACATCGGTCCAGTTGGTGTTGAACGCATTGGCGCCGGACGCCACGCGCACGGCCGGATTGTCGTCGTTCTTGTGGAAGAACGCCGAGAAGCGGCGGTATTCGTTGGCGTAGTACTCCGGCGTCATCTCGCCGCCGCAGCCCCAGCTCTCGTTGCCGATGCCGATGAACGGCACCTTGAACGGCTTGTCGCGACCGTTGGCGCGGCGTTCCTGGGCCAAGGTGTCGTCGCCCGGCGAGGTCATGTACTCGATCCACTCGCGCATTTCGGTCGGATCCGACGAACCGACATTGATCGAGACGTATGGATCGGCGCCGACCTGCTCGGCGAAGTCCATGAATTCATGGGTGCCGAAGGCGTTGGTCTCGGGCGAGCCGCCCCACCAGTTGTTCTTGCGCGAGGGGCGCTTGTCGCGCGGACCGATGCCGTCGCGCCAGCGATACTCGTCGGCGAAGCAGCCGCCGGGCCAGCGGATCACCGGCACGTGCGCCTCCTTCAGGGCCGTGACGACGTCGGTGCGGACGCCGCGGACGTTGGGGATCTTCGAATTGGTCCCGACCCAGACGCCGTCATAGATGCCCGCGCCCAGATGTTCGGAGAACTGGCCATAGATGTAGCGAGAGATCGGCGCGCCGGGCTGGTCGGCCTTCAGCGTCGCCGTGGCGGCCAATTCAGCGGCCTGGACGCCCACGGGCGCACCCGCCGCCGCCATCGCCAGAAGCGCGACCGCCGCGCCCAGGAACCTCTTGCCCATGCTCTTCTCCCTATCGACGGGAGCTGTACGCCGCTCCCTGGAAATCATCGGCCAGCTTGGTAGCAGGCTTATTTTTGTCCTACAATAACCGGTAGCGCTTTCAGCGCCGAGCGCTCGAAGCGCTGGTTCGGCTCTCGCGTTGACGGCTTGCCGGCGACAATATACTCGGACAAAACATTCAGAGCAGCGACCAGCCG
The DNA here is from genome assembly GCF_023935105.1 of Caulobacter segnis. Lineage (NCBI taxonomy): Bacteria > Pseudomonadati > Pseudomonadota > Alphaproteobacteria > Caulobacterales > Caulobacteraceae > Caulobacter > Caulobacter sp. RL271. The sequence continues at coordinate 2,650,615 of NZ_CP096040.1, read as the reverse complement.
CCAAAGTCCGCGCCGACGAAAGAGGAAACGATGCCCGCCCTTCCCCAAAGCGCGCCGCCTGCGGCGTCCGCCGACGCCCCGCGACAGCGCTACGGCTCGGCCCTGAGCCTGCTGGCCAGCCTGTTCTTCATGTGGGGCTTCATCACGGTCATCAACAACACGCTGCTGCCGCACCTGCGCAGCGTGTTCGTGCTCGACTACACCCGCACCACCCTGATCGAGTCGGTGTGGTTCATCGCCTATTTCGTGGCCTCGATCCCGTCTGCCAAGCTGATCGAGCGGATCGGCTATCAGAAGGCCATCGTGGTCGGCCTGCTGGGCATGGCGGTCGGGGCGGCCATGATGGTCCCCGCCGCTATGCTGACCTCCTACCCCCTGGTCCTGACGGCCCTGTTCGTGATCGCCAGCGGCATCACCCTGCTGCAGGTGGCGGCCAATCCCTATGTCGCCGTGATCGGCCCGCCCGAGACCGGCTCGGCCCGCCTGAACCTGGTGCAGGCCTTCAATTCTCTGGGCACCACCCTGGCCCCGCTGTTCGCCGGCTATCTGATCCTGGGCCGCTCCAAGAGCGGCACGGCCGGAACCGATGTCGTGCTGACCCAGGCGGAGCGCTACGCCGACGCCCAGTCGGTGATCCTGCCCTATGTCATCGTGGCCATCGCCCTCGTCTTGCTGGCCCTGGTCATGGGCCGGGTGAAGCTGCCCGCCATCGGCCAGGCTACCCAGCGCTCCTCGCGCGAGGAGCGCAAGAAGCTGTCCCTATGGTCGCACCGCAACCTGGTGTTCGGCGTGCCGGCGATCTTCATCTACCTGATCGCCGAGATCGGGGTGGCCAACCTGTTCATCAACTTCGTCTCGCAGCCGACCATCGCCGCCATCACCCACGAGGAGGCCTCGCGCTATCTGGCCATCCTGTGGGGCGGCATGATGGTGGGCCGGTTCCTGGGCAGCGTGCTGATGCGCCGGTTCCCCGCCGAGCACGTGCTGGCCGCCTTCTCGATCGGCGCCTTTGTCGTGATGCTGATCACCACCTTCGCCCACGGTCCGGTCGCCATGTGGTCGCTGATCGCCGTCGGCTTCTTCCACTCGATCATGTTCCCGACCATCTTCACCCTGGGCATCAAGGGCCTGGGTCCGCTGACCGAGGAAGGCTCGGGCCTCTTGATCATGGCCATCGCCGGCGGCGCGCTGGTCATCGTCCAGGGCTGGCTGGCCGACACCTTCGGCCTGCAGTGGTCGTTCCTGCTGACGGCGGCTTGCGAGATCTATGTGCTGTTCTATGCGCTGTGGGGCTCGAAGGCGACGAACGCCCTGCCCGACCAGCACGTCGAATAGGGAACCGCCCATGACCGGACCGTCGCGCCGCACTGCCCTCAAGTCCGGCGCCGCGCTCGGCGCGGCCGCCCTGGCTTCCCCGCCCTGGCCCAGCCGACCCGCAAGGCTGGGCTGGCCCCCTTCCCGCTCTCGCAGGTGCGGCTGAAGCCCTCGCGCTTCCTGACCGCGACGCAGACCAACCAGCGCTATCTCCTGTCGCTGGAGCCCGACCGCCTGCTGCACAACTTCCGCGCCGGCGCGGGACTGCCTCCCAAAGGCGAGGTCTATGGCGGCTGGGAGAGCCGGGGCATCGCCGGTCACAGCCTGGGCCACTACCTGTCGGCGGTCTCCCTGACCTGGGCTCAGACCGGCCAGCCCGAGTTCAAGCGGCGCGCCGCGTACATCGTCGAGGAACTCGCCGCCTGCCAGGGCGCGAACGGCGACGGCTACGCCGGCGGCACGACGGTCGACCGCGACGGCAAGACCCTCGACGGCAAGGTCGTCTACGAGGAGGTCCGCGCCGGCAAGATCGACACCGCCGGCTTTGGCCTGAACGGCGGCTGGGTGCCGATCTACACCTATCACAAGGTCCTGGCCGGGACGCTCGACGCCCACGCCCTGTGCGACGATCCCAAGGCTCTGGCCGTCGCCATCGGCCTGGCCGACTATCTGGGCCGGATGTTCGAGGCGCTGGACGCTCAGCAGGTCCAGACCGTGCTGCGCGCCGAACATGGCGGCATCGTCGAGAGCTTCGCCGAACTGCATGCGCGCACCGGCCAGCAACGCTGGCTGGACCTGGCCCGCCGCGTCCAGCACGAGGATATCGTCGGCCCGCTGGCCGAAGGGCGCGATGACCTGGCCGGAAAACACGCCAACACCCAGATCCCCAAGCTGATCGGCGAGGCCCGCCTCTACGAGACCGGCGGCGACGCCCGCGCCGCCAAGGCGGCGATGTTCTTCTGGGAGACGGTCGTCCACGACCACTCCTACGTCATCGGCGGCAATTCCGAGTTCGAGCACTTCGGCAAGCCGCGCCAGCTGTCGACGCGCCTGGGCCAGCAGACCTGCGAGTGCTGCAACAGCTACAACATGCTGAAGCTCACCCGGCATCTCCATGCCTGGTCGGGCGAGAGCCGCTATTTCGACTTCTACGAGCGCGCCCACCTGAACCACATCCTGTCGCAACAGGATCCCGACACGGGGATGTTCACCTACTTCTCGCCGCTGGCCTCGGGCTACGCGCGCGGCCACTCGTCCCCGACCGACTCGTTCTGGTGCTGCGTCGGCAGCGGCATGGAGAACTATTCGAAGCTGGGCGACAGCATCTTCTGGCGCGACGGCGAGCGGATCCGCGTCAATCTCTACTACCCGTCGACCCTGGACTGGTCGGAGAAGGGCGCGAAGCTCGAGATCGACACCGACTTCCCCTACAGCGACCAGATCACCCTGACCCTGAGCAAGGCCAAGACGCCGACACCCGTCTCGCTGCGCGTTCCAGGGTGGTGCGCTGCGCCGTCGGTGAAGCTCAACGGCCGCGCCCACGCCGTCACGGTGAAGAACGGCTACATCGACCTGACCTTGCGCGCTGGCGACAAGGTCGCCCTGACCCTGCCGATGACGGTGCGCACCGAGAGCATGCCGGACGCGCCGGACCTGGTCGCCTTCGTGAATGGCCCCCTGGTGCTGGCCGCCGACCTGGGGCCGCCCGACCAGCCATGGGACAGCTTCGATCCAGTGGTGGTGGGGACGGCGGCCCTGACGCCGGCCGATGCTCCCCAGCGGTTCTCCCTCGCCGACCATAGCCGCCCGCAGGACCTGACGCTGCGCCCCTACTTCGAGCAGCACCACAATCGCACGGCCGTCTACTTCCGGAACCTGACCCCGGCCCAGTGGACTCAGGCCGAGCCGCGCCTGGTGGCCGAGGCCAAGGCCCGCGCCGACATCCGCGACCGCACCGTCGACATCCTCCGCTTCGGCGAGCAGCAGCCCGAAACCGACCATGCCCTGAAGGCCAGCCCCGGCACCCAGGACAGCGGCAACCTGACGGTTCGCAGCCGTGTCCTGAACAAGGGCTCGATCACCTTCCAGATGGCCGCCGCGCCGGGACCGCTGATCCTGGAGGTCACCTATGACGGCTCGCCCAGGAACAAGGACTTCCGAATCCTAGTCGAGGGCCAGGAGGTGGCGCACGAGACGCTGCCTGGCGAGCGCACCTCGCCCCTGAACGTCAAGACCTACCCCCTGCCCCAGGCCCTCACGGAGGGAAAGAGCAAGGTGACGATCAGCTTCGAGATGGCCGCCAACCAGTGGGCGGCGGTGTTCGAGGCCCGGGTGTTCAAGGCGGCGCGCTAAGCGCCGCCTATCCCGCCTCTAGTGGTTGTCGCGCGGCAGGCCCTTGGTCTGGGCGATGCGCTGGTACTTCACGGCGGGCTCGAGCACCGCGCCGGTCTCCATCTGACCGACGACGGCGCGCTGCATTTCCTGCCACGGCGTCTGGCTTTCCGGATATTTGAAGCCGCCGGCCGCTTCCAGGGCCTTGCGACGCTCGACGATCTCGGACGGTGAGACCAGCACGTCGACACGCGACTTGCGCAGGTCGAAGCGCACCTTGTCGCCGCTCTTCAGCAGGGCCAGGCCGCCGCCCGCCGCCGCTTCCGGCGAAGCGTTCAGGATCGACGGCGAGCCCGAGGTGCCCGACTGGCGACCGTCGCCGATGCACGGCAGCTGGTGGACGCCCTGCTTGATCAGGTAGTTGGGGGCCCGCATGTTCACGACCTCGGCCGCGCCCGGATAGCCGACCGGGCCGGCGCCGCGCATGAACAAAATCGAGTTGGCGGTGATGCCGACCGACGGATCGTCGATCCGGTGGTGATAGTCCTCGGGACCGTCGAACACGATGGCCTCGCCCTCGAAGGCGTCGGGATCATCCGGGTTCGACAGGTAGCGGTCGCGGAACTCCTGGCTGATCACGCTGGTCTTCATGATCGCCGAGTTGAACAGGTTGCCGCGCATGACGACGAAGCCGGCCCGCTCGACCAGCGGACGCGAGAACGGACGGATGACGTCCTCGTCCTCGATCTGGGCGCCGCGGTACTGCTCGCCGATCGTCTGACCCGAGACGGTCTTCACGTCCTCATGGATCAGGTTCTGCTCGATCAGCTGGCCGAACACGGCGGGCACGCCGCCGGCGCGGTAATAGTCCTCGCCCAGATATTCGCCGGCAGGCTGCAGGTTGACCAGCAGCGGCACGTTCTCACCCTTCTGCTGCCAGTCGTCGATGGAGAGCTCGACGCCGACGTGGCGGGCCAGGGCGTTCAGGTGGATCGGGGCGTTGGTCGAGCCGCCGATGGCCGAGTTGACGACGACGGCGTTGAGGAACGCCTCACGGGTCAGGATGTCCGAGGGCTTGAGGTCCTCATGCACCATGTCGACGATGCGCAGACCGGTGCGATAGGCGTTTTCCTGGCGGTCGCGGTACGGCGCCGGGATCGCGGCCGAGCCGGGCAGCGACATGCCCAGGGCCTCGGTCAACGAGTTCATGGTCGTGGCCGTGCCCATGGTGTTGCAGTAGCCGGTCGACGGGGCCGAGCTGGCCACCAGCTTGATGAAGCCGGCGTTGTCGATCTCGCCGGCCGCCAGCAGCTCGCGGGCCTTCCAGACGATCGTGCCCGAGCCCGTGCGCTGGCCCTTGTGCCAGCCGTTCAGCATCGGGCCGACCGACAGGGCGATGGCCGGAATGTTCACCGTCGCCGCCGCCATCAGGCAAGCGGGCGTGGTCTTGTCGCAGCCGATGGTCAGCACCACGCCGTCCAGCGGATAGCCGTACAGCAGCTCGACCAGGCCCAGGTAAGACAGGTTGCGGTCCAGGCCGGCCGTCGGGCGCTTGCCGGTCTCCTGGATCGGGTGCACCGGGAACTCCAGCACAATGCCGCCGGCGCTGCGAATGCCTTCGCGCAGGCGCTCGGCCAGCACCAGGTGGTGACGGTTGCAAGGCGACAGGTCCGAGCCGGTCTGGGCGATGCCGATGATCGGCTTGCCCGACTGCAGCTCTTCCAGCGTCAGGCCGAAATTCAGGTAACGCTCCAGATAGAGCGCGGTCATGTCGATATTGTCCGGATTGTCGAACCAGGCGCGCGAACGCAGGGCGCGGGGCGAAACGGGAGGAACGCTCATGACAATCCTTGAAGGCGATGGGCCTTGACGACGACGGGAGACGCGTGGGCCACGAACCTGGACAGGCGCGGAATTGCGCGCTCGCCCGTTCACGGCTTCGCTAAAATCGTATTTGTCTGACTATACCGCGCCGTAGTGAGCGTCAATCAGGGTGGGCCGCATTGAGAGTGCGTCACAAAAGCCGAGCTTCTCCGCTCGCGCCTTCCATCGCCTCACCAGCAAGCGACCGTCCGACGGCGCCTACCGCTCGGCGTTACGCTCCATCGCCGCGCGGGTGTCATCGAGCGCCAGGTGGACCAGACGCTCCATGGCCTGCCTGGCCTGGTCGGCGCGGCCGGCGGCGATGGCGTCGAACACCTTCCAGTGGTCTGGCACCGGGTCGCGAGGCAACTCGCGGTCGCGCTGCTTGAAGATCGTCGTCCACCGCACGGCCGCACCAATGCTGCTGCTCAGCGTGAACAGCGGTGCGTTGCCGGTGGCCTCCAGCACGGTGTCGTGGAAGTCGCGGTCCGCGGCCTGGCCCGCTTCGGTGGCCAGGGTCTCGTGCTGCATAGCCACCAGGGCCGCGCGCATCCGTTCGAGCTGAGCGTCGTTGCGGCGCTCGGCGGCCAGGGCGGCGGCGGCGGGTTCGACGATCATCCGCAGTTCGTAGAGCTCCCGCAGGAAGTCATCGCTGGGCTCCGATTCGAAGAACCAGGCCAGGACCTCGGGATCAAGCAGACTCCAACGTGCGCGCGGGCTGACCCGCGTGCCGGTCTTGGGACGGCTCTCCACCAGCCCCTTGGCGGCCAGAATCCGGATGGCTTCGCGATAGGCGCTGCGCGAGACCTGCAGTTGCTCGCTGGCGTCGATCTCGTTGTTCAGTACGTCGCCCGGCTGGTGCTGCCCCGAGACGATGGCGATCCCGAGCGCCCGCGCGATCGACCCGTGGATGCGGCCGGAAAAGCCCTCTTCGTGCGCGGTATCGGCGCCCACGCCCGCTTCCTTGGCCCTCGACACGCGTCCTTCGCTCCCGTTGCAATCCATCGAGGCGACGTCGAATGCCCCGCCGGCGACTCTAGCGAGACCAATTGTCGGAGAACAAGCGAATTCGCCCGCGCGGCGGTGTCGTCTCAAGCCGCCACATCAGCCTATAAGTACGAGAATTGCCGCCCCCGAACGTCGAAGAAGGACGCTTCGCACCCATCAGGACACGATTTTCCGGTACAGCTTGATCCTCGTCATTGTGAAACGCCGTTTGACAGGGCGTCACTCCACGCTATTTGTCAGACTATTATAGAGCTTCAGAAGGTCGTCCGCCGTGGTGTTCCGATTTGTGCAATTGAAGACCCCCAGCGGCGCGCGACAGCTGGCGGCGGTCGACGACTCGGGTCGCGCCCGCAAGGTTGACGTCGCCGACACCCTCTACGACTTGGCCCAGGCCGCCCTGAAGGTGAACGCGACCCTGGCCGAGGCCGCCCAGGCCCACCCGCTAGGCGAAGAGATCGACATCGCCGCCGCCCTCGCCGAGGGCCGGGTTCTGGCGCCGATCGACCATCCCGATCCCGCCCACCTGCAAATGACCGGTACGGGCCTGACCCACCTCGGCTCGGCCGAGGGCAGAGATAAGATGCACAAGGCCGCCCAATCGGGCGAGCATCTGACCGACTCCATGCGCATGTTCCTGATGGGCGTCGAGGGCGGCAAGCCCGCGCCGGGCCAGGAAGGCGTGCAGCCCGAATGGTTCTACAAGGGCGACGGCGGCCAACTGGCCGCGCCGGGCCAGCCCCTCACCTCGCCCAGCTTCGCCAAGGACGGCGGCGAGGAACCCGAGATCGCCGGCGTCTATCTGATCGGTCCCGACGGCACGCCGCACCGCCTGGGCTTCTGCCTGGCCAACGAGTTCTCGGACCACGTGATCGAGCGCGGCAACTATCTGTGGCTGGCCCACTCCAAGCTGCGCCAGGCGGCCTTGGGTCCGGAGTTGCTGACCGGCGAACTGCCGGCCGACGTGCGCGGCTCCAGCCGGATCGTGCGCGACGGCGCAACCGTCTGGGAAAAGCCCTTCCTGTCGGGCGAGGCGAACATGTCCCACACGATCGCCAATCTCGAGCACCACCACTTCAAGTACGACATCTTCCGCCGCCCGGGCGACGTGCACGTCCACTTCTTCGGCACCGCCACCCTGTCGTTCTCGGAGGGCTTCCAAACCCAGATCGGCGACGTGTTCGAGATCGAGGCCGCGCCGTTCCGCTATCCGGTCCGCAACCCGCTGGCCCAGGCGGCCGAACGCCCGGTCGCGGTGAAGTCACTGTGACGCCGATCCGTCTCGCGCTCGTTGGTCTGGGCAAGATCGCTCGCGACCAGCACCTGCCGTCCATCGCCGCCGACCCGCGCTTCGAACTGGTCGCCATCGTCAGCCGCAACGCCGAGCTGGATGGCGTGGCCCACTTCACCGCCCTTGCCGACCTCCTGACCAGCGACGTGACGGTGGACGCGGTGGCCCTGTGCACCCCGCCCCAGCCACGCCACGCCCTGGCGCACCTGGCTTTGGCGGCCGGCAAGCACGTCATGCTGGAAAAACCCCCCGGCGCAACGCTCAGCGAGGTCGAGGACCTGCGCCAGGCCGCCGCCGAGCGCAGCCTGACCCTTCAGACCACCTGGCACTCGCGTTACGCCATCGGCGTCGAACCAGCCCGCGAATGGCTGGCCGAGCGCGCGATCAAGGCCGTGCGCATCAACTGGAAGGAAGACGTGCGCGTCTGGCATCCGGGCCAGGACTGGATCTGGGACGCTGGCGGCTTGGGGGTCTTCGACCCGGCCATCAACGCCCTGTCCATCGTCACCCGCATCCTGCCGCGCCCGTTCTTCCTGTCGAAGGGCGTGCTGCACGTGCCGGAGAACAAGCAGTCGCCGATCCAGGCCGAGCTCGATTTCCGCGACGCAGCCGGCGCCCCGATCCGCGCTGAACTGGACTTCCTGCAGACCGGCCCGCAAAGCTGGGACATCGAGGTCGACACCGAAGACGGCCAGCTCAAGCTGACCCACGGCGGCGCCAAGCTCTACATCGATGGCCAACTGATGCGGGAAGGCCCCGACCAGGAATATCCAGGACTGTATGACGCCTTCGCCAAGTTGATCGCCGACGGCGCCAGCGACGTCGACGTCAGCCCACTGCGCCATGTCGCCGACGCCTTCCTGCTCAGCGAGCGGGTCACGGCGCCGGCCTTCGTGGAATAGGCGCGCCAAGAAAGAACGACAAAGGGAGAGAAACATGAAGCTGAAGACCATTGTCCTGAGCAGTGCGCTCGCCCTGGTCGCCGTCTCGTCGGCCAACGCCGTCGAGCTGTCGCGCAAGCCGTTCGGCGCCATCGCCTCGGGCGAGGCCGTCGAGGCCATCACCCTGACCAACGCCAAGGGCGTCAGCGCCACGATCATCACCTATGGCGCGACCCTGCAGTCGCTGATCGCGCCCGACCGCACGGGCAAGAAGGCCGACATCGCCCTGGGCTTCGCCGACGCGGCCACCTACGAGAAGAACGCCAGCTATTTCGGCGCCTCGGTCGGGCGGTTCGCCAACCGTATCGGTAAAGGCCGCTTCAGCCTGGATGGCAAGACCTACCAACTGGCGCTGAACAACAACAAGGTCGCCGCGCTGCATGGCGGTGTGAAGGGCTTCGACAAGGTCGTCTGGAAGGTGCTGAACGCCAAGTCCGGCCCGACCGCCTCGGTGACCTTCGGCTATGTCAGCCCCGATGGCGAGGAAGGCTATCCCGGAACCCTGACCGCCACGGCGACCTACGCCCTGGACGAGCAGAACAACCTGACGATCACCTACGGCGCGACAACCGACAAGCCGACCATCGTCAACATGACCAACCACGCTCTGTTCAACGTGGCCGGCGAAGGCGTTCCGGAAGGCGCGATGGGCAACGTGCTGACCATCCCGGCCGACGGATACACCCCGGTCGACAACGAGCTGATCCCGACGGGTGCGATCACCCCGGTGGCGGGCACGCCGTTCGACTTCCGCAAGCCGACCGCGGTCGAGACCCGGGTCCGCGACGCCCGGGATCCGCAGATCGTCGTCGGCCGCGGCTATGACCATAACTACGTGCTGAACGGCAAGGCTGGCGGCGCCCCACGCCTGGCCGCGCGCCTGGCCGACCCCAAGAGCGGCCGCGTGCTGGAGATCCTCAGCGACCAGCCGGGCATCCAGTTCTATGCCGGCAACTTCATCGATGGCACGACCATCGGCAAGAGCGGCAAGATCTATCGCCAAGGCGACGGTATCGCGCTCGAGCCGCAGCACTTCCCCGACGCGCCGAACAAGCCGCAGTTCGCGTCGGTCCGCCTGGATCCGGGCCAGAAGTACAGCAACACGATGGTCTTCAAGCTGACCGTCACGAAGTAGCCGCGCCTCGTTCGCGGGCGCCGCGCGCCACGTTCGTTCGCAATCGCTACGAACTCCAGCAGCCCCGGGTCAATCCGTTTGACCCGGGGTTTTTGCTGCCGCCTGCTGGCCGGGCTCTCGCGGGAGAGATCGGGCCCCGGCCCGGCGCTGAAGGCGAAACCGCCCCGGAAACGCTCAAGCAAAAGGACCGCGCGGGCTTCTGAACGCTGGAAAGCAGGGCGCCAGACGCCCTCGCCGAAGGAGCAAGGCGGCCCCGCCAACGGCATGGGCCCGCTGAATCTCTCAGGCGCCAAGGACAGCGGGGGTGAGTAGGCGCGCCATGCCGGCGCGCCCAGCCCCTGCGTGCGTCATGCGAAACTAAAGAACCCGCTCCACCGCCCCGACTGAAAATGCACGAACGCGATCGTCTACCGACTTTCGCGAAATAAATGTCGCTTATGAGTAGGTCAATATTTTCACTGTTCATATATTGAACAAATATGCGCAACATCTCAACTTAGTCATTATATCGACACAGACAGAGAAATTCTGAATTTACCTCGCGAGAACACATAGCGACGCTCCCCTCAGTCAAAAGTGATTGGGGATAACGATGACCGACCGTAACATCTCGCCCGCGCGCCACCGCCTGCGAGTGCTTCTTCTCACCGCTTCGATCCTTGGCGGCGCAACGCCCGTCCTGGCGCAGGAAGTCGACAAGACCTCCGAGGTCGACACCGTCGTCGTGACCGGCAAGCGCCTGTCCGAAGCCAGCGTCGCGATCGGCACCGACCACGCCACCGCCACGGTCTCGATCACCCGCGAGGCGCTGCTGTCCGCGCCGGCGGGCATCACCGGCCTGAAGATGCTGGAGTCCCTCCCCGGCTTCAACGTCCAGGCCAACGATGCCCTGGGCATGTACGAGTTCGGCAACTCGGTCTCGGTGCGGGCCTTCAACTTCCAGCAGATCGGCTTCCTGCTGGACAACATCCCGATGGGCCGCAGCGACCAGTTCGGCGGCAGCCCGATCTACCGCTATGTCGACAACGAGAACCTGCTACGGGTCACCGCCTCAGCCGGCGCGGGCGATGTCGCCCTGCCCAGCTACGCCTCGCTGGGCCCCATCGTCGACTACTTCACCCAAGCCCCGTCCAAGACGGCCGGCGGCGCAATCAGCGGCACCCTGGGCAGCGACGACCTGCGCCGCACCTTCCTGCGCCTAGAGATGGGCGAGCACGGTGGCCTTTCGGGCTATGCCAGCGGTTCGTGGATCAAGGGCGACCTGTGGCGCGGCCCGGGCACGATCGATCGCAAGCACTACGAGGGCAAGCTGCGTTACGCCCTGCCCAATGGCGGCGACGTCAGCTTCCAGACTGTCCACAATGACTATTTCGACTACGACAGCCCCTCGATCACCCTGGCCCAGTACAACGGGACGGCTGGCGACGTGTTCGGCCGCTCGGGTCGCTATTTCGCTTATCTGGGCATCGTGCCGAACCCGGGTCCGGCGGGCAGCACCCAGACCGCCACCAACCTGCCGGCGGTGTCGGGCGGCCCCACCTACTCCAACGCCAACTATGCCCAGTACTACAAGTTCGCGGTCAACAAGCGGAAGGACCACCTGTACGGCCTGACGCTGAATACGCCGATCACCGACACCGTCGACCTCACCACCACCGCCTACTACGAGGACAAGGGCGGCTATGGCGTCTCGCCCGAGGCCTATGCCACCTCGCTGACCAGCTACACCGCCGAGATCGGCAAAGTGGCGGGCATCGTCGCGCCAAAGGGCATCCAGTACGGCCTGTCCGGCGTCGACGGCATTCGCAAGGGCGTGACCGCCAAGGTCGCCTGGCATCTGGGCTTCAACAAGATCGAAGCCGGCCTCTGGCTCGAGAACGACGACTATCACCGCACCCAGAACCGCTACAACGTCGAGAACGGCAACCCCGACGGCGCGCCGCTGTTCAACGAGCGGGTCCACGCCCAGCGGGACTACAAGTCGCTGCGCGAGACCAAGCAGTTCTTCGTCAAGGACACCCTGACCTTGCTGGAGGCCAAGCTGAAGGTCGAGCTGGGCTTCAAGGCCACAGATATCGACTACAAGATCGCCGGCTACCGCAACCCGAACGATTACATCAACCTTCGCCACCCGATCCTGAAGGCCAACTGGAAAGACAGCTTCCTGCCGCAGGTCGGGGCGGTCTACAGCCTGACCGGCCGCGACCAGGTGTTCGCCTCTTACTCCGAGAACATGGCCCTGCCGCGCGGCGCGGACGACATTTTCTCGGCCGCCAGCCCCACGATCGCCAGCCCCCTCCCCGAGACCTCGACCAACTGGGAGTTCGGTTACCGGGCCAACCACCGCACGTTCAACGCCTCGATCGTGGCCTACCAGACCGAGTTCAAGAATCGTCTGCAGGCCTTTGCCTCGCTGGTGCCCGGCGGCGGCGGCGTGACCGAAACCTTCTACCAGAACGTCGGCGCGGTGAAGGCCAAGGGTGTCGAGTTCAGCGGCCAGTGGAAGCCCGAGATCTTCGCCGGCAAGGCCTATTTCAACGCCAACGTCTCGTACAATGACGCTGTGTTCCAGGACGATGTCCTGAACTACCGAGCCAGCACCACGGCCGCGCCGGTCACCCTGGCGATCGCCGGCAAGAAGGTGCCGGACTTCCCCGACTGGGTCTTCACGACCGGCGTCACGGTCGAGCCGTTCGACGGCCTGCTCGTCAACGTCTCGGCCCGTCACCTGGAGAGCCGCTTCACCAACTTCGTCAACAGCGAGAAGGTCGGCGGCTACACCATCGTCAACGCCTATGTCGACATCGGCGACGGCTTCGCGGCCGGCCCGTTCAGCCAGGTCAAGGCGCGGGTCAATGTCGATAACATCTTCGACAAGGACTATCTGGGCACGATCAGCACGACGGTGAACACCGCCGCCAGCTTCCGCCCGGCCCCGCCGCGCACGATCCAGTTCACGATCTCGGCGGACTTCTAGAACGACGAAGCCGGTCGGCCCGCGAGGACCGACCGGCTCCAGCCTTCGAACCCCCAGGCAGCGCTATTCGGCCGCCGCCAGCGCCCCCGCGTACCTGTTGACCGGGAAGTCCAAGCCCAGGCTCTCGCGGAAGGTCGAGCCTTCGTATTCGGTGCGATACAGACCTCGCGCCTGCAGGATCGGCACGACCAGTTCGACGAAGGCCTCCAGCTGGCCCGGCAGGCTTTCGAACAGCACGAAGCCGTCGGACGCCCGCTCTTCGAACCATTGCTGCAGACTGTCGGCGACCTGTTCGGGCGTCCCGACGAAGTGACCGCGCGGCGTGGCGAAACGCAGGGCCGTCTGGCGCAGGGTCAGGTTCTCCGCCTTCACCGCCGCGACGATGCGGTTCACCGCGCTCTGGTTGGAGTTGGCGCCGAACGCGGCGGCCTCAAGCGGGAAAGGGCCGTCGGGATCGTGCTGGCTGAAATCGTATTCGTTGAACGGCCTGGCCAGCATCGACAGAGCATTGTCCAGCGAGACCAGTTCGGTCAGTTCCTTGTACAGCGCCTCCGCCGCCTCGGGCGTGCGACCGACCACCGGGCGAGCCGCGGGCAACACGTGCAGTTGATCCGGATCGCGACCGAACCCGGCGGCGCGAGCCTTGATGTCCTGGTAGTAGGTCTTTGCCGCGTCAATTTCCTCGTGAGAGACGAAGATCGCGTCGGCCCGCTTGGCGGCGAAGGCCTTGCCGTCCTCGGACGCCCCGGCCTGGAAGATCACCGGCTGTCCCTGCGGCGAGCGGCTGATGTTCAGCGGTCCCTTCACCGAGAAGAACTCGCCCTTGTGGTTCAGGGTGTGAAGCTTCGCCGGATCAAAGAATTGCCCGCCTTTCTTGTCGAAGGTCAGGGCGTCATCCTCCCACGAGTCCCACAGCCCCTGGACCACGTCCAGATACTCGCCGGCCAGACGGTAGCGGACATCGTGGGCGTAGTGCTTCTCGCGGCTGTAGTTGGCGGCGCTGCCCTCGAGCCACGAGGTGACGACGTTCCAGCCGGCGCGGCCGCCGCTGATATGGTCCAGCGAGGCGAACTGGCGGGCGACGTTGAACGGCTCGCTGTAGCTGACCGTCAGGGTGGCCACGAGGCCGATGTTGTTCGTGGCGCCAGCCAGGGCCGACAGAATGGTCAGCGGCTCGAAGCGGTTCAGATAATGCGGGCTGGACTTCTCGGTGATGTAGACGCTGTCGGCCACGAACAGGAAATCGAACTTGCCAGCCTCGGCCACCTGGGCCTGGCGCTTGTAGAACTGGAAGTCGGTGCTGGCGTTCGGCTGGGCGTTGGGGTGACGCCAGTCGCCCCAGCCGGGGCCGACGCCGTGCAGGATGAAGCCGAGCTTCAGTTGGCGCTGAGCGGTCATGGGAAAATCTCCGATCCTATTCGGCGGGAACCAGGGTGATGTCGCGGACGGCCGCGAGGACGGCTTCGGCCTCGGTGCGGACCAGCCAGTCGGGACTGACGTCGACGAAGCGAACGACGCGCTCGTGGTCGATGACGACGACAGCGGGCTGGGGTAGCTCCCAGGTTCCCGTGCCGGTCGTGTCGCCGATGAAGGCGCCCTTGGCGCGTTGCGCGGCCTGGCTGGCGTCGTCGGCGGTGTAGAGGATGCCGAACCGTCGGCCGAGGGCGTTGTCCGTGTCCGACGCGACCTTGAACGACAGGCCATGGCGAGCGCGGATCTCTCCAAGCCGTTCGGGAACCTGCGGGCTGACCGCCACCAGGGTCGCGCCCAGGTCCCGCAGGTCGGGCGCCAGCGCCTCGTCATAGTAAGGCAGGGCGATGTTGCAGGCCGGGCAGCCGGCGAAGCGGAAGAACACCAGCACCGCTGGGCCACGCTGGATCAGCGCCTCCAGCGACAGCGCTCCGCCCTCGACGTCCGGCAGCGTGAACGGCTCCAGGCGCTCGCCCACCTTGACCCATCGCGACGGGTCAGCGGTCTCCACAAGCGTTCGTTGCTGGTCGATATTGATCTTCAGCTGGGCCGGATCCCACGTGCGTTCGCGCTCGGCGTGCAGGTCGGCGAGACGGTCCTTCAGACTCTTGAGGCTCATGACGAGCGTCCTTCCTCGGGTCGAGCGGTCCTGGCGGCGGCGAGCTCGATCGCCTGCAGGCGAGCGCGCTCGAAGATCGCCCCCATCCGCCAATGTTGATTGGTGTGGGTGGCCGCGTGCTCGTCCCAGCCGTGGTCACGGCGGAAGGCGCCCACCTGGCCCGAGGCCAGCGCTTGTGCGGCCGTGATCCCGGCGATCCGCTCCACCTCCGGCCAGACGAACAGGGCGTCGGCCGGGCAGTAGAGTTCGCATAGGAAGCAGGTCTGACAGTCGGCCTGGGCGGCGATCACCACCTTGCCGCCCGCGCCCAGCCGCAGCACATCGCTGGGACAGGCGTCGACGCAGTCGCCACAGCCGCCGCAGCGATTCTCGAGAACGACCTCGATCATCAGGCGACCTCCGCCTGGTCTTGATCCGCAAGCGGCTCGAAGCGGGTGAGGATCCTGCTCAGGCCCTGGACGCGTTGGCGGCTGGCCAGGCGCGGATCCAGGCTCGGCGCATCCTCGCGGCGATGCATGCCCCGGCTTTCGCGCCGCGTCAGGGCGGCGGCCTTGCTCCAGCGTCCGGCAGCGACCAGAGCGGCGACCTCGCGCAGGCGCAAGCCCGCCCGCCCCTGGGCGCGGCCATGATCGGCCAGTTCGCGCCAGATCCCATCCAGCCGCGCCAGCGAGGCCGCCAGGACGTCGCCTCGGCGGAAGATGTTCTTGTCGTAGGCGTTCAATTCCTCACGCACCGCCTGGACCGCGGCGACGGTGTCGAACGCGGCGGCGTTGCGGCGTGGCGCAAGGCCGGCCTGGCCCGTGGCGATCACCAGATCCGCCTCGCGCACGCCGGTCGAGCGCGCCCCGCGCGCCGCCGCCGCGCCGGCCCACTGGCCTGACGACAAGGCCCATGAAGAGTTGACCGCCCCGCCGCCCGAGATCGCGCCCGTGACCAGCTCGCGACTGGCGTTGTCGCCGGCGACATAGAGGCCAGGCACGGCGGTCTGACAGTCCGCATCGTCGACGCGCAGGCCGCCAATGCCGCGGACGGAGCCCTCGGCGTGCAGCGTCACCTCGAAGCGATCGCGATAGGTTTCCAGCCCAAGCCTCTTGAACGGCAAGATAAAATTGGGCTGCACCTCAGGCATGATCGCCCGGATGTCCTCGGGGACCCTGTCCAGCCGGCAGAACAGCGGCCCCTTCATCAGCGCGCGGGCCAGATGCGGGGTGACGTCCGGACCGTTCGGAATGTCGAGCTCATTGTCGTCGGCGTCGAACCAGCGGGCAAAGCTGTAGGCCATCGACCGGGCCATGTTCGTGCCGGCCAGAGATGGCGTGTAGTAGTTGGTGAACTCCATGCCGGAGAGGTCGGCCCCAGCCTCGACGCCCATCAGCAGGCCATCGCCCGTGTTGGTCGCCGAGCCCAGCAGGCGGGAAGCGAAGGCCGTGCCGCCGGCGGCCAGCACGACGGCGCCCGCGCGGATCGTCCAGGGTTGTTCGCCACGCAAGGCGACACCGGCCGCGCCCGCGATCGAACCGTCGCCGTGGCGCAGCAGCTGCAGCGCCGGATGGTAGTCCAGGATCCGCGCGCCCGCCGCCAGGGCGTAGGCGCGCATGGCCCGCATGTATTCCGGCCCGCGCAGGGCTCGATACTGGACCTCGCCCCGGTCGTCGCGCGAGAAGGCATAGTGGTCCCGCAACCCCGGCAGGCTGGTCCAGGTCAGGTCCAGGATGCGCCGCATCCAGTCCGGATCGCCCAGGCCCAGGGACCGCTGGAAGCGATCGGCCACCGCCGCCTCGCGCCGTTCCGGCGGGACCCACCAGTGGCCAGGGCCGGCCGTGGCGGTGACCCCGCTGGTCCCGCAACGCCCCTTGTCGACCAGGACGACGTCCGCGCCTTCACGCGCCGCCGCCACGGCCGCCCAAGCGCCGGCCAGGCCGCCGCCGATGACCAGCACGTCGGCCGTCAGGGTCAGCGGTGCGTTCACGTCAGCGCGCCGTTAAAAGAGGCGTCGAAGGCGCCGGCCGGATCGCGCGTGGCGCCCACTGCCCCGGCCGCCCGAAAGCGGTCAAGCAAGGCCCTGGCTTCCTCGACCGACGCCTCGCCCAGTGGCGCCGGCAGGATGCGGTACTGCCGGACCGTGTAGAGGGCCACCTCTTCTGAAAGCCCCGTCTCCTTGGCCAGCACCCGGCCAAAGGCGTCAGGATTGTCAGCCGCCCAGCGGCGAGCCCTGGCCAGGCGGCGCAGGAAATCCTCGATCTGCGGCCGCTTCTCGGCGATCGCCTTCTCGCTGGCCGCCTCGTAGCCGAAGCCGCCCAGCAGCCCCTCGCCGTCGGCCAGGATCCGCGCCGCGTCATGCAGCCGCGCCAGGGCGACGTACGAGCCCCAGGTCACCCAAGCGTCGATCGATCCCGCCGTAAACGCCGCCTTGGCGTCGCCCGGCGTCAGATAGACGATGGAGACATCGGTCGGCTTCAGGCCGGCGCTTTCCAACACCCGCAGCAGCAGGTAGTGGCCGATGGAGCCCCTGCCGGTGGCGATCTTCTTGCCGCGCAGATCGGACGGCGCGTGGATCGACGAGCCGTTGGGAACCAGGATGGCCGTCGATGAGCCGCCGCTGCGCCCCGCCTGAACGGCCTTGATCTTGGCTCCTCCGGCATAGGCGTACAGAAACGGCGCGTCACCGGCCTCGCCCAGGTCCACCGCCCCGGCGCTGACCGCCTCCAGCAGCGGCGCGGCGGCGGGGAATTCGCTCCACTCGATCCTGTAGGGCGCGCCTTCGAGAGCGCCTGAAGCGATCAGAACGGCCTTGGTGCCGCCGCGCTGGCTGCCGACCTTCAGGACCGACGCGCCGCCCCCGGCCCTGGAACAGGCGGCCAGACCCACGAAGGCCAGGCTGGTGACGAGAAGCTGGCGTCGGTCCATCGCGCCCTCCCTCAGAAGTTCTGGGTCAGGCGGGCGTAGTAGTAGCCGCCGGTGATGCCGAAGGGCGAGAAGATGCCGAACTGGCCCGTACCCTGGTCGGCGTTGAGGATCCCGATCCTGTCGGGATGCTTGTCGAACAGGTTGTTGGCCCCGATGGCGATGTTGGTCGACGGCCGGACCTGCCAGGCGATGTCGAGGTCGGTGATCCACTTGGGACTGTAGGTTCGGTCCAAGCTCGCCGAGGTCCCGGCCTCGGTATAGCGGCCATAACGCGTGTTGCGCAGGCTGGCGCTCCAGCCGCCGCGCGCCCACTGCGTCCCGACGATGATCTTCTCGCGCGGCGTGCCGATGGTCAGGTCGGCGATCTTCTGGCGGTCGAACAGCACCAGACTGGGGTTCACCGCCTTGAGGACCGCCGGCGTGTCCTTGAGCTTGGTGATCTTGGTCTTGTTGAAGGCGTAGGCCGCATTGAGATTCAGCCGGCCCAGGTCTCCGAGACTGAAGGCGTACTCACCGACGAAGTCGATCCCGGTGGTCCGCGTCGAAACGGCATTGGTGTAATAGGTCGCAGTCAGGCCCTGCGGAAAGCGCGCCAGCAGCGGCGCCAGCTCCGCCCGCGAGGCCAGCTGCGCCACCGACAGGTCGAGGTTGCTGGTGTCGACGATGCGGTCGTCGATCTGGATCTCGTAGGCGTCCAGGGTCAGGCGCAGGCCGGCGACCGGCTCGGCGGTGACGCCGAAACTGTAGTTGACCGAGGTTTCCGGCTTAAGTGTTTCCGCGCCCAGCGCTTTCGCCTCGACGCTGTCGGTGCGCAGAACCTTGGTCGGGAAGGTCAGGTATTCACCGGGCGTGCACGGCGCGCCGCGGAAGAGGTTGTTCGGCGCGGCCGGGCACAGGCTGCCGTTGATGGTCGAGGTCGCGAACAGGGTCTGGCCCAGCGACGGCGCGCGGAAGCCGTTGCTGACCGTGGCGCGCACCGCGTAGCCCGGCAGGAACTCCCAGCGCGTGGTCAGCTTACCGCTGGCGGTGTCACCCACGCCCTTGCCGTATTTCTCGTAGCGGCCGGCGACGCCGACATACCAGTTGCTGGCGATATCGGTTCCCAGGTCGACATAGGCCGCGCCGCTATGGCGATGGATCGCGCCGGCGTCCTCCGGCGCGGTGCCGGCGTAGGAGGCCAAGCCTGGATTGGGCCGCAGTCCGGCGAAAGGCTGTCCCGCCGGAATGACGTAGTCGCCGACGACATAGGAGGCCTCGTCGCCCGCGTCGATCAAGAAGCGCTCGTAGCGATGTTCAAGTCCCCACGAGACTTGCAGCGGGTTCTTCAGCCAGCCCGTGACCTCTCGGGTGACATCGAAATTGTTCGTCCACCGCCGGAACTCGTGGGTCGACAGGTGGAAGTACGTGGGACTGGACGGCCCCAGCGTGGCGTTCAGCGTGTTCTCGCCGTCCAGTTGGGCGTGGTCTTGGGCCAGGGTCGTGGAGAGATCCCACGCCCAGCCGGCCTTTTCGCCGCGCGCGCCAAAGCTGGTCTGGAAGTCCAGCTCGAAGATCCGGCGATAGGCATTGAAACCGTCAGGATAAACCTCGGGCAGCGAGTTGCGGTTCAGCGGCCGGCCGGCGGTCACGCCCGCGACTGGCGCCAGGTTTGGCAGGAAACTGCCGGTGTTCTTCCTGGAGGAGCGATGGCTCAGCGTGCCCGACGAATAGAGCGTCAGGTCGCGCCACGGCAGCTCGGCATTGTAGGAGGCGGCCAGGATGTCTTCTTCGCCCGGCCCGTAGCTCAGCCCCCAGGCGTAGCGATCGACCGTGGCGTCGCGCGGATCGGGCGTGACGGTCGTGACGCCGCCAACCGTCGTGACGGTCGGCTGGTAAATGTACTGGGCGCGCGAGGGGACCGCGCGCGTGGCGGCCTCGTTGTTCTTCCAGTTCAGGGCCAGGTGGATGAAGCCGCCCTGGTCGCCCAGCGGCCGACCCCAGTTGATCGTCGCGGCGCGGGTATCGCCGTCGCCCAGATAGTTCTGGCCGCCGGTGTAGCTGAACGAACCACCTTCGGAGTCATCCTTCAGGATGATGTTGACCACGCCAGCGATGGCGTCCGAGCCGTATTGGGCCGAGGCTCCATCGCGCAGCACCTCGATGCGTTCGATGGCCGAGGCTGGAATGAAGTCCAGGTCGACGGGCGCGCCGCCGCGGCCGACCCGCGCCAGGTTGTTGATCAGCGAGGTGGTGTGTCGGCGCTTGCCGTTGACCAGGAACAGCGCCTGGTCGCCGTTCAAGCCGCGCAGGGTGATGGCCCGCACCGTCCACGACGTGCCGCCGCCATTGATGCCCGGCAGATTGAAGGACGGGATAAGGGTGTTGAGCACCTCCTTCAGGCCGACCTTGCCGGTGGCCAGGAGCTGATCGCCGCCGATCACGTCGACGGGCGCGGGACTGTCGGCGACGGTCCGGCGGGCGCCGCGCACGCCGGTGACGATGACGCTGTCCACGGACGTGGCCCCCTCGACGTCAGCTGCCGACACGGGCGTCGCATCGGCCGCGCGGGCCACGCCGCCGCTCAGCGCCATAACCGAGGCGCAGGTCAGCAAAGCGGCCTGGAAGTTCAGCTTGAAGGGACTCTGTCGGACAGCCGTCCGCTCTCGCAGCAAGGTCAAAGATCTACCCCCGCGCCCAATGCAGATGGGCGTCGTTTCATGGAACTCGAATGTCGGAAGCCCCCGGCCCTGGGGCGGTTTGGATCGGACGACGGGACCATGGCGGCGCGGCCGCCTAACCGCGACCGAGTATTTCTTTGAATAAATTCAGAGATTTATATATCGCGCAGCACAATAAGCGGCATTTGCGGAACGCATATCGCCAACGCGGCTTGCAACTTGGCGAACGATCGCCCAGAAAATCCTATCGATTTCATAGAGTTTGCGCATGCCCCCAAAGCCAGCGCCTGTCATCGCCGTCGTCGGCGCGGGGTTCAGCGGCGTCATGACGGCCCTCAACATCCTGCGCCGATCAGCGGACGCGAAGGTGATCCTGTTCGAGCGGCGCACGCCCGTCGGGCTCGGCGCGGCCTACTCCACCCACAATCCGGGCCACCGGCTGAACGTGCGGGCGGGCAATATGAGCGCCTGGCCCGACGATCCGGGGCACTTCGTCCGCTGGCTCAGCCGCGAGAAGTTCGGCCTGGGCCCGGCCGACTTCGCCACCCGCGCCGACTATGGACGCTACATCCAGGGCCAGGTCTCCGAGATCGCCGAAGGGCCCGCCGGGGCCGGGCGCCTGGTGGTGACACCCGACGCGGTCGTCGGGATCGAGCCCGGCGGCGACGGCTGGCGGCTGCGATGCGCCATGGGCCGCTCGGTCACGGCTCACGCGGTCGTGCTGGCCCTGGGCAATCCGCCACCGGCGCGTCCGCCCGGCGTCAGCGCCGCCTTCGCCACGTCGGATGCCTATGTCGCCGATCCCTGGCGCTGGAGCGCCGCCGACCTGCCGCCAGGACCGGTGCTGCTGATCGGCACGGGCTTGACCATGGTCGACGTGGCCCTGTCGCTGAACGACGCCCAGCATGGAAGGCCCATGCTGGCGCTGTCGCGGCGTGGCCTGACCCCGCTGGAGCACGACGGCGCGCCGCCGCTCACCCTGCCCGCCCCACCGCGCGAGACCCTCTCGCCGCTGCAAGTCTTCGCCTGGCTGAGGACGGCGGCGGCTCGGCACGGCTGGCGCACCGCCATCGACGCCACCCGACCGGTGACCCGCACGCTGTGGCGTCACTGGAGCATCGACGAAAAGCAGGCCTTCCTGCGACACGCCCGGCCCTTCTGGGAGATCCATCGCCATCGCCTGGCGCCTCTGGTGGCCCGCCGCATCGCCGCGATGCGCGCCACTGGCCAGCTGACCCTGGCGGCGGGGAAGATCCGCGACCTTTCCTTGCAGCCGGACGGCTTCGCCCTGTGCCGATGGCGCGGGCGCGGCGAGCAAGGGGGTTACGCCTTCCGCGCCGCCACGGTGATCAACTGCACCGGCCCGACCGGCGACGTGCTGGCCTCGACCGATCCCCTGATTCAGGATCTGGTTCGCCGGGGTCTGGCGCGCCCGGACCCGCTGCGGCTAGGTTTCGACGTCGACGCCGATGGCCGGCTGCGCGATGTGTCAGGCCAAGCGTCGGCTACCCTCATGGCGGTCGGTCCAGCCACGCGCGGCGCCGCGTGGGAGATCACCGCCGTGCCCGACATCCGCAGCCAGACGGGCGCGGTCGCCCAGCACATCCTGGCCGCCGTCGGAGCCTAGAGATCCAGCGCCGCGGCGTGGATCAATTGCGCCAGCTTGGTGATCGAGGCGTGGGGCGTATCATTGGTCCGCTGGACATAGGCCACATCCGGCAGAGGCGGCAGGCGGTTGCTGGCCAGGGGCGCGCGGTCGGGCAGGAACAGCGAGGTGCGGCAGGTCACGGCCAGACCCGCCTGCACCGCCGCGCGCAACGCCGACAGGCTGGGCGTCTCCACCACCACCCGGAACGGCCGCCCGTCGCGCTCCAGCGCCGCCAGGGCCGCGTCGCGGAAGCGGCACGGCGCTTCCAGGATGGCGATCGGCAGGACGTCGCTCTCGGCCAGGGCGGACTCGCCGTGCCAGACCATCGGGACCACGCGGGCCGCGTGCGGATCGTCGGCCGCGCCCATGCACAGCACCACGTCCAGACGGTCGGCCTCCAGCAGCCCCAAGAGTTCGGGCGAACCGGCCACCCGCACCTGCAGCTGGGTGTCGGGGTTGAGCTGGGTGAACCTGGCCAAGACGCCCGACAGCAGGGTCTCGGCGAAGTCCTGCACCACCCCGACCCGCGCCGGCCCGGCCAAGGCGTCGCCGGTCAATGCCACGACGGCGCGATCGTTCAGGGCCAGGATCTCCCGCGCCCTGGGCAGAAGCGTTTGGCCGGCAGGAGTTAGCACCAGCCGCCGCCCTTCGCGATGGAACAGCGGCGTCAGCACCGTCTCCTCCAGGCGCTTCATCTGCAGGCTCAACGCCGACTGGGTGACGAACACCCGCTCGGTCGCACGCAGCATCGAGCCGGAGTCGACGATGGCCACGAAGCTCCGCAGCAGTTCGGTCGGCAGGTTGGTCACCATCGGCGGCCCCTTGAGAATTGCTAATAAGCTATGTGAGGATAAGTCTATTGATCAAGTAGGAATTCAACGTCCTTCTCTGTGGACCCGCGGCGCTTGCGTCGCAACGGTTTCCGACGAGAGAGGACCGCAGTGTCTCTGGCGACGACCTACAGAATTTCTGAAGCTAGGCCGTGGCGATGGCCCGATCTGGCCCGAGCCCGCTGGCTCTCTCCCGTCCTGTTGCTGGTCTTGTGGGAGCTGGGCGCGCGCGCCGGCGTGATCCCGCCGCGGGTCCTGGCCGCCCCCTCCACGGTGCTGGAGACCTTCTGGACCCTGACCGCCTCGGGCGAGTTGCCGAAGAATCTGGCGGTGTCGCTGGCCCGGGCCGGCGCGGGGCTCGGTATCGCCCTGGTCCTGGCCACCACGCTGGGTCTGGTCTCGGGCCTGTCGCGCTGGGGCGAGACGCTGGTCGACCCCCTGATGCAGATCAAGCGGACCATCCCGGTCCTGGCCCTGACGCCGCTGTTCATCGTCTGGTTTGGCATCGGCGAGACGCCGAAGATCCTGCTGATCACCGTTTCGGCGACCTTCCCGCTGTATCTGAACCTGTTCGCAGGCATCCGGGGCGTCGACGTGCGCCTGGTCGAGGCCGCCCGCAGCTTCGGCCTCTCCGGCTGGAGCCTGGTGCGCGAGGTGATCCTGCCCGGCGCCCTGCCCTCGTTCTTCGTCGGCCTGCGCTATGCATTGGGCGTCTCGGTGTTGGTGCTGGTGATCTCCGAACAGATCAACGCCCAGGCCGGCCTCGGTTACCTGGTCAACAACGCCCGCGACTTCATGCGAACCGACATCATCGTCGTCTGCCTGGTCGTCTACGCCCTGCTCGGCCTCGGCGCCGACGCCCTCGTCCGCACGCTGGAGCGCAAGGCGCTGGCGTGGCGCCCCAGCCTCGTGGAGCAATGACCATGGCCACCCCGCAACCGCGCCTGCGCCGTCCCGCCGTATCCCGTTCGGTCGAACAGGCCGCTCAGCCCGCCGTACGGCTGAAGAACTTCGTCCGTCGCTTTGGCGACAACACCGTCATCGACGGACTCGACCTGTCGATCGCGCCTGGCGAGTTCGTCGCCCTGCTGGGCGCCAGCGGTTCGGGCAAGACCACCTTGCTGCGCACCCTGGCCGGCCTGGACTCCGCCGCGGGTCAGGACGTGAGGACGCCCGACGCCCGCGCGGTCGTGTTCCAGGACGCCCGCCTGCTGCCGTGGAAGAAGGTTTGGCGCAACGTCGCGCTGGGTCTGTCGGGCAACGACGTCCGGCCACGCGCCGAAGCGGCGCTGAAGGAGGTGGGCCTGGGCCATCGCCTCGACGCCTGGCCGGGCACCCTCTCGGGCGGCGAGGCCCAACGCACGGCCCTAGCCCGCGCCCTGGTCCGCGAACCTGATCTCCTGCTGCTGGACGAGCCTTTCGCGGCCCTGGACGCCCTGACCCGCCTGAAGATGCACCAACTGGTCCTGACCCTGTGGCGCGAGCACGCGCCAGCCGTCCTGCTGGTCACCCACGACGTCGACGAGGCCATAACCCTGGCCGACCGCGTGCTGGTGCTCGACAAGGGGCGCATCGCGGCCGAGGAGCGCATCGACCTTGAGCGCCCGCGTGCGCCGGACGTCCGCTTCCAGGCCATCCGTCGCCGACTGCTGGGCCACCTCGGCGTCGAGAGCGCCCCGACACACGGCGAAGGCCATCTGGTCGCCTTTCCGACCGGTGAGGTCGTGCTGTGAATGCACCGGTCCACCGCTTCGAGACGCAGGCCCGACTGCCCGACCTCGACGCGATCCTGCCGGGTCTGACCGAGGCCTTCGCCGAGACGGCCGCCCAGCACGACCGCGAGGCCAGCTTCCCAGCCGAGAACTTCCGCCGCCTGCACGACGCGAACCTCTTGGCCCTGACCGCGCCCGCGCGCCTGGGCGGCCTGGAGGCCGATCTGCCGACCGCGCTGAAAGTGATCTCGGCCGTGGCCCGGGGCGAGCCGGCGACGGCGCTCGTTCTGGTCATGCAGTACCTGTTCCACGCCTCGGTCGAGGGCCGTTCGGGCTGGCCCGAGCACCTGAAGCAGCGGGTGATCGGCGAGGCGATCACGCATGGCGCCCTGATCAACGCCCTGCGGGTCGAGCCCGACCTCGGCACGCCGGCCCGAGGCGGCCTGCCGGCCACGATCGCCCGCCGGACGCCGGAAGGCTGGCGGATCAGCGGCCGCAAGATCTACTCCACCGGTTCGACCAACCTGACCTGGTTCGTGGTCTGGGCCCGCAGCGACGACGCCGAGCCCCTGGTCGGCGGCTGGCTGGTCCGCGCCGACACGCCCGGCGTCGTCATCGAGGAAACCTGGGACCACCTGGGGCTGCGCGCCAGCGCCAGCCACGACGTGGTGTTCGAGAACGTCCTGGTCCCGCTGGACCAGGCCCTGGATCCGCAGCCCGTCGGCGCGCCGCCGCCCTACCCGGCCAGCTTCGCCGCCTGGTCGGCGGTGCTGACCTCGGCCATCTACGACGCCGTCGCCCGTGCGGCCCGCGACTGGCTGGTCGAGTTCCTGGCCAATCGCAAACCCGCCAATCTGGGCGCGGCCCTGTCGACCTTGCCCCGCTTCCAGGAGGCGGTCGGCGAGATCGACGGCCTGCTGCTGTCCAACCGCGTCCTGCTGGACACCGCCGCGCGCGGCGAAGTCGACGGCGTCGAGGCCAGCCTGGTCAAGCACCTGGTCACCGAGAACGCCATCACCGTCGTCGAGAAAGCCCTGAAGCTGACCGGCAATCCCGGCCTGACCCGCCTGAACCCGCTGGAGCGCCACCATCGCGACGTCCTGTGCGGCCGGGTCCACACGCCCCAGGCCGACGTCGTGCTGACCAGCGCCGGCCGCGCCGCCTTCGCGAGCCTCACGTCATGAGCCGCATCGTCGTCGCCAGCCAGCTGCCCGAGGTGTTCAACAGCGTCTTCGCCCAGCACGTGGACAACGCCGACATCGTTCCCGTCCCGCCGGGCCTGACCACGCCCCTGCCGCCGCAGGCCAAGGTGCTGGTCGCCGCGCCGTTCCGCAAGGCCGGCGGCGTCCTGCCCGAACACGCCCCACCCGGTTGGCCGTTCGACGTGCGCTGGGTGCAACTGGTCTCGGTGGGCATCGACTTCTATCCGGACTGGCTGTTCGACGGGCCGGTCGTCACCTCGGCGCGCGGCTCGTCAGCCGTGGCCCTGGCCGAATTCGCCCTGGCCGCGATCCTGGCCGAGGCCAAGCGCCTGCCCGACATCTGGATCGACACCGCCCACCGCTGGGTCCCCCAGCAACTGAAGCTGGTCGCCGGCTCGACGCTGGGCCTGGTCGGCTTCGGGGCCATCGGCGAAGCCCTGGCCCCGCGCGCCCAGGCGCTGGGGATCAACGTCCTGGCCGTCCGCCGCTCGGACGCGCCCATCCCCGTGCCGGGCGTCGAGCGGGTCGCCGACCTCAAGACCCTGTTCGAGCGCGGCGACCACGTCGTCCTCGCCGCCCCGGCCACGCCCCAGACCGAGCGGATCGTCAACCGCGACCTGCTGCTGCACGCCAAGCCCGGCCTGCACCTGATCAACATCGCCCGCGGCGCCCTGATCGACGACGAGGCCCTGCTGGCGGCGCTGGACGAAGGCCGGGTCGGCCGCGCCAGCCTGGACGTCACCTATCCCGAGCCGCTGCCGGACGCCCATCCGTTCTACGGCCACCCCAAGGTGCGCCTGTCGCCGCACACCTCGGTGCACACGCCCGACACCCGCATCAACCTGGCGACCCAGTTCGCCGAGAACCTGGCCCGCTTCCGCTCCGGCGCGCCCCTGGCCGGCGTCGTCGACCTGTCGCGCGGCTACTGAAGGACATCCAGCGATGACCGCCATCCCCTCGGCCAAGGACTTCGCGTCCGCCGCGCCGCATCCCGCCAAGATCGAGACCGTACTGCCCGAGTTCGGCTCGCGCGAGATCCCGCGCCAGCCGACGCTCGAGGCCGAGCGGCTCTATCGCAAGCAGCGCCTGGCCGCCTCGTACCGCCTGTTTGGCCGCCATGGCTTCGACATGGGTGGCGCCGGCCATATCACCGCCCGCGACCCGGAGCTGACCGACCACTTCTGGGTCAATCCGTTCGGCGTGCACTTCAGCCGGATCAAGGTCTCGGACCTGATGCTGGTCAGCCATGACGGCCAGATCGTCCAGCCGCCGGCCAAGGTCCCCCCGCGCCTGAACCGCGCCGCCTTCGCCATCCACAGCCAGCTGCACGAGGCCCGGCCCGACGTCGTGGCCGCCGCCCACTCGCACTCGCTGTACGGCAAGGCCTGGTCGGCCCTCGGCCGGCTGCTCGATCCCCTGACCCAGGACTCGGCGGCCTTCTATGAGGATCATGCCCTGTTCGAGGAATTCTCCGGCGTCGTGCTGGACACCAGCGAGGGCCAGAAGATCGCCAGGGCCCTGGGTTCGAAGAAGGCGGTGATCCTGCAGAACCACGGCATCCTGACCGTCGGCCAGTCGGTCGAGGCGGCGGTTTGGCGCTATCTGGCGCTCGAGAACGCCTGCCAGACCCAACTGCTGGCCGAAGCAGCCGGTCCGACCAAGCCTATGCCGACCGAAGTCGCCAAGCACACAGCCAGCCAGGTCGGCTCCGAGATCGGCGGGCTGTGGGCCTTCCAACCCTACTGGGACGTCGTCACTGAAGAAGAGCCGGACCTGTTCGACTGATGACCGGCCTTTCCTTCTCCCGCCGAAGCCTGATGCTGGGCGGCCTTTCGATCGCCGGCCTCGCCGCCTGCTCGCCGAAGACTCCCGCCGCGTCCGGCGATCTGTCGGACCTGACCCTGCGGGTGGCGACCTATCGCGGCAATCCCGAGAGCTTCTTCAAGGAAGCCGGCGTGGGCGAGCCACCGTACAAGCTGGCCCGCACCCAGTTCGCCGGCGGCAATCTGATCGCCGAGGCGATCAACGCCCGCGCCCTCGACTTCGGCGGGATGAGCGAGATCCCGCCGATCTTCATCGCGGGTCATCCGGGCAATCTGGTCCGCATCGTCGGCGTGCTGCAGGGCGACGTGAACAATCAGGTCGTGCTCGTGCCCAAGGGCTCGACCGTCCAGGACTTCGGCCAGCTGAAGGGCAAGCGCGTTGGCTATGTGAAGGCGACGACCTCGCACTACATCCTGCTGCGCCTGCTGGAAAAGGCCGGTTTGACCTGGGCCGACATCACGCCGGTGGCGCTCAGTCCGCAGGATGGCCTGGCCGCCTTCCAGAGCGGATCGCTGGACGCGTGGATCATCTACGGCGTCATCGTCTACCAGGCCCGCGAGGCCGGAGCGCGGGTGCTGACCACGGCCCAGGGCATCCTGTCGGGCAACTATCTGATCACCGCCTCGCGGGAAGCGCTGGACGACCCGGCGCGCCTGAAGGCGATCGGCGACTACGTTCAGCGCTACCGCAAGGTCTTCGACTGGCTCAACGCCGACGGGGTGCGCTGGGCCCAGGTCCGCGCCGCCGCCACGGGGGTCAAACAGGCCTATTACGAGCAGGAGTTCCGAGAGCGCAGCTCGCCCTCGATCCTGGGGCCGATCAGCAACGCGGCGATCGCCTCCCAGCAGGCCGTGGCCGATACGTTCGCAGCCGCCAAGCTTATTCCAAGCGCCGTTCAGGTTAAACCGCTCTGGGACGACCGACTGACGCCTTATCTCAAATGATATTCGGGATTTAAATATAGAAATCCATATCTCACGATATGAGCAAATCTATCGATTTCTGAACTTTATATTCATTGAGCACAGATCGCACGGATGACAAATCCCTACAAAATAAATCGGGGATAGATCGAATGTCTAAACTTCATCTGCGCGACCTGCTGCTCTTCGGCTCCACTCTGGCGATCACCGGCGCGGCTCAGGCCGCCGAGCCCACCGCCTCGGCCGATGGCGCCGCTCCGGCCGTCGAGCAAGTCATCGTCACCGCCGAGCGCCGCGCAACCGACCTGCAAAAGACCGCCATCGCCATCTCGGCCTTCGGCCAGCAGGTCCTGGCCGATCGCAAGATCGACAACATCCGCGACCTGTCGGGCCAGATCCCGAACCTGTCGATCAGCCGGGTCACGATCAGCCACACCACCCAGACCTACGCCCTGCGCGGCGTCGGCGAGGCCGATCCAATCCAGGAGCCGGTGCTGGCCGTCTATGTCGACGACGTCTACATCCCTCGCCAGATCGGCTCGATGGTCGAGTTCAACGACCTGGAGCGCATCGAGGTGCTGCGCGGCCCGCAGGGCACGCTGTACGGCCGCAATTCCAGCGCCGGCGCCCTGCGGATCATCACCCGCGATCCGGGCCAGACCTTGCGCGCCAAGGCCGAGGTCGGCCTGGGCAACTACGGCGCCGTCGACGTCCGCGCCCTGATCGAAGGCCCGCTGGTCGCCGACAAGCTGTCGGGCAGCCTGTCCTACATTCACCACAAGCGCGACGGGACCGCCTTCGACCCGACGCTGAACCACGACGTCAACCGCATCGACCTGGACGCCTTCCGCGCCAAGCTGCGCTGGACGCCGACCGAGCGCCTGGACGTTCTGCTGACGGTGAACGCTCTGTGCGATCGCAGCGACACCCGCAGCTATATCCCGGTGAGCCAGCCTGGCGGCGTGTTCCGCAAGGACCGCTCCTACTCCGAGGTCGAGCCGACCCAGGACCTGGACCAGATCAGCGGCTCGCTGCGCGTCCAGTACGAACTGTCCGAGCGCCTTAAGCTGAAGTCGATCACCGCCTATGGCGGCTTCAACCTCAATCCGGTCAACTATGACAACGACGGCGAGGCGGCGCTGATCCAGAAGAACCTGATCCACTACAACGATCAGTACGTCACCCAAGAAGTCCAGCTGAACGGCGACTTCGGCGACGTCACCTTCACCAGCGGCCTGTTCTATCTGCACGAGCGGTTCTTCGTGCAGCGCGACGGCTACAGCCGCCGCAACGCGCTGGCGACGGATCCGGCCGTGACGCCCGGCAACTACAACTTCGCCCGCGCCCACAACATCACCAACACCGACGCCTACGCCGTGTTCGGCGAGGCGACCTGGAAGGCGAACGAGCGCCTCTCCCTGACCGCCGGCCTGCGCTGGACCAACGAGGAGAAGGACTTCGCCTTCGACAACAAGGTGCTGAACCTGGCCGGCCAGGTGACGGGCCAGTCGATCAAGGGCCAGGCCGAAAAGACCTGGTCGGCAATCACGCCCAAGCTGTCGGTCCAGTACCAGTGGACGCCAGACGTCCTGCAGTACGTCAGCTATTCGAAGGGCTTCAAGTCGGGCGGCTTCGACAATCGCGCCACGCGGCTGGACCTGGCCACCCTGCCCTTCGCGCCCGAGGACGTTACCACCTACGAGACAGGCCTGAAGACCCAGCTGCTGGACCAGCGCCTGCGGGCCAACCTGGCGGCCTTCTACAACGACTACCAGGACCTGCAGGTCTCGTTCTACGACCCGGCCTATGTCGGCAGCCGCCGCGGCAACGCCGGCAAGGCCCGCACCTACGGCGTCGAGCTGGAGACCGAGGCGCGGCCGACCGAGCGCCTGAGCGCCCAGTTCAACGTCGGCTGGCTGTACGCGGTCTATGACGACTACAAGGGCGCCGGCGGCGCGGGCGTCAACGCCGACGGCAACCGCCTGCTGAACTCGCCGCGCTGGAGCCTGGCGGGCGGGATCACCTACGACCCGCCGATCGATATCCCGGGCTCGCTGCGCCTGGGTCTGAACGCCCAGTGGCAGAGCGGCATCGTCACCAGCGCCACCCCGGCCGCCGGCGGCCAAAACAACATCCCCTCGCAAGGCTTCCTGAACGGGGTCGCGACCTGGACGACGCCCGATCCGCGCTGGGCCGTCAGCGTCTCGGTCCGCAACATCCTCAATTCCCAGAAGCCGGTCAGCTCGACCTACACGCCGTCGACGGCGGTCTACTACCTGAACTTCCCCGATCCCCGGACCGTCCTGGTCACCCTCAAATACGCGCTGTGATCCCATGAGCCAGCATCGCCCTCACCGTCTCTCGGACTTCGTCGCCGACCTCTTCGCCCTGCTGGACCAGACCGGCGACGAAGCCGTGATCCTGCGCGAGGGCGGCGCGCTGCTCGCGCAACTGGTCGCCCAGGACGATTGGTTGCCCGAACCGCAGACCCGGCCGGATCCCGCGCGCTACCAGCAGTACCTGCTGCACCGGGACCCGGCCGGGCGGTTCTCGGTGGTCAGCTTCGTCTGGGGTCCGGGCCAGGCCACGCCAGTCCACGACCACACCGTTTGGGGTCTGGTTGGCGTCCTGCGCGGGGCCGAGCTTTCACAGGCCTATGAGCGACGCGGCGAGGCCCTGGCCGCCGTCGGCGAGGTCCACCGCCTGGAACCTGGCCAGGTCGAGGCGGTCTCGCCCACGGTCGGCGACATCCACCGCGTCGCCAACGCCTTCGACGACCGGACCTCGATCAGCATCCACGTCTACGGAGCCGACATCGGCACGGTGAAGCGCTCGACCTACGACGCCGAAGGCCGCCCGAAGCCTTTCGTCTCCGGCTACGCCGACGTCCCGCCGCCCCTTCTGTTCGATCGCGCCAGCGCCCTGGCTTACGGAGCCGCCGAATGACCCTGTCCGTCATCTCCCCCGAAGAGGTCCGCCGCGACCTGATCGCCCGGCGCGAGATCGCCCTGCTGGACCTGCGCGAGGAGGATCCGTTCGCCAGGGCCCACCCTCTGTTCGCCTCGCAGCTGCCGCTCAGCCGTTTGGAGGTCGAGATCCTGGACCGCGTCCCGCGCCAGGAGACCAAGATCGTGCTCTATGACGACGGCGAGGGCCTGGTCACGCCGGCGGGCGAACGGCTGGCGGCGCTAGGCTATACGAACGTCCACGCCCTGAAGGGCGGCCTCGGCGGCTGGCGGGCGGCCGGCTACGAACTGTTCCAGGACGTCAATTCCTACAGCAAGGCGTTCGGCGAACTGGTCGAGGCGCGGCGACACACTCCGTCCCTGCCCGCCCAGGAGGTCCAGGCCCGCATCGACGCCAAGGCCGACCAGGTGATCCTGGACGCCCGCCGGTTCGAGGAATACGCCGTGATGAGCATCCCCGGCGGCGTCAGCACGCCCGGCGCGGAACTTGTCCTGCGGGCCCGCGAACTGGCCCCCGATCCGGCCACCACCATCATCGTCAACTGCGCCGGCCGGACGCGCAGCCTCATCGGCGCCCAGTCGCTGGTCAACGCCGGCCTGCCCAATCCCGTCTTCGCCCTGCGCAACGGCACCATCGGCTGGACCCTGGCCCAGCAGACACTGGAGCACGGCCAGTCGCGCAAGTTCCCGGACGTACGCGAGCAGACCCTGTCCGAGGCTCGCGCCCGCGCTCGCGATGTCGCCTACCGCGCCGGCGTCCGCCGCCTCGACGGCCAGGGCCTGGCCGATCTGGCCAAGGACCAGGATCGCACGCTCTACCGCTTCGATGTCCGCACACCCGAGGAATATGCGGCGGGCCACCCGCCCGGCTTCCGTTCCGCGCCCGGCGGCCAGTTGGTGCAGGAAACCGACGTCTTCGCCCCGGTGCGCGGCGGTCGCATCGTACTGGCCGACGACCTGGGGCCGCGCGCCGACATGACCGCCTCGTGGCTGGCCCAACTGGGCTGGGAGGTCTACGTGCTGGACGGCGGCTTCGACGGCGCGCTGGAAACCGGCGCCTGGACGTCGCGACTGCCTGCCCTGCCCAGCGTCGAGACCCTGTCGCCCCGCGACCTGGCCCAGGCCATCGCCGACGAGGCCGTGGTGGTGGTCGACCTGGCCCCCAGCCCGCGTCACCGCAAGGCCCACGTGCCCGGCGCCTGGTTCGCCATCCGCGCCCAGCTGCCAGAGGCGCTGGATAAGCTGCCCAAGGACAAGGCCATCGTCCTGACATCCCCCGACGGCGCCCTGGCCGCCCTCGCCGCGCCGGAACTGGAGGCGCTGACCGACCGTCCCATCCGTGTCCTGGCCGGCGGCGCCGACGGCTGGATCGCCGCCGGCCGGGCCGTCGAGGCCGGCCTGACCCGCGCCGCCAACGCCCCGACCGACGTCTACAAGCGTCCCTACGAGGGCACCGACAACGCCGCCGAGGCGATGCAGGCCTACCTCGACTGGGAGTTTGGCCTGGTCGACCAACTGGCCCGCGACGGCACGCACGGCTTCTACGTGATCTGAGGCCGAAACGATGACCCTGAAGCTCTATTTCGCCCCCGGATCCTCGTCCCTGGCCCCGTTGGTGGCGCTGGAGGAGATCGACCTGCCCTACGCCGCCCATCGCCTGGACCTGGCGGCGGGCGACCAGCGCAAGCCCGAGTACCTGAAGGTCAATCCGCGCGGCCGCGTGCCGACCCTGGTGGTCGACGGCCAGCCGGTGACCGAGGTGCTGGCCATCCTGACCTACCTGGCCCACCGCTACCCGCACAGCGAACTGCTGCCGCTGGCCGACCCGCTGAAGCTGGCCAAGGCCTATGAGGTGATGAGCTGGTTCGCCAGCACGGTGCACGTGGCCTTCGCCCAGATCGCCCGCCCCGAGCGCTACGCTGACGACGAGGCGGTGAAGGCCGCCTTGGCCACGCCCGGCGAGGCCCGCTTCGCCCGCACCTTGACCGACATCGAGCGCCTGGCCCAGGGGCCCGGCCCATGGCTGCTGGGCGAGAGCTTCAGCGCCGTCGACGCCTACGCCCTGGTCATCTGGCGCTGGGCCGAGCGTCGCCAGATCGACACCACCAGCTATCCCGCCTGGAGCGCCAAGGCCGCCCGCGCCTTCGCTCGCCCCTCGGTCGTCCGCGCCCTTCGCAAGGAAGCGATACCCGTCACGGCCTGATGAGCCGTCCGCATAACCCGCTTGAAAACTCCTCGCTCATTTCCGGGCGAGGCCGCCTCTAAGGTTCAATCCGACAAGACTGGAGCCCGCCATGAGCGTCGAATTCATCGGTTTCATCGGCACGCAGCACGCGTCCGAGATTCATCCGCCCACCGGCCCCGCGATCGACGTCTCGTACGTCGAGAAGACCGCGCGCGTGCATGAGGAAGGCGGCTTCGACCGCGCCCTCGTGGCCTTCCACTCGACCGGCCCGGAAAGCCAGTTGGTCGTGGCCCACGCCGCCTCGGTGACCCAAAAGCTGAACTTCATGATCGCCCACCGCCCGGGCTTCACCCAGCCGACCTTGGCCGCTCGCCAGCTGGCGACGCTGGATCACTTCACCGGCGGCCGCGTGGCCGTGCACATCATCACCGGGGGCTCGGACGAGGAACTGGCCAAGGACGGCGATCACCTGACCAAGGACGAGCGCTACGCCCGGACCAGCGAGTATCTGGACATCGTCCGCGCCGAATGGACCGGCGACAAGCCCTTCGACTACGAAGGCAAGTACTACAAGGTCGACCAGGGCTTCGGCGCGGTGAAGCCGCTGCAGGCGCCGCACATCCCGATCTATTTCGGCGGCTCGTCCGACGCGGCGATCCCGGTGGCCGGCAAGCACGCCGACATCTACGCCCTCTGGGGCGAGACCCAGGCCCAGGTGCGCGAGACCATCGCCCGCGTGCGCGCGGCGGCCGCCAAGCACGGTCGCCAGGTGCGGTTCTCGCTGTCGCTGCGCCCCGTGATCGCCGACACCGAGGAGGCCGCCTGGAAGCGCGCCGACGATATCGTCGGCCGCGCTAAGGCCTTGCGCGAGGCCACCGGTCTGGCCACCGCCGGTCACCGCCCGCCCAATGCCGGCTCGCAGCGCCTGCTGGACGCCGCCGCCGAAGGCTCGCGCCTGGACAAGCGCCTGTGGACGGGCGTCGCCGCCGTCACCGGCGCCCAGGGCAACTCCACGGGTTTGGTCGGCACGCCAGAACAGGTCGCCGAGAGCCTGCTGGACTACTACGACTTGGGGGTTTCGACCTTCCTGATCCGGGGCTTCGATCCGGTCGAGGACGCGGTCGCCTATGGTCGCGACCTGATCCCCCTGGTCCGTCAATTGGTCGCCGAACGCGATCTTCGCCTGGCCAAGGCCGCGAGCTGAGCCCCATGGCTCCGTACGACGCCGCTCCGCCCTCGCCGTCGATCTCGACATCTCCCGTCGATTTCAAGGAGGTGCTCGCGCACCTGGCGAGCGGCGTCGCCATCGTCTCCTGCTGGGATGGCGATACGCCGCGCGGCTTGCTGGTCAGCTCGATCACCGGCCTGTCGGTCGAGCCGCCGCGCTTTCTGTTCTGCGTCCGCAAGGAAGCCGGCTGCCACGACGCCCTGCTGACCCGCTCTCACCTCGGCGTCGCCCTGCTGGGGTCCACCGACGAGGATGAGGCGCTGCGGTTCGCCAGCAGCCACCGAGCGGGCGAGCGCTTCACGCTCGAACGCTGGCGCCGCGCCGCGAGCGCGCCCGTCTATCGCGGCGGGCTGGCCAGCGCCGTGTGCGAGGTGGAGCAGGTCGTCGACGCCGCCACCCATTCGATCTTCATCGTCACCGCCAGCGAGGTGGCGTTCGCGCCCGGTCCGGCGTTGGTGTCCTGGAACCGGGCGCTCTCCCGTCTGGGTTAGCCCCGCTCGACCTGCGACACGTCCCGCACCGCGCCGCGCGCGGCGTTGGTGGTCATGGCGGCGTAGGCGCGCAGCGCCGGGCTGACCTCGCGCTTGCGATCGGCGGGCTTCCAGGCGTCCTTGCCGCGCGCCAACTGAGCGGCGCGGCGTTGAGCCAGGATGTCGTCCGAAACCTCCAGGGTGATACCCCGGTTGGGAATGTCGATCAGGATGGAGTCGCCGGTCTCGACCAGGGCGATCAGACCGCCCTCGCCGGCTTCCGGCGAGACGTGGCCGATCGAGAGGCCCGAGGTGCCCCCCGAGAAGCGACCGTCGGTGATCAGTGCGCAGGCCGCGCCCAGGCCCTTCGATTTCAGATAGGTGGTCGGGTACAGCATCTCCTGCATGCCCGGTCCGCCCTTGGGGCCTTCGTAGCGGATGACCACGACCTCGCCGGCCTTGACCTGGCCGCCCAGGATGCCGCTGACGGCGGTCTCCTGGCTCTCGAACACCCGCGCCGTTCCCTTGAAGGTCAGGATCGAGTCGTCGACCCCGGCCGTCTTCACGATGCAGCCCTCGGGGGCCAGATTGCCGAACAGCACGGCCAGGCCGCCGTCCTTCGAGAAGGGGTGCTCGACCGAACGGATGACGCCTTTCTCGCGGTCCAGGTCCAGGTTCTCCCAGCGGGCGGCCTGGCTGAAGGCGATCTGGGTCGGCTTGCCGCCCGGCGCGGCGCGGAAAAATTCAGCAGCGACAGCGCTGTTGGTCCGGCCTATGTCCCAGCGGGCCAAAGCTTCCGCCATCGTCGTCGCGTGGACGGTCGGCTGGCTGGCGTCGATCAGGCCGCCGCGTTCCAGCTCACCCAGGATGGCCATCACCCCGCCGGCGCGGTGG
This sequence comes from Caulobacter segnis, assembly GCF_023935105.1. Lineage (NCBI taxonomy): Bacteria > Pseudomonadati > Pseudomonadota > Alphaproteobacteria > Caulobacterales > Caulobacteraceae > Caulobacter > Caulobacter sp. RL271. The sequence goes on along the minus strand of NZ_CP096040.1, from coordinate 2,614,223 downwards.
ACGTCTTCCATGTGCACATCGGCCTTGGCCGGAGCGACCTTGGACAGACACGGCACGCGGCGCGACAGGCGGTCGATGTCGGCCATGCCGAAGTCGACCCCGCCCTCGCTGGCGGCGGCCAGCAGGTGCAGCACCGTATTGGTCGAGCCGCCCATGGCGATGTCCAGGCTCATGGCGTTCTCGAACGCCGCCCGGGTGGCGATGCCGCGCGGCAGGGCCGTCGGGTCTTCCTGCTCGTACCAGCGCTGGCAGAGGTCGACGATCAGCCGGCCAGCTTCCTTGAACAGCGCTTCGCGGTCGGCGTGGGTGGCCAGGACCGAGCCGTTGCCCGGCAGCGACAGACCCAGGGCCTCGGTCAGGCAGTTCATCGAATTGGCGGTGAACATCCCTGAGCACGAGCCGCAGGTTGGGCACGCGGCCTTCTCGATCGCGGTCACTTCCTCGTCGGTGTACTTGTCGTCGGCGGCGACGACCATGGCGTCGACCAGGTCCAGCGCGCGGATCGCGCCCTTCACCTGCACCTTGCCAGCCTCCATCGGGCCGCCCGAGACGAAGACGACCGGGATGTTGAGCCGCATGGCGGCCATCAGCATGCCAGGGGTGATCTTGTCGCAATTGGAGATGCAGACGATGGCGTCGGCGCAGTGCGCGTTGACCATGTACTCGACGCTGTCGGCGATCAGCTCACGGCTGGGCAGCGAATACAGCATGCCGCCGTGGCCCATGGCGATGCCGTCGTCCACAGCGATGGTGTTGAATTCCTTGGCCACGCCCCCGGCGGCCTCGATCTCGCGCGCGACCAGCTGGCCCAGGTCCTTCAGGTGCACGTGGCCCGGGACGAACTGAGTGAAGCTGTTGGCCACCGCGATGATCGGCTTGCCGAAGTCCTCGTCCTTCATGCCGGTGGCGCGCCAGAGGCCCCGGGCGCCCGCCATATTGCGGCCGTGGGTGGAGGTGCGAGAGCGATAGGGAGGCATGTCGGTCAATCTCAATGTCGGCTGCGTGGTCTTTTAGAGCCGTTCTTTGCGCCGACAAAATATATTAATAAGCGCCGATTAGGTCGCTATACATATCAAATGGACGTTCGCCAGCTTCGCCACTTCGCCGCCGTCGCCGACACACTGCACTTCGGGAGGGCGGCCGAACGGCTGCGTATGACCCAGCCGCCGCTCAGCCAGTCGATCATGGGGCTGGAACGTGAACTGGGCGCGCCGCTGTTCGCCCGCACCAAGCGCAATGTTCGCCTGACGTCCCTGGGCGAGGAATGGTTGCCGCGTGTGCTGGACGTCCTCGCCGGTCTGAACGAGCTGCCAATCATCGCGCGCGGCATCCGCGACGGCCAGACCGGGCGGCTGTCGCTGTCGTTCGTCAGCACGGCCGATTACAGCCTCCTCCCGTCATTGGTGCGGCGCTATTCCCAGGCCTTTCCGAACGTCGAGATCCAGCTGTTCGAGGCCACCAGCGACGTGCAGCTGCCGGCCCTGGTGAACGGTGAACGGCATGCGGGCATCATCATCCCGTCGGCGGAACAGCCCTTGCCGCCGTCGCTGAGCTACCGCCGCCTGCTGCGCGAGCCACTGGTCGCCGCCGTGCCCAGCGCCTGGATCGACACCGGGCAGATCGGGGACGCCGAGGCGCTGTCGCGCGAAGAGGTGCTGGCCTCGCCCCTGATCCTGTTTCCCCGGCAGGTGGCGCCGGCCTTCCACGACCTGGTCACTGGCTATTTCACCGCCCTGGGCGGACGGGCGCGCATCGTCCAGGAGGCCATTCAGATGCAGACGATCATCAGCCTAGTGTCCAGCGGCCTGGGCATAGCCCTGGTGCCGGCGTCGCTGCGCAACCTGGCGCGCACGGGTGTGCGCTACGTCCCGCTGGCCGGCCAGGCGCCAGAGCTGGAGACCGGCCTAGCCTGGCGCGGCGGCGACATCGCCCCGCCGCTGGCCAATTTCCTGCAGCTGCTGGACTAGCGGGTCGCCCAGGCCCGCCCGACTTCGGCCAAGGGCACGCAGCCATGATAGGCGCCAGGGACGGGATCGTACTTCAGCGCCTCGGTCGCGCCGGCCTCGGAGGTGAAGTAACCGACCGTCACCATGTCCTCCAGCGCCGTGAAGAAGTGCGACTGGTTCTGGCCGCGCGCGACCCCGGCCTCTTGGTCATAGGCCGTCAGCAGCGCGACCTGATGCTCGGGCGCGAGCGCGACGAAGACATCGCCGTGGGCCGCGCGCGCGTCGGCGTCCATGCGCGCGAATCCGCCCAGCAGCTGCTCCACCTGGCCCTTTTCGTAATAGTCGCCCACGGCGCGGTCGATGAACTGCGGCACGCCAGCCGCGCGGGCGCCCGGGGTGTCCGTCGCGGGGATGATCAGCTCGGCGACCACGTCCAACAGGCGCGCCTGGTCCTGCGTCAGGGCGGTGGGCGTCCAGGTCAGCGCCGGGGCCGGCCCGGCGGCGGCCAGGGCGCGCTCGGCCCATCCGGAGGCCCCCACCCCGACCGCCAGAGCCAGGCCGCGGATCGCGTCGCGTCGATTCAGCATCACAGGTCTCCCCGCTTGCGGGCCTGGACCGCATGATCGGCGGCCCGCGCCGTCAGCGCCATATATGTCAGGGACGGGTTCACGCACGACGCCGAGGTCATTGCCGCGCCATCGGTGACATAGACGTTCTTGCACTCGTGAACCTGGTTGTGCGCGTTCAGCACCGAGGTCTTGGGATCGCGCCCCATACGGGCGGTGCCCATCTCGTGGATGCCTAGGCCCGGCGCGTAGCCGCTGTCCCTGCCCTGGACGTTCTTGAAGCCCGCGGCTTCCAGCATCTCGGCCGCCGCGGTCTGCATGTCGCGCCGCATGGCGATCTCGTTCTCGCGGATGGTGACATTGAACGTCAGGGTCGGCAGACCGAAGGCGTCCTTCATCTCGCGGTTCAGGGTGATGCGGTTGTCCTCGTAGGGAAGAATCTCGCCGAAACCGCCCAGGCCCATGGTCCACGGACCGGGCTGGGTGAGCGCGCCCTTGCGTCCCGCGCCGAAGCCCTTGGCGCCCTGGGCGCGGTTGCCCAGGTCCCGATCCCAGCCCGCGCGAGAGGCGCCGCCCTGATAGCCGAAGCCACGCAGGTAGTCGCTGCGCTTGGTCGCCGCGTCGCCGAGGTTGCGAAAGCGCGGCACGTAGATGCCGTTCGGACGGCGACCAGAATAATACATGTCGGCGAACTCGGGCGCCTCGCCGCTGGCCCCGACGCCCAGGTGGTGGTCCATGACATTGCGGCCCAGCTGGTCGCTGGCGTTGCCGAAACCATTGGGGAACCGCGAACTGGTCGAGTTCATCATGATCCAGGTCGAGTTGAAGGCCGAGGCGCACAGGAAGATGACGTCGGCGTGGAACTCCTCGTCCTTCTTCGTCTCGGCGTCCAGGATCCGCACCCCGGTCGCCTTGCCGGCCTTCTCGTCATAGATCAGCTCGGTGACGATCGAGTTGGGGCGGATCACCAGATTGCCGGTGCGCTCGGCCGCCACCAGGCCGCCGGAGTTGGAGCTGTAATAGCCGCCAAACGGGCAGCCTCGAATGCACATGTTGCGGAACTGGCACTTGGTGCGGCCCAGGCTCAGTTGCTCCTCGGTCGGCTCGGTCAGGTGCGCCGCACGGCCGATCGAGACTCGGCGCTCAGGGAACCGCGCCTCGGACTTGGCCTTGAACGCCTTTTCGACACAGTTCATCTCCATCGGCGGCTGGTAGTGGCCGTCGGGAAAATGGGCCAAGCCCTCATGCTGGCCGGAAACGCCGATGAAGCGCTCGACATGTTCGTACCAGGGGGCCAGGTCCTCGTAGCGGATAGGCCAGTCAACCCCGATCCCTTCGCGGCCGTTGGCCTCGAAATCGATCGGGCTATGACGATAGCTCTGCCGCCCCCAGGTCAGCGACCGGCCGCCGACGTGATAGCCGCGAATCCAGTCGAAGCGGTTTTCCTCGGAATACGGGTTTTCGTCGTCACGGACGAAGAAGTGCTGAGTGTACTCCGTCATCGTGTAGTTGGTGCGACGCTGCACCGGATAGTGCGCGGCCAGTTCGGCCTGCGGCAACTGCCCCTGAGGATACTTGGTCTGCCAGGGATCAAGGACAGCGGTCGGATAGTCCTCGAGGTGGCGGACCATGCGCCCCCGCTCCAGCACCAGGACCTTCAGCCCCTTCTGGGTCAGCTCCTTGGCGGCCATGCCGCCGGTGATACCGCTGCCCACCACGATAGCGTCGTACGTGTTCTTCCGACGCGCTCGGCCGTTCAGATTGGCCATGTTCGCTCCCTTTGCGGCCGCTCGATGGACCACGCCGGAAGCCCTAAGCAACGCGACGCCCCGACCTCGGCGATACCCTTCATTCTTGCCTGGAGGCTTCCATGAAATGGGTTACATTGCAAGAAAGCTCGGCATTTCACGTCAAATTGTCGAGTCACAAGGAGGAACAAGGGACGCCATGACCACATCGACCGTTCGGACTCGCCGCCTCGTCGCCGGATTGCTGGCCAGCGGCCTGGCGCTGTGCGTGGGCCTCGCCGCCAGCGCCCAGGAACCCAAGGCGCCAGAACCCAAGGCCGGGCCGTGGCGCTCCTTGTTCGACGGCAAGACCCTGAATGGCTGGACGCCAAAGGTCGCCAAGCATCCCGCCGGCGAGAACTACCGCGACACCTTCGTGGTCGACCACGGCGCGATCCGGGTCTCCTACGCCGGATACGACAAGATGAACGGCCAGTTCGGGCATCTGTTCTACAAGACCCCGTTCAAGGCCTACCGCCTGCGCCTGACCTACCGCTTCCTCACCGAAGGCGGCCTGCCTGACACGCCGGCGTGGGCGCGCAGCAACAGCGGCATCATGTTCGCCAGCCAGAGCCCCGAGAGCATGACGGTCGATCAGTCGTTCCCGGTCTCGGTCGAGTTCCAATTGCTGGGCAAGGAGGGCGACGCGCCTCGTCCCACCGGCGCGGTCTGCACGCCCGGCGTCACGATCACCATCGACGGCGCCAAGGTCAAAGAGCACTGCACCCCGCCGGCGAACGCGCCCACGGTTCCCAACGGGACCTGGGTCAAGGCCGAGTTGGATGTGCTGCCGAACGGCGAAATCACGCAAAAGATCAATGGCGTGACCGTCCACCACTATGCGGACGTGACTCTGGATCCAGAAGACACCGTGGCGGACGGCGCCAAGCCCTACATTCTGGCGCGGGGCGCTCAGCCGGTGACCGAGGGCTACATCGCCCTGCAGAGCGAAGGCCATCCGATCGAGTTCAAGGACATCGAGATCCAGGAATTGACGGCGCGCTGAGCGCCGCCCAAGCCGGAGCCAGGAACTGACGACGCCTAGCGTCGTCAGGACCCATCACTTCTTCAGCGAGGTCAGATACTGGATCACCGCGGCGCGCTGTTCGGGGTCCGGCGCGCCCAGTAGCATCTTGGTGCCAGGTACGGTCTTGCCCGGGGCCTTGATGAAGGCGTCCAGCTTGTCCGGCGTCCAGGTAATGCCAGAAGCCTTCATCGCGTTGCTGTAAGCGAAGCCGGGCGCGGTTCCGGCCTTACGGCCGACGACCCCGGCCAGCGGCGGCCCCATCTTGCCCGGCGCGGGCTGCAACGAATGGCAGACCGTGCAGCGCTGCTCGAAAACCTGCTGCCCCGAAGGCGGCGCGGCGATGGCGCTGGTCGCCATCCCGGCCAGAATGGCAGCGAGCGTAAGCTGGAACTTCATCAAGGAACTCCGTCAGAGGTTGGCGGCGGCCTACAGGCCCAATAGCCGACGATTGCGGCCAGCGTCCGGCGCGCTGCCGGCGAAATCGTCGAACGCCTTGTCCGTCACGCGAATGATGTGGTCGCGGATAAACGGCGCCCCTTCAGCAGCGCCCTGCTCCGGGTGCTTGAGGGCGCACTCCCACTCCAGCACCGCCCAGCCGTCGTAGTCATATTGGGCCAGCTTGGAGAAGATCGCCTTGAAGTCCACCTGGCCGTCGCCCAGCGAGCGGAAGCGGCCTGGCCGATCGACCCAGCCCTGGTAGCCGCCATAGACGCCCGACTGGGCCGTGGGGCGGAACTCGGCGTCCTTGACGTGGAAGGCCTTGATGCGCTCGTGGTAACGATCGATGTAGGCCAGATAATCCAGCTGCTGCAGGACGAAGTGGCTGGGGTCGTACAGGATGTTGGCGCGCGCGTGGCCGCCGACCTCGTCCAGAAATCGCTCGAAGGTCGCGCCGTCGTGCAGATCCTCGCCGGGATGGATCTCATAGCAGCAGTCGACGCCCTCGTTCTCGAAGACGTCCAGGATCGGCTTCCAGCGACGCCCCAGCTCAGCGAAGGCTTCCTCGACCAGACCGGCCGGCCGCTGCGGCCAGGGGTAGAAGTACGGCCAGGCCAGGGCGCCCGAGAAGGTGGCGTGCGCCTTCAGACCCAGACGCCGGCTGGCGACGGCGGCGGCCTTGACCTGACCGACGGCCCATTCCTGGCGTTCCTTGGGCTTGCCGCGCAGCTCGGGCGGCGCGAAGCCGTCGAACAGTTCGTCATAGGCCGGATGCACGGCGACCAGCTGGCCTTGCAGGTGGGTCGACAGCTCGGTGATCTGCAGGCCGTGACCGGCCAGCAATCCAGCGATGTCGTCGCAATAGGTCTGGCTTTCGGCCGCCAGGGCCAAGTCGAAGAACGAGTCCGCGCCGCCGGTCGGCATCTGCACGCCGACATAGCCGAGGTCCGCGACCCACTTGGCCATGGTCTCCAGCTTGTCGAACGGCGGCTCGCTACCGATGAACTGGGCCAGGAAGATGGCTGGTCCCTTGAGCGTCTTCATCGCCCCTCTCCTTCCAGCTTGACCCAGCCGGCGTCGTCCCGGCTGGCCGCCACGGCGCGCTCGACGAAGGCCATGCCGCGTACGCCCTCGGCGATGTCGGGCACGAAGCCGCCGCCGTGTCCGTCGATAGCGTCAGCGAAGTCGCGATAGATGTTGGCGAAGGCCTCGATGAAGCCTTCCGGATGCCCCGTCGGCAGCCGTGTGACCGCGCGAGCGGCCGCGCCCAGATAACCCGAACCGGCGTGAAACACCTGGCTTGGACCGTCCAGCCAGTCCAGGGTCAGGACGTTGGGATCCTCGTGCGACCAGGTCAGGCCGCCCTTCTCGCCATAGACGCTGAGCGTCAGGCCGTTGCGCGCGCCGGCCGAAATCTGCGAGGCGATCAGCACGCCGCGCGCGCCCCCCTCGAACCGCAGCAGCACGTTGCAATCGTCGTCCAGACCGCGCCCCGGCACAACGGTCGAGACGTCAGCGCACAGGCGCTCGACACGCACCCCGGTCACGAACTCGGCGATGTTGAAGGCATGCACGCCGATGTCGCCGATGCAGCCGCCGACGCCCGACTGGGAGGGGTCGGCGCGCCAGCTGGCCTGCTTGTTGTCGCCGTCGCGCTCTAGCGGTTTCGACAGCCAGCCTTGGGAATACTCGACGACCACCTTGCGCACCGAGCCCAGGTCGCCACGCGCCACGATCTCACGCGCCTCGCGGACCATCGGATAGCCGGTGTAGGTGTAGGTCAGGCCGTACCGCTTGCCCGAGGCGGCGACGATCTCCGCCAGTTCCTGGGCCTGTGCCAGGTTCAGGGTCGCGGGCTTGTCGCTGATCACGTGCAACCCGCCCTTCAACGCGGCGGCCGAGACGTCGAAGTGCAGATGGTTGGGCGTCACCACCGAAACGAGATCGACACCATCGTCCCGTGCTCGCTCGGCCGCGATCATCGCGTGATGGTCCGGATAGACCCGATCGGGCGCGACACCCCAGTCGGCGGCGGCCTTGGCGTTCTTGGCGGGATCGCGACTGAACACGCCGGCGACCAGCCGGATGCGGCCGTCCAGCTCGGCCGCCATGCGGTGCACGGGCCCGATGAACGAGCCCGGACCGCCACCAACCATGGCCAGTCGCAAGGCCATCAGGCGACCACCTTGGCCAGGTAATCATAGCTGATCTTGGCCGACTCCAGGCGCGCGTGGGCGAACGGCGGCTCCTGCTCGTAGTAGAAGCCCCGCACGCCCTCCGCATAGGCGGCGGGCAGCAGCTTCTTCCAGTCGATCATGCCGGCGCCGACCTCGGTCGGATCCTGCTTCAGCTCGAAATTGAACTTGGTCGAGGGTTTGACATCCTTGACGTGCATCTGGGTGAAACGACCCGAGTAGGCCTTCAGCAGGGCGAACGGGTCCTGGCCGGCGGCCGTGACCCAGCCGGCGTCCATTTCGAAGGTCACCAGGTTGGGATCGGTGCCCTTCAGCAGGATCTCCATGCCGTTGGTATCCCCCAGCGGCGCGAACTCGAAATTGTGGTTGTGATAGCCGCTGACAATGCCGGCCTTCTTCAGCACGGCGGCCTTCTCGTTCAGGAAGTCGGCGTTCCACTTCCAGTCGTCGGCCGTCATCTGGACGCCGGCCTGGCGCAGATCATTACCCAGGCGGTCGGGAATGTAGAGGATCGGCATGATCGCCGACTTCACACCGATCACATGCAGTTCGTCGGCCAGCTTGCTGAGATCGCCGCTGAAGCCGTTGGGGCCCTTGGGCGCGATATGGGCGCTGGGGCAGACAAGGCCGGCCTTGTCGAAGGCGGCGCGCAGTTCGGCCGGCGTACGGCCGAGGTAGCCGGCCAGCTCCACCGACTTGAAGCCGATCTTGGCGACCGTGGCCAGTTGGGCGTCCAGCTCCTTCGCCAGATCCGGGCCCAGGCTGTAGAGCTGGATGCCGACGGGCAGCTTGCGGCGCTGGAAGAACGGTGTCTCCGCCGCGCTGGCGGCGCCGGCGAAGGCCGCGCCGAAGGTCGCCGCGCCGGCGGCCAGCAGTCCGCGCCGCGAAAGGTCGGCCGCTCGGGGTTCGTTGGCGATCATGCGCACGAGGCTTTCCTTTTCTGGGCTTAGACTTGGGCCGGGCTGGCGGTCGCGGGAACCTCGTCGGTCTCGGCGACTGGGCCGCGCGACGGCGGACGGAAGAACAGGGCCAGCAGCAGCACGGCCGCCAGGGCCATGCCGGCCGGAACCAGGAACAGACTGGTGTAGTCGACGCTGGCGACGCCATCGGCGCCGGTCTGGCTGAGGCGGCTGATCAGCGACGGGAAGAGGAAGCTGGCCACCACGTTGCCGACGCCCAGGATCAGCAGGTTGAACAGGCCCTGGGCGCTGGAGCGGACGTCCTTGGGGAACACCGCGTCGACGAAGATGTACACGGTGGCGAAGAAGAACGCGTAGCAGATCCCGTGCAGCAGCTGCACGGCCACGATCACCGGGATGCTGTCGGCGAAGAAGGCGAAGACCGCGAAGCGCGCGGCGTGGCCCAGGACGCCGATGATCATCGTCACCTTCCAGCCCAGCCTGGCCAGCACGCGACCCAGGAAGAACATGGTCAGGATCTCGGCCACCTGACCCAGGCTCAGCACCACCATCGAGAGGTTGCCGGCGATGCCGACGCGGTTGGTCAGGAAGGCGTCGGCCATCACGAAGTAGCCGTTGTGGATCACGGAATCGATGAAGGTGACCAGGAACAGCACCAGCACGAACGGCGCGGCCAAGAGCTTTAAGGCGCGTCGCCAGGCCAGGTTGTCGATCCCCGGGGCGTCCTTGCGGGCCGGCGTATGCGGCAGGGTCAACGAATAGGCGGCGAAGACAAACGACAGGATCGCTGCGACCAGGAAGATCCAGCGCACCTGCTCGGCAGACGAATGCGCGCCCAGCAGGAAGACGAAGGGCCAGCTGACCAGCACCCAACCGACCGTTCCGCCCATGCGCACCGCGCCGAAGTCGGCGGCAGGGTCCTTCAGGTTGGCGAAGGCGATCGAGTTGGTGACCGACAGGGTCGGCACATAGACTAGGCTGAAGATCAGGTAGCAGGCGAAGAACGGCCAGAAGCTGGTCGCGAACGCCGTGCCGACCAGGGCCAGACCGCCGATCAAGTGGCTGACCGCCAGAAACCGCTCGGCCGAGAAGTTCCGGTCGGCGAACTGGTTGGAAAAGAAGATGCCGACCAGGGCGGCCACGCCCCACGAGCTGCCGACCAGCGACTGCTGCCAGGGCTCGAAGCCCAGCATGCCCATGTAGGGAAAGATCTTCGGCGCCCAGGCGCCCCAGATCGCCAGTTGCAGCACCATCATCAGGAAGAGCCGGAAGCTCGTCTTCATGGTCTGGCCCTCCCCGACCAGCTTGGGCGGTGATTTCGGCCCGTTTGGACCGCCTCCGCTCCGATGTAATCGAAATCATCGATAACAGGGGTCCGCTAAGCGGGCAACCGGCTAAAGGCTGTTCCGGCGCGACAGCCGCGCCTTGCCAAGCTGTCGGCTAGTCGCCAGTGTCCGGCCGATGGCGACCATTCAAGATGTTGCGCGCGACGCGGGGGTGTCCACCGCGACGGTTTCACGGGTGTTCAGCGCGCCCGAACTGGTGCTGGAGGCGACCCGCGCCAAGGTGATGGAAGCGGTCGCGCGTCTGGGCTACGAGCCGAACTTCGCGGCCAAGAGCCTGCGCACCCTGCGCACCGAGAAGATTCTGGTCACCGTGCCGGACATCTCGAACCCATTCTTCTCGCAGGTGATCCGCGGCGTGGAGGAAGCCGCCCTGGCCGCCGGCTACTCGGTGTTGTTGGGCGACACCCGCCACGAAGAGGCTCGCGAGGAGCAGTACGCGGCCATGTTTCGGCGCAAGGAGGCCGACGGCCTGATCTTCCTGGGTCACCGCCTGCCCGACGTCCTGGCCGAGATGGTCGCGGCCAAGGGGCCCAAGACGCCGATCGTCAACGGCTGCGAGTTCCGGCCGGGACTGGCGGTCTCCAGCGCTCATATCGACAACGAGCGCGCCGCCGCCGAGGTCGTCGACTACCTCTACGGCCTGGGCCATACTCGGATCGGGGTTGTGACCGGTCCGCTGGCCAGCCCGATCAGCAGCGACCGCCTGGCCGGCGTATTGTCGGCCGCCCAACGCCACGGCCGAGCCAGCGCCTTGCGCATCTCCATCGGCGACTTCTCGATCGAGTCGGGCGTGCGCCAGGCGGGCGAGCTGCTGGACGAGCCCGGCCGCCCGACCGCGATCTTCTGCTTCAGCGACGAGATGGCCATGGGCGCCATCGAGGCGATCCGCCAACGGGGCCTGCGCTGTCCGGAGGACGTCTCGCTCGTCGGCTTCGATGACATTCGCTTCGCGCAGTATCTGCATCCGCAGCTGACCACGGTCAGTCAGCCCAAGGAGCAGATCGGCCACGAGGTGGTGCGCCTGCTGCTGGACATCCTGAGCGACCGCGCCAGCACCCTGCAGAACGTCACCCTGCCCCACCGCCTGATCGTCCGGGCCAGCACGGCGCCGCCGGCGCAGGCCTAGGGGCGCGGCGCCAGCTCCCGGACCCAGATGTTGCGGAAGCTGATCGGCTCGCTGGGATCCCCATGCGCCTGCAGCTTGATGGGCGTGGCTCCATGGGCATTGTAGCTGGGCTTGCCGATATAGACCGTCTCGCCAGCCAGCACGGCGTTGTCCTGCACCAGCACGCCGTTGTGGATCACCGTCACGGTGGCGGGCTTGGCCAATGCGCCATCCGCAGCGAACAGCGGCGCGCGCCAGACGATGTCATAGGTCTGCCACTGGCCCGGCGCGCGACTGGCGTTGACCAGCGGCGGATGCTGCTTGTAGACGCTGCCCGCCTGGCCGTTCACGTACGTCGCGTTCTCGTAGCTGTCGAGGATCTGCACCTCGTAGCCCTGATCGCGCGGGCCCGTCGACGCCAGGAAGACCCCGCTGTTGCCCCGCGCCTGGCCGGTCCCGGTAATGTCCGCCGGCACGCGCCATTCCAGATGTAGCTGATAGTCGCGGAAGGCGCGCTTGGTCTCGATGTTGCCGCGCGCCTTGTTCACGGTGATGACGCCGTCCGCCACCGTCCAGCCGGCCGGCGACTTGTCTTGCGAAGCGACCCACTGATCCAGATCGTGGCCATCGAACAGGACCACCGCGTCCGACGGCGCGCCGCCCGCGGTCTGGGCCGGCGTGACCTTGGCCGGCGTCGGCGCCCAGACTTCGGTCTCCTCGGGCTTGCTCTGGGCCAAGGCCGCCAGCCCGGCCAGCAAGACCAGGCCGGCCGTGGAAGCGGCGATCACGTTCTTGATCTTCATGTCGTTCGTTGCTCCTTCGGAAGGGGCATGGCGTCAGAGCGACGCAGAGAAACTGTAAGCTCCGGATCCTACGACCATTTCCAGCCCCCGCGCCACGGCCCGCGTCGCGCGGACGCCCTTCGCGCCCACCACCGGCCGTCCCGTTTCCAGCACCGCGTTCGGTCGCGTGGTGGGCAGCAGCACCGTCGCCCGCGCGCCAGCCGGCACATCGACATCCAGCCGGATCAATCCGCCCTCGCGCCGCCAGGCGGTCTTCACCTCGCCCAGGGTCGAGCGATAGGTCGCGGACGCCGCGTTGACGGTCCCGACCGGCTTGGGCGCAATGGTGATCACGCGATCGGGCTCGGCGGCGAAATCCACGGTGATCCCCGCTAGAGAGCCGAACAGCCAGCCCTCGCCATGGCCGAGCATGAAGTGGTTCAGCGACTTGGTCGGATCGGCGTTCCAGGCCTCGGCCAGGGCGGTGCCGCCCTGGGCCAGCTGATAGCCGTAGCTGGGCCGGTCCTTCACCGACATCATATCGAACAGCACGTCGTCGCGGCCATTCTCGGTCAAGGCTCGCACCACGTAGTGGAAACCGACGTCCCCGGCGGTGATACCGTCCTGGCTGGCCCGCACGGCCTTCACCAGGGCGTCCAGCACCCGCCCTTCCTGCCCGGTCGGAACCATGCCCAGCGCCAGCGGCATGGCGGTGGCGGTCTGGCTGCCGCGATCGTACGAGCCCGTTGCTGCATCGAAAAAGCGCTGGTTGAACGCCGCCTTGACCACGTCGGCTCGACGCCGCGCCTCGTCGGCCTCGCTCTCCGGCCGTCCCAGCACGCGCGCGATCCGCGCCAGGGCGTCCAGCGCCTGATACCATGTGGCCGTGCCCGTCAGCGCCCGACTGGTCAGCTGCGAGGCGCCCAGCTTGCCCGGCCCGACGTCGTACCAGTCGCCCAGGCCGAAATCGACGATGTGTCCGGCGGCGCGCGAGGCCAGGTAATCGACATAGCGCCACATCGCCGGATAGCCGTCGACCATGGCCCTGGTGTCGCCATAGGTACGATAGGCCGCCCAGGGGCTAAGCACCACCGCCGCGCCCCATTCGGGCGAATTGCGCGCGTCCTGGTCGCGACCGTCGGGCTCGAGGAAGGCGACATATTCCGGCGCGATGCCGGGGACCATGCCGTCGGCCTGCTGGGTGTCGACGATATCGCCGATCATCTTCTCATACAGGGTCGTGGCGTCGCGATTGTAGAAGATCGTCGCCGCATTGAGATGGGTCTGTTCCAGCCAGCCCAGCTTCTCGCGATGGGGGCAATCGGTCAGGACGCTGAAGGCGTTGCTGACCACCGCCCGCTCGATCAGACCGTGGATGCGGACGAACAGCGGATCGTCGCAGTCGAAGGTTCCGACCTGGGGCAGGTCCGCATGCAGGAACTCGCCGGTCAGCGACACGACCTCCGGCACGCCGGCGCGACCACGCCCCGCGGGGGCCGCGCCCTCGACCTGCAGGTAGCGAAAGCCGTGATAGTTGAAGCGCGGCGTGAAGCGTTCGTCGCCCTGGCCGGCCAGGATGTAGTTGTAGAGCACCCAGCGGTCCGGACCGGCGTTGAAGCTGCGCTGCCAGGCCAAGCCGTCCTCGCCCAGCACCTCGGCGGGGGTCAAGGTCACCTTGGCGCCGGCCGGTCCGCGCACCACCAGGTCCGGACGCCCGGAGAAGTTCTCGCCCAGGTCATAGACGAAGACGCCCGGCTTGGGCTCGGTGATCGCCACCGGCTTGAAACGGCGATGGACGACGATCGGCGGGACGCCCTGGGCCTTCAGTCGCGCTTTTTGCGGCGGAGCGGCCAGCGCCGGTCGCCAGCCCGCTTCGTCGGCGCCCGGCAGGTTCCAGCCGGTCCGCTCGCGCCGCGCGTCGACATCCTCGCCGCCGAACATCGAGGCGAAGACGATCGGCCCTTCGGTGACCCGCCAATCGGTGTCGCTGACCACATGCTCCACGCGCCCGTCCGGATAGTGCAGGCTGAGTTGCAGGAGCAGCTTGGGGCGGCCGAAGCTGTCGACGAACTTGGACTTTCGCCCTGGGATCTTCTCGACGTCGTACATGCCGCCGCCCAGCATCACGCCCAGCACATTCGCGCCCGGCCGCAGAAGCTCCTGAACCTCGTAGGTCGTGTAGAGCGCCGTACGGTCGTAAGCCGTCCAACCCGGATTGAAGACGCTGGCGGTCACGGGCTTGCCATTCACCGACAGCTCGAAATGACCCAGACCGATGACCGAGACCACCGCCCGCTCGGGCAGGCGCTCAAGCTGGAAACCCTTGCGAAGCAACGGCAAGGCCGTGTCTTCCGGATCGGCCAGCGTCTTGTCTACCCCGCGCACGTGGTTTCCACGCACCTTCTCGGGCCGCGCCATGATCCAGCGCGCCCGCCATTCGGTAGCGTCGAGGATTCCGGTGACGAACCGCGCGGGCGGGCTCCAGCATCGTGCGCCGGATGCGTCGACGATCTCCACGGCCCACCAGTACGGACGATGCGACACCAGCGGCAGGTCTCTGTTCGGGCTCAGCGTCAGGCGCCCGCCCTTCCGAGGCCCGCTGTCCCAGACATCACCCTGGCGAGCGGCCAGGCGGCTTGGTGAGCTGGCGACGATAACGCGCGCGCCTAGAACCGAAACGTCTCGCCGCGGCTTATCCGCGGCCAGCAGCCAACGGAAACGCGGACGGCGCGTATCGACCCCGACCGGCTGGGTCAGCCATTCGACGCGCAAATCCGTGATCCCGAGACCCGCGTCCAGGGCCATCGCTCCGCCCGGCGACAGGCCCGCGCCGGCCGCGCCCAAGGCCAACCCCACGACGGTCCTGCGGTTCAGCCTGGCCATGTCTCTTCCCTCGCGACGCTTACTTCGGACCTAGGCGGCCATGCGCGTTACCGATAGCAGAGGGCTTCGCCGCCCAGCGCAAGCCGCTTTGCGCGAAGAGGAGGAACACGACCATGGCCGCTTTCTCGTCCCCGCGCCTGCCGGGATCGATGCTCGCCCTGATCGGCGTCTGCCTGCTCGCCGGGCCCGCCCTGGCCGCGCCGAAAGCGATCCTCAAAGTCGAGCCGGTCTATGTGAACGCCCCCTATCCGCAGTCGCACGCCTCGACGATCGTGGAGACAGCTGCCGGCACGCTGGCGGCGGCCTGGTTTGGCGGCACGCACGAGCGCAATCCCGACGTCGGCATATGGTTCGCCCGCCGCGTCGATGGTCAGTGGCGAGAAGCCCGCGAGGTGGCCAATGGCGTCCAGGCGGACGGGCGCCCGCGCCTGCCGACCTGGAACCCGGTGCTGTTCCAGGCCCCGAAGGGCGACCTCTTCCTGTTCTACAAGGTCGGGCCCAGTCCGCAGGCCTGGTGGGGCATGGTCATCACCTCCTGCGACGATGGCCAGACCTGGAGCCCGCCCCGCCGCCTGCCCGACGGCATCCTGGGGCCGATCAAGAACAAGCCGGTGGTCCTGGCCGACGGCGCATGGCTCTCGCCCGTCAGCCTGGAACAGTCGGAGGGCGTCACCCAGGAGGACGGCGGCGGCTGGAGCCTCTATTTCGAGCGCAGCGAGGATGGCGGCCAGACGTGGACCAGGACCGCGCCGGTCGCCTCGCCGCTGAAGATCGACGCGATCCAGCCCAGCATCCTTTTCCATCCCAGCGGCGCGCTGGAGGCCGTGGCCCGCACCCGCCAGGGCGCGCTGGCGCAAACCTGGTCGAAGGACGGCGGCAGAACCTGGAGCCCGCTGGCGACGATCGACCTGCCCAATCCGAATTCCGGCACGGACGCCGTGACCCTGGCCGACGGTCGTCAACTGCTGGTCTACAACCACGCCGGCCAGCGGCCGGAAACGCCTGGCAAGGGGCCGCGCGTCCCGTTGAACCTGGCGATCTCGGACGATGGGGTGCGTTGGCGCGAGGTGCTGACGCTGGAAAGCCAGCCGGTTCCAGACGGCTACGCCTATCCTGCCATCATCCAGACCCGGGACGGCAAGGTGCATGTCACCTACACCGTCAACCGTCGCGGCATCCGCCACGTCGAGATCGATCCGGCCGCCCTGAAATAGACGTCAGAGGCCAGGCCGCGGCGCCCTGACGTCGGCGTTGGCGCTGTTGATCAGAAAGATCGCCAGCACCGTCGCCGCTTGCGCCAAGTCGTCCGGCGACAGGCGCTCCAGGGTGTCGAGGTTCGTGTGGTGCGCCCGGCTGTCGTAGTCGAGCGGATCCTGCAGGAAGGAAATACCCGGCAGGCCGATTTCAGTGAAGGTCGACTGGTCGGCGGGCCAGTGCGGTCCGTCATAGACCGCCAGCACGCCCAGATCGCTCAGCGGCGCGATCCAGTCGCGATAGAGCGCGGCCAGGGCTGGATTCTCGCCAGTGAACACGCCTCGAATGCGACCAGAGCCGCCATCCAGATTGAAGGCGACGGAAAAGTCCTCGTACTCCGGTCCCTTGACCAGCGGCCCGACCTTGGCGCGACGGCCCTCGACCGAGAGAGCCAGTTGCTCGGGCGCGGTCGAGCGCGGGATATGGCCCAAGCGTTGACGGGCATAGGCTTCCGAGCCGTAGAGGCCTTGTTCCTCACCGCCATAGAGCACGACGCGGATCGTGCGGCGGGGTTTCAGGTCCAGAGCGCGCAGAATGCGGACAGCCTCCAGGATGGCGCCCACGCCCGCGCCGTTGTCGGCCGCTCCGGCGCCGGCAGCCCAGCTGTCGAGGTGCGCACCGGCCAGCACCACCTGAGACTTCAGCGCCGGATCCGTCCCCGGCAGTTCGGCGACGACGTTGTAGCCCGGCTCGGCGGGATCGCCCTCCTCGGTGACGATCTCAAGCGCCAGGCGAGGCGGAGCGCCGCCTTCCGCCAGGCGCCAGCAACGGGCGTACGCCTCGTGGCCTAGATACAACGCGGGGAACACCGGGCGCTCGGCGGCCAACCAGGGCCGACCGCCGAGATCGGAGCCGTCGACGGTCATGACGCCGGGTTCGCCGCCACCGCCGTCCAGAACCACCGCCGCCACGCCCTCGGCCGCCAGGAAAGCGTTGCGACGCGCCTTGAACAGCCCTTCCCGTCCCTGCCTCGCGCGACGGTCCGCGACCGTGCGATAGTAGGCGCGCACGGCCTCGGCGGCGTCGCCCTTCAGAACCTGCTCGTCGGTGTAGCGGACCACGGCAGGGTCGGCGGTCGATGCGGTTTTCGGAGATCCCAGCAGCACGATCTTGCCGCCGAGCCGTCCCTCGGCGCGTTGCAGATCCTGGTCGGTGTCCAGACGCACGGCGATCACCTCGGCCTGGACTGTTCCCTCGGTCGCCACCGACCAGGGCGCGGCCACGGCGGCGAGCGCGGCGTCGCCTGGCTCGGTCATCCGGGCCCAGGCGCGAACCTGCCGCCAGGACAGGCCGAACGGGCCGATCGGCTCCAGCCGAGGATCGCTCAGTCCCAGCTCGCGCAGCCGCGCCAGCGCCCAGTCATAGGCCCGGCGCATATTCGGGGACCCCATCAGCCGCGCGCCGATCCTGTCGGTCAGGCTGGTTGCGTAGGTCATGGCCCGGCCACGCTTCAGGCCCTCGTCGCGGATCGCCCGGTAGAGCGCGAGGTCCGGCGCGGCGCGCGCTAAGGCGGGGCGGGCGAACGCCAGAGCGCCAAGGGCGACCAGCGCCTGTCGCCGCGCCAGCTTCATTTCGCCGCCACGCGGATCACGCCGGTGTCGCCCTCGATGTCGATCTTCGTGCCGAACTGAACCGAGGCCGCCTGGATGCGGTTGAGGATCCGTCGGGCCTCTTCGTGAGACGGCGACCGGGGTGTGCCGATCAGCCGATCGTCCTCCAGGTTCTGGACGAACGGATGGATGCGGATCACGGCCACGCGGCCGTTCTGGTACTCGCTGACCGCCACCGCGCCATCGTACCAGGCCTCTGGCAGGGTGAAGCCCCGGAACTGGCGGTGCTTGTCGCCAACCTGGAACATCAGGCTGCCCATGCCGTAGAAGATCGGCCGCCCCTTGTAGATCTCGATGCCCAGCAGCGCGTGCGGGCCATGACGCACGATGGCGTCCGCGCCGGCGTCGACCAGCGCGTGGAAGAGCGGTGTCATGTAGTCGGCCGGGCGGACGTCCTCCGGATCGGACGAGGCCGTCTCGTGGGCGTGGATCGAGAACACCACCAGGTCGGCCTTGCCGCGCGCTTCCCTGACGCTGGCCAGGGCGGCGGCGCGATCATCGGCATTGACGTCGTAGCTCAAGCCCGACCGATCCTCGACGCGGAAGGTCGTGCGGCCGATGGTCAGCTCCTCACCGGTCTTGGCGGCGGTGAAGACCTCGGGGTTCTTGGCGGCGTCGGGCGTCTCCGAGCGCGCGGCGATGGCGCGCAGGGTGGCCATCTGCTCCGGCGTCACCAATTGCAGCTCGCGTGAGCGCAGCGGGCTAAGGCCCGGGCGAGCGCGGAAGCCTCGCGCCGGATTGGCGTCGGCGGCCAGGGAGATATCGGTATAGGTGCCGGCGAACGAGACCAGGGCGACCGTGCCCTTCGGCGTGTTGGCGTAGGCCGGCTCGCGCGCCGCCGTCAGGCTGTCGCCCGTGCCGGCGTGGACCACGCCGGCGGCGTCCAGCGAGCGCTGGGTCTCGAGCATGCCATCGACCCCGAAGTCCGTGGCGTGGTTGTTGGCCATCGACATGATCTTGAAGCCCATGGCCTTCAGGTCGAAGGCCACGGCCGCGTCGTTTATCGGCGTACCGCCACCGTTTTGCGCCGCCGGATAGCCCGGGAACCTGTCGAGATCGAAGATCGCGCCTTCCTGATTGCCGAACGCGGCGTCGGCGCTCGACAGCAGCTTCTGGATCCGCAGCGTGCCCGGATCGCCATGGCCGGTGATCGGCTTCTCGGGCCCGATTAGGTCGCCGGTCACCGCCAGCGAGAAGCCGTTCCTCACGGTCGCCTGGGTCTGGGCGGACGCGGATCCAGCCAGCAAGGCGGCCAGGATGGCGGCGGTCAGTAGACGCATTTCAGGCTCTCCGTCCCCGGCTTACGCATCCACTGGTACACCGAGACCGCCTCGCCACGCGGCAGATAGGTCAGCGGGAAGGTCTTGCCATCACGGGTGACCTTCAGCGTCAGGGCGGCGGCCGGATCGCCCTGCACACCGTCCAGAGCCACAGCGTAGGTGACGACGTCGCTGTCCTTCAGCCCGGCCTTGGCGGCCTCCGAGCCCGGGATCAGACCCCGGATGGTCTTGGTGGTCCCGACCAACGACTTGGGCTCGAAGCCCAGTTCAAAGCGACGGGCTTTAGCCGTCGTTCGGGTGAAGCACGGACCGAAGTCATCCGGCTCGGGCAGCATCAGGCCGCCGGACAGCATGGCCTGGTGCAGCTTGCGGCCGTCCTCGCCCAGGTCTTTCACGACCAGTTCGATCCAGGCCGCGTCGTCGGTGCTCTGGCCGGCGGCGTAGCGACGATTCATCTCCAGCACGAGGTCGTCGACCGAGCGCTTGCGGGCGGTCGCGCGGCGGATGCGGCCGTCCAGCACCGCGAAATAGAGCCCCCCCCGGTCATAGGGCAGCACACGGATACGCGTGTCCTCCCAGAAGCGCGGCGCGATCTCCTGGTCAGGCGTGTCGTTCAGCGGATTGGCGTAGTAACGGCGCGCGGTGTCGTTGAGATCTTCCAGGAACGCCTCGGGCGACAGCAGGCCGGCGCGGAACGGCAGCAGGCCTTGATAGTGGACCGCCACGCCCTCGCCGTACCACTGGCCGGCGTTCGAGTCCGTCCAGGTGTGGACCATCTCATGCGAGAGCGTGCCCTTCAGGCTGTCGCCCTTGGTGGCCGCGCCATAGGTGGTCAGGAAAGACCGGGTCAGGGCCGTGCCGCCGCCCGCGTTGATCGGATTGTAGCGCAGGAACACCCGGTAGGGCGGGACACTTTTGTCCTGGAAGAAACCGCTCATCCAGCCGTGCAGGCGGTTGGTCCAGGCCATCAGCGGCGCGGAGTCGAACGGCGGCTGCCCCATCCAGGCCGACGAGAAGCCCGTGGGCGACACGGCCGCTGGCTCGCGCTTCATCGGGCCGGCCATGAACACGGTCGAGGCCAGCTGGTCGGCGGGACCATCCGGCAGGGCGACATCGCCTTCGCCGAAGCTGGAGGTCGCGGTCGAGCCCTTGGGCAGCGCCGCGAGGTCCCAGCGCAGGGTGATCTTCCGGACTGTCTTCTCTTCCTCCGGCAGCAGGATGAAGGTGTTGCCGACGCCCGAAACGCCGCCGCCCTCGGTGCGCAAAGCATAGGGCGGGCCCGAGCCGCGCTTGGGCGGGGTATTGTCGACCGGCGCGGTGTAGCGAACCACCACCGCCCCGCGGGTGGCGCGACCGGCCAGCCAGTGGCGCGACCAGACCAGGCCTCTGGCGGGATCATCCTGCACGGCCAGCGGGATCTCGCCCTCGGCGTCGGTCGCCGTAAGCCTCGTCAGGGTCTCGGCGACGGTGGCGGTGTTGGCGATGACGAGCGGCAAGGTCAGCAGCGGTGCGCCGGCCTTGGCGGGCAGCTCCGAAAAGCGCAGCTCGACCTCGAGGGTGCCCTGCCCCTTGGCCTCGTCCATGTGGCTGGGCTTCAGCAGCACCGCCAGCGATGGGTTGGCCAGGGCCACGCCCGAAGCGCTCGACAGGAGGGCCGCGGCCAGGCCGCCAAGACGTTGCGCCAGGGTCATCAGCTTTGCTCGTACAGGTAAGCCGTCGCCGCCAGGTCCTGCACGGCATGGCCGATCGACTTGTAGATGGTGATCTCCGAGGCCGACTGGCGGCCCGGACGCATGCCGGCCAGCACCTCGCCGATCTCGGCCTGGATACAGTCCTCGGTGACCAGGCCGGCGGCGACGGCGCGCAGGAACTCGCCGGCGCCGTTGCGGGCCGACTCCCGGCTCTCGACGAAGTAGCGCCCGACCGAGACCACGGCGGCCTCGGCCTCGGCCGCCGAGGCGACGCTGGCCCCGACCAGATTGACGTGGGTCCCGGGCGTCAGCCAGTCGGCGAACAGGATCGGCTCGACCGCGCCAGTGACAGTGCAGACGATCTGGGCGTCCGTCACCGCCTCGCGAGGATCGGCGACCGGCAGCATTGCAAGGCCCGTCTTCTCGGCCATCGTCACGCAGAAGGCGCGGGCTCGCTCGATCGAACGGCCCCAAACCTTGACCTCGCGCAACGGCCGTACGCGCGCCAGGGCCTCGATATGGGCGCTGGCCTGATGGCCGTAGCCCATGACGGTCAGCCGTTCGGCGTCCGGAACCGCCAGGGCGTCGGTCGCAACGGCCGTACCAGCGGCCGTACGGATCAGGGTGATCGCGCCGGCGTCGGCGACGCAAACCGCCTGGCCGCTCTCGGCGTCGAACAGCACCACCACGCCCAGATGCGCGGTGCGCCCTGGACGATCCGGCTCGGCGAACACGCTGACCAGCTTGGCCCCGAAATAGCCCTCCGAGAGCAGCGCGCCCGGCATCTGGCCGAACAGCCGCCCCGCGCCGATCGGAATGATCGTGCGCGGCAGCTGCCGGGTCTCGCCGGCGGACAGGGCGATCATCGCCCCCCGCACCGCTGTCCGGCATCCCTCGATATCGAGGCGTCGCAGAACAGCGGCTTCGTCGAGGATCTTCATGCCTAGAAGCTGCGGGACACGGAGACACCCACGGTGCGCGGCTGCAGGAAGACGGCCGTGGGCGGGCTGGTGCCGCCACGCGTATTGGCCTCCAGGACACCTCGCTTGTCGCCGACGTTCTTGAGATAGGCCACCAGGGTCCAGTCCTCGTTGCGCACGCCGGCGCGAAGATCGACCGTCGTATAGGACGGCAGCTTCACGCGGGGCCCATAGGCCTCGTTGGCGGTCGCGGTCGGCAGGATGTTGGCGAAGTCGCCATAGCGACTCCCGACATAGGCCAGGCTGGCGCCGACGAAGCCCGAGAATCCGCCCCCGACGGACCAATCATAGTCCGCCGACAGGCTGCCCGAGATCTTGGCCGAGCCCGGCAGACGATCGCCCTTGGCCCCGTAGATCGGCGACGCGCCCGCCGGCGGACGCAGGCCATCGGTCAGCTTGGCGTCGAGATAGGTCATGGCGCCTTCGAACACGAAGCCGCGAACCGGCGACCAGCGCCCGGAGAACTCCGCGCCGCGGCTGCGGGCGGTCGAGCCGTTGGTGTAATAGGTCAGCTGCGAGAGCGTGTCGGTCGTCAGGAGCTGGATATCGTCCCAGTCGATCTGGAAAAGCGCCGCCTCGTAGGTGAACCGCAGGTTCGGGACCACGCCCTTCAGACCGACCTCGTAGCTGGTCACGGTGTCGGAACCGAACGACAGCGGGACACTGCCGATCCCGGCGCTGTTGGGACCGCCCGGGCGATAACCGGTGGCGACCCGCAGATAGGCCATCGTGTCCGGCGAGATCTTGTAGCTAGGCGTGAACAGCCACGTGATCGCATCGTCCGAGGACTTGGACTGGTCGACGCTGCTGGTCGGACCAAAGAACCGCTCGGCGGGCTTGGCGATCGTGGTCGTGGACCGGCCGTCCTGATCGTTGGACGAGTATCGCGCGCCGACCTGCAGGTCGAACTTCGGCGTGAAGTGATAGGTGGCGTCGGCGAAGATTGCCTTTTCCTTCAGCGACGCGGGCCCGACCGAGTTGTAGGCGGTCGTCGCTCCGCCACCGCCCGCCGAATGGACGATCAGCGTCTGGTCGACGGAAATCTTCTCGTCCGTGTAGAAGCCGCCGACCAGCCATTCCAGCGGCCCGTCGGACTTCGAGGCCAGGCGGATTTCCTGGCTGAATTTCTTGGTCCGGTCGGCGTTGATCAGCGAGACGGAACCGCCCGCGGCCGAGAACGGCGACAGCAAGAAGCGGAACGCATTGGTCTGATCGAGGTCGGACTTGGAGCGAACCTTGTTCCAGGCGCTGATCGCGGTGAGGTCGGCGAAGCCGAGATCCACATTAGCGCGCGCCTGATAGAGGTCGAGACTGACGTCGCGCTTGGTCGGCGCGATATTCAGCGTCAGATCGCCGAAGTACGGCGTGAAGTCCACCGGGCCCGTGAATGCGCCAGTGCCGCACGACGGACAGACGCGGATGCTGGGGCTGCCGAAGAACTTCGCGCGCTGGCGCACGGCCGACGCGTCGATGGAGAAGGTCTCGGTCGGCTTGAACAGGACCACGGCCCGCCCGCCCTTCACGCGGTTCTTGTTGACGTCCACACCCTGGGCGGTGGCGTTGATGTTGTCGAGATAGGCCGGATCGCGGCGGTCGAAGGCGCTGACACGAAGCGCCAGCTTGTCCTTGACCACGGGCACGTTCACCGCGCCCCGCAACGAATAACCTTGACCGCCGCCGGCGATGTTGTTGCCGCCAATTTCGACGCGACCGCTGAACTCCTCGGTGTTGGGAGACGTGGTGACATACTTCACCAGCCCGCCCAGGCTGGAGGCGCCGTACAGCGTCCCCTGCGGGCCGCGCAGAACTTCGATGCGCTGCAGGTCGGACGGATCGATGTCGACGAGCGGCGACTGGGCCGACGCCGCGCCGGACGTCAGCGGCACGTCATCGACGACGAAGGCGACGGTGGCGGCCGTGCCGCCGCCGGTGGTGACGCCGCGAATGGCGACATTGCTGGCGCGCTGCTCGGTTCCGCCGCCGGTCAGCGAAATACCCGGGACGCGATTGTAGAAGTCCCGCAGCTGCACGAGGTTCTGCCGCACCAAGGTGTCGCCAGTCACCGCCGCCACCGACACCGGCACATCCAGCAGGCGCTCGGACTTCTTCTGGGCGGTGACGACGATCTCGCTCATCGTCGTCTGGTCGCTCGCGGCGTCCTGAGCCTGAACCGCCGAGGCGGCCAACAGGCACGCGCCACCCGAACCCGCCAGCAGCAGAACCTTCAAACCGTTGCGCATCACAATCCCCCTAGGCGTGGAGGATGGCGCGGACGCCGCCTCCCCGAGACCAATGTTCGCCAGAGCCTTGCAACAGAACGAAGACAGATTCAACATTTTGTTGACCACCAAGACAAAGCTTTGATGTCGGCCATTTTTCGCTGAGAATCCGGTCACTAGCGACCAAGTCGCGAGCAATTCACCGGCGATCGACGAACGTCGACGATCGTGTTAACCCCACACCAAGGTTTGAATATCAACGTTTCGTTGAAAGACAGCGCTAGGCGCCTCGACCACACGCTCGCATGAAAGATTCAACCGCCGTGCATGACGAACAGGCCCTGCTGGGCGTCCTCCAAGGCGTGGCCAAGGCGCTGGAGTGCGCCGTGAACCAGCACACCGAGGTGGTGGTTCACAATCTGCGGCAGCCCGAGTCCTCGATCATCGAGATCATAAACGGCCACGTCAGCGGTCGCCACGTAGGCTCGGCGATCATCGCCGGCCCCGCCGAGGACAAGGCTTTCGACACCCTTGTGGCCAGCAAGGCCGCCGCCCATCCCAACGAGGTGCGCGTCGTCGCGAACTATACGTCCAAGGCCAGCGACGGACGGTCGCTCCGGTCTTCATCGGTGGTGATGTTCGACGCCGACGGCGTGCCGGCCGCCGCCCTGTGCGTGAACGTCGACATCGGCGCGATAGAACGCCTCCAGCGCGACATCCAGGGCGCGTTGATCCCGACCGTGCTGCCGCCCCTGCCCGCCCCTCGCGCCGAGACCAATATCGAGGACCTGATCGAGGAGATCATCGTTACGGCCCTCGATGGCGCCGGCGTGCCGGTCGAGCGCATGTCCAAGGCCGAGAAGAAGACCGCCGTCTCGATCATGCACGAACGCGGCCTGTTCGTGATCCGGGGCTCGGTCGAGCGCGTGGCCGCGCGCCTGGGGGTCACCAAGTTCACCATCTACAACTATCTCGACGAGATCGGCGCCAAGCGGTCCTGACCACGGGGCATTGACGGGCGGCGGCGAGCATGGCTCGTTCGCGCCCATGGCGATCATGATCCTGAGCGTTATCGGAAGCGACCGACCCGGCCTGACACAGGCCTTGGCGCGCGCGGTGCTGTCGGCCGGCGGCAACTGGCTGGAAAGCCATCTCAGCCGGCTGGGCGGCCTCTATGTCGGCTCGGTGCTGGTCGAGGTGGAGGCCGGCGACGTCGACCGCCTGCACGCGGCCGTCGCCGAGGTGGACGCCCAGGGCCTGGAAGTGCGGATCGCGCCCACGGTCGAGACGGCGGACACGACCGGTGACACCGTGCGCTTGAGCCTGGTCGGCCAGGATCGGCCTGGCATCGTCCACCAGGTGACGGGAACCCTCAGCGGCCTAGACGCCAATATCGAGGCCTTCGAGACCCACCTCAGCGTCGAACCCCACTCCGGGGCGCCGCTATTCCACATGGACGCGGTTCTGCGCCTGCCGGCCCACCTCAAGGCCGACGCCGTCCAGACCGCACTGGAGGCGATCTCGGCCGAGATCATGGTCGACATCTCGCTGACCCCGGCTGGATAGCTACTTCGCGCTCGGCGGCGCCTCGTCGGCGAACCATTGCGCCGGCAGCGAACGGTTGACCGGCCAGACCTCATCCAAGGTCGCGGCGTCATAGAGCCGGCCGTTCTTCATCACCTGGCCCAGTTTCTCGACATTGGCGATGTCGGCCAGCGGGTCGGCGTCGAAGATCAAGAGGTCGGCGAACTTGCCGGGCTCCAGGCTGCCGATGTCGTGGGTCCGACCGATGGCTTCGGCCGAGCCCATCGTCGCCGCGCGGATCGTCTCCAGCGGCGTCGCTCCGCCCGAGGCGAACAGCTGCATCTCCCAGGCGAAGCCCAAGCCCTGCACCTCGCTGTGGCTGCCCAGACCCACCACGCCGCCGGCGCGCTGGATCTTCAGGGCGTCCCTGGCGAAGCTGGCGTAGGACATGTTCTCCGGCGGCGTCCAATGGCGGTCGCCCAGCTTGGCGCCCATGACGCCCGGCGGCATGAAGCGCTTCAGACGCGGCTCGTCCTGCGGCCGGCGGGTGATGATCAGGTCGAACAGCGGCGGCTCGCCGCCGTAGAGCACGTTCAGGGTCGGCACCAGACTGGTGCGCGACTGGGCGAACAGCTGCACCACGTCCTCGCGCAACGGCGACACCGGCAGAGCGTGCTCGTTGCCCGAGAAACCGTCCAGGGCGTGGGTCAGGTTGAGGTTCAGGTCGGATGCGCCCTCGGTGGTCGGCATCATGCCCAGCGCCTTGGCGGCCTCGACCATGTACTGCCGCTGGGCGCGGTCGCCGACCATGTACGACTTGATGTTCCGCGTCCGGTACTCATCGCGATAGCGCTTGAGCACGTCCTCGGCCTCCACTTCGGAGTCGATCCGGCTGGCGGTGAACACCCCTGGCCCGGTCGAATAGAGGCGCGGCCCCAGCGTCACGCCGGCGTCGGCCATGTCCTGGTAGACGAACTGGTCGTTGGTGAAGGTCTGCGGGTCCAGGCTGCTGGTGATTCCGAACGACAGGCTGACCAGGAACGACCAGGGCTGCGGATCCTGGATCTGGCGGCGGATGTCGAACCAGTGGGCGTGGGCGTCGATAAAGCCGGGGGTGATCACCCTGCCGGCGACGTCGCGGACCACCGCGCCCTTGGGCAGTGGCGTCGCGCCCGCCTTGCCGACCGAGACGATGCGGCCGCCGGACACGACCACGTCGGCGTTCTGGATCACTTCGTCGCCGCGCATGGTGACGACCGTAGCGCCCCGCAGGACGATCACACCGTCCGGCGTGTCGCGCGGAACCTCGACCGGCGCGCGGACCGCCAGGGCCTTGGCCTCGCTGGCCCCGGGCGCGGCGTGATCGACGTCGGCCAAGGCGATCTTCCGCAGGGTCGCGCCGACCGTCCAGACGATCGACTTGCCGCCGTCGGCCCAGTCGAAGAAGTCCGCGCCGATCTTCGTCAGCTTCACGAAGCCGGACGTCGCCGTCTCCAGATTGACCTCGGGCGTCTTGCCGTCGGCGGCGGCCGGAACGTCGACCAGATAGAGCTCCGAGGCCGTGCGGACGAGGGCCTTGTCGCCGACGGGGCTGAGCTTGATCTCCTCGGCCGGAACCTGGACGCCGACATATTGCGACCAGGCTCGGGCCTTGCCGACGAACTCGGCCTTCGGCTTGGCGTCGCTTCCGTCGAGGGCGACAGACTGGACGCCGGCGCCCGAGTAGAATCGCACGCGCGCCGGGTCGGCGCCGAACGCCAGCAGGCGCGCGGAGGACGTGTGGGCGACCATCTGCTGGGCGCCGCCGGCCGAGGACAGGCGCACGATGTCGGTCGGCCATTCAGGCGAGGCCTCGCTGGCGCGGCGCAGGCGGTCGTACTGGCTGGACTTCAAGGCCACGACCACCGCGCCGTCCGGCGAGAAGGTCGGCTCGGTGTAGAAGGCGCCGTCGTTGGTCAGGCGCGCGGCCTTGCCGCCCGCCGCCGGGACACGCCAGATCGCGCCGCCCTCGCGGGGATCCCAGGTGACGAAGACCAGCGCCTTGCCGTCTGGCGACCAACGCGGCTGAAACGCCTTGTCCGGCGCCCCCTTTACCTTGTCCGGCTTGCTCCCCGGTTTCAGGTCCTGGACATACAGGCCGCCCAAGGCCGTGAACGCGAAGCGTTTGCCGTCCGGCGAGACGCTGGGAGCCTGAATCAGGCGGACGCGGACTGGGCCGGTCTCCTCGACCTGGCTGACGCGGGTCAGGGGCCCCAGGCCAAGCTTGGCGTGGACCGTGAACGGGATCGGCGTCGCCGCGCCGGTGGCGATCTCGATGCGACGCAACTTGCCGTCGACGCTGGCGATCAAGGCCTTGTCGTCGGCGGTGAAGGTGAAGCGCGGCGTCAGGCCGGCATAGTAGCCCTGCTCCTGGCCGTCGTGGTCGATCGGAAAGGCCAGCCAGCGGTCGCCGCCGGTCGCCAGTTCGCGCAGGCGCAGGCCGGTCTGGTTCCGCCAGCGGCTGGCATAGGCGATGAAGCGGCCGTCGTGCGACAGGGCCGGACTCATCGCCCCGCCCTGTCCCTGGATGATCACGTCCTCGACGTCGGTCTGGAGATCGCGCCGGGCGATCGACCAGTTGGGCGGCGCCTTCTCGGTCCAGGTGTGGCCGGTCTTGCGGGCATAGTAGACGTAGCGGCCATCGGCCGAGATCGCCGCGCCCATGGCGTTGACGCGGTTGTCCCAGTCCTCACCGTTCGGCTGGGCCTTGACCACGACCTTGCCCTCGGTCCCGTCCAACGGAAACCGCCAGAGCTCGAAGGCCAGCACCGGGTGCTTCATGCGCGAGACGTAGATGGCCGCGCCGCCGGGCGCCCAGACGGGCGTCGCGAAGACGGTGAGCTTGTCCTCGCGGCTGATCTGGCGCGGATTGGAGCCGTCGGCGTCGGCGACCCACAGGTTGGTGACGCCCGACCGATCACTGATGAAGGCGATCGACTTGCCGTCCGGCGAAAAGACCGGCGCCGTCTCGAACGCTTGGCCGGTCAGCACCGGGCGCGCTTCACCGCCTTTGGCGTCGAGCGCGTAGATGTCGCCCAGCAGGTTGAACAGGATCGTCTTGCCGTCGGGCGAAACGTCCGGCTGCATCCAGGTCGCTTCGCTCAACGACAGATCCAGCGTGCGCGTCGGCGTCAGGCTGAGCCCGAGCGCCGGCGACGCTGCTGACGACCGGGTCCCCATTCCCGCTGCAGCGAGCATGGCCGTCGTCAGAAGAAGGGCGCGGCGAACCGCTTGCGAGGCTTGAAGGGTTCGCCGCATGTTACTCGCTACTCGGCCTCTAGAAGGTCACGTCCACCCGAACGCCCGCCGTCCGCGGCCGCACGATCGAATAGGCCGGAGCGGCCTGGTCCGTGAAGGGCGCATTGAGGATCCCGTACTCGTTGGTGAAGTTGTTGACGAAACCCAGCACCCGCACCTTGTCGGTCGGGGCGATCGAGGCGCGCAGGTCGAAGATGTTGAAGTCGCCGCGCGTGTTCGGATTGCCGAACGCCACAGGGGCCTTCGAGAGGTAGCGGTGGGCGACCTCGAAGGTCGGCTGTAGCGAGACCTCGGGGAACTCAAACGACAGGGTGTTCGAGGTCGACCACTTGGACGAACCCGGCAGGGTCGTTCCGGCCGCGTAGCCGCCGCCGACCGCGAAGCTGTCAGGCAGCATCGTCGTCAGCTTGGCCTCCTGATAGGTCGTGCTGTTGCTGAAGGTGATGTGCTGGCTGACCTTGAACTGGCCAGCGAACTCGACGCCGTCGACCTTGGCCGAGCCGGCGTTGGTCACGTACGAATAGAAGTACGGCGCGGCGGTGAACAGACGGGCCTGGATGTCCTTCCACTTCAGATGGAAGACCGAGATGTCCAGGGACAGGCGGTTCTCCAGCAGCGTGGTCTTCAGGCCGGCCTCGTAATTGTCGACCGTGTCGCTGCCATAGCTGGTCGGGATGCCCGGCAGGATCGCCGCGTTCGGGTTCGGGCCGCCGACGCGGAAGCCGCGCGAATAGGTGGCGTAGGCCATGACGCCCTTCTGCGGCCTGAAGGCCAGGGTCACCTTCGGCGTGAAGCCGTCTTCCTTCTGCGACGTGCCGAAGGTGGAGGCGGTCGGCGAGTAGCTGCCCGCACCCAGGCTGCCGGCGGCGTTGGTGATCGTGGCCGTGTTCTTGGTGTCGTAGTAGCGGCCGCCGACCGTGATCTCCC
Source organism: Caulobacter segnis (assembly GCF_023935105.1). NCBI lineage: Bacteria > Pseudomonadati > Pseudomonadota > Alphaproteobacteria > Caulobacterales > Caulobacteraceae > Caulobacter > Caulobacter sp. RL271. The sequence goes on along the minus strand of NZ_CP096040.1, from coordinate 2,584,446 downwards.
ACTGCGGATTGAACTTGTAGGACACCTCGCCGAAGATCCCGAAGTCCTTGTTCACGGTGTCGGAGATGTAGCCGTAGATCGCGTCGCCGGGCGCCAGGACCGACCCGCTGTAGCCGCCGAAGTCGCCAGGGTGGGCGGTGATGTAGGCGGCCGCGCCGGGTTGATAGATGCGGTCGGCGCTGGACTTCTTGGCGCGCATGTAGCTGGCGCCGATCAGCCACTTCAGGCGGTCGTCCTCCTTGGAGGCCAGGCGCCCCTCGAAGGTGTCGATGTCGGCCTTGGCCGCGCCGAGGCTGTAGGCAGAACCCGAACCGGTCGTGACGCCGGTCACGTAGGCGTACGGGTAGGAATAGGTCGTGCTGTTGGTCTTGTGGTTGGTCGAGCCGAGCAGGGTCAGGTCCGCGAAGCCGACGTCCTGGTCCAGGCGCAGGCTGTTGAGCCAGAAATCGGTCTCCTGCGGTTCGGCCCGCGCGGAGTTGCGGACGTAATCGTGCGACAGGTAGGTCTGGTCGTCCAGCAGGCTGTCCTGATAGGCCGACAGGAAGGTCAGCTTGGTCCCTTCGGCTGGGGTGAACACCAGCGAGCCGCGCAGGCCGCGCGTGCGGAAGTCGTTGACCCCGTCTTCCTTCGTGCCCGGATTGTCCAGGAAGCCGGCGTCGAAGCGCTGAAGACCGGTCAGTCGCACACCCAGCTTGTCCTCGATGATCGGGATATTGACCATCGCCTTGATGGCGTAGTTGGCCTGGCCGGCGTTCTTGGTCGTCCCCACCAGCCCCGAGGCCGCCGCCTGGTATTGGCTGGTGTTGGCCATCTTGGCCACGTAGTTGACCAGACCACCCAGGGTCGAGGAGCCGAACAGCGTGCCCTGCGGACCACGCAGCACCTCGACGCGATCAAGGTCGAAGGTGTCGACGTCGGGGATGCCGATCGGGAAGCCCGGCTCCACCACCACCACTTCGTTCAGGTAGTAGCCCGTCGTGGTCTGGCCCTGCTCGTGATAGGTCGTCGCCGCGATGCCGCGCACCACGACCTCGGAGATGCCGGGCTGGTAGTCGTTGAAGGTCACGCCCGGCAGGCGAACGATATAGTCGGCCAGGCTGTTGGCGTTGACCTTCTGCAGGTCGGCGCCGCTGACCGCGCTGATCGGGATGGCGACGTCGCGCACGCTCTCGTTCCGCTTGGTCGCCGTGACGATCAGGGCGTCCAGCTCGGTCACCGGCGTGGCGACGGTCTGGGCGCTGACGCTGGTGGTGACGCCCAGCGATAGGCCGGCGGCGATCGCGCACGCCGACAACGACGCCGCGCTCATGAGAGTGGTCTTACGCATATCTCGATCCCCTGAGTTCGAGGTCGCCGGCGAGATGACCGACGCCCCTGTGCTTGAAATCCCTCGCCCCGCGGATGCTCGACGGCCGGCTCGCCTGTTCGCGATGGCTCGACCGGTCCTCACGGCTTCCGCGAGACTGAGGCTTGCCCTTTCATGGCGGAGCAAAAACATCCAAAAACGGCAGGCCGAGGGGACCAAGCCGCATCGACTGGACCCGTAAGCGGACGCGGATTGGATGTTCCGGCCTCAGAGCGAAGCGGTGCAGGCTGGCCCGACCAAGTGAGACGACGAGGGGTCCATGATCGATCGACGCAGCCTTCTTTGCACGGGCCTGGGCGCGGGCCTCATGACGCTGACGCCGCTGCGGGCCCTGGCAGCCGAGCGCGGCCTGGACGTGGCCCTGGTGAACGCGCGCGTGTGGACGCCGGGCGCGGGCGGGACCAGGATGTCGGCCGTCGGGATCGTGGGCGAACGGATCGCCGCCGTCGGGGCCGATCAGGTTAAGGCGCTGACCAGCCCCAGGACCAAGGTCATCGACCTGAACGGCGCGTTCCTGATGCCGGCCTTCACCGACAACCACACTCACTTCCTGATCGGCTCGACCACCCTGTCGCAGGCCGATCTGCTCAGCGCCAAGGACCGCGCCGATTTCGCCGCCCGTATTGGGGCGGTGGCGAAGGCCCGGCCCGGCAAGTGGATCTTGGGCGGGTCATGGGACGAACAGCGACTGGGCGGCGCTCTTCCGACTCACGAGTGGATCGATGCGGTGACACCGGACACGCCGGTCGCCGTGCCCCGCACCGACCTGCACATGTACCTGCTGAACACGGTCGCGCTGAAGCTGGCCGGCATCACCCGTGACACCCCCGATCCGCCGGGCGGGGTCATCGTGCGCGACGCCAAGGGCGAGCCGACGGGCGTGATCAAGGACAACGCCAAGGCGCTGGTCGAGCGCGTGATACCGGCGCTGAGCGACGCCGACACCGACGCCATCATGCGCCAGGGCATCGCCCACGCGCTGAGCAAGGGCGTGGCCCAGATCCACAATCCGGAACTGGACTGGCGCACCTACGACTCGTTGCGCCGCCTGCGCGCCAAGGGCGAGACGGACGCGCGCTTCTACGCCTTCGTCCCCCTGCCCGACTGGGAGAAGATGGCGGCCATCGTCGCCCAGGAAGGCCGGGGCGACGACTGGGTGCGCTGGGGCGGGCTGAAGGCCCTGGCCGACGGCTCGCTGGGCTCGCGCACGGCGGTGTTCCACGACCACTATGACGACGCGCCCGACCAGACTGGCGTACGCGTCACCACCTTGGCCAACCTGCGCGAATGGATCACGGCGGCCGACAAGATCGGCCTGCATGTGACCACCCACGCCATCGGCGATCAGGCCAATGACGATGTCCTGGACATCTATGCCGAGGTCGAGAAGGTGAATGGCGTCAGAGACCGCCGCTTTCGCATCGAGCACGCCCAGCATCTTAGCCAGGCCGCTATCCAGCGCTTCGCCAAGCAGAAGGTCATCGCCTCGGTCCAGCCCTATCACGCTATCGACGATGGCCGCTGGGCCATCAAGCGCATCGGCGCCGAACGCCTAAAGGGCACCTATGCTTTCAAGTCGCTGATGGACACGGGCGCGACGGTGACCTTCGGGTCTGACTGGCCGGTGGCGCCGCTGGATCCGCTGACCGGTCTCTACGGCGCGGTGACCCGCCGGACGATCGACGGGGCCAATCCGAACGGCTGGCTACCCGAGCAGAAGGTCAGCATGGAACAGGCCCTGACCGCCTACACCATCAACAACGCCTTCGCCGGCTTCATGGACGATCGCGTCGGCAAGATCGCGCCCGGCTACTACGCCGACCTGACGGTGCTGGACGCGGACCTGACCACGATCGATCCGCTGAAGATCCCCGACGTAAAGGTCCTGCACACCTTCGTGGGCGGCAAGGCGCGGTACTCCGCCTAGATCCCGGCTGCCTTGGCGAGGGTCCGCAGCGCCCTGCGGGCCTCGTCCTCGCGCAGGCTGGCGAAGCCGATGCGCAAGCCCCGGCCCGCGTCCTCGCGAGTCGCGAACGAGCGCGACGAGGCCAGGCGCACGCCCAGGTCCGGCGCATGGGCCTCGATGCGGTCAAGATCGTTCTCGTCCGGGAAGGTCAGCCAGAAGGCCAGCCCGCCATCGGGGGTCTTGAACCGGACGCGGTCGCCGAAAGCCTCCGCGGCCGCCTCGGCGAAGGCCAGGCGGCGGGCGGCGTAGACTTGGGTGGCCTTGCGGGCATGGCGGCGCAACTCGCCGCTCTCGATCAGCTCCGCGGCGGCGTCCTCGGTCAGGGCGTTGCCCATGCCGTCGGTCAGCGACACGGTGTGCGCCACCGCGTCGATGAAGGCCTTGGGCGCGGCGATGTAGCCGATCCGCAAGGCCGGCAGCAGCAGCTTGGACAGCGAGCCTGCATAGATCACGTAGGACGGCGCGTAGCTGGCGATCGGCAATAGCGGTTGCGACTCGAAGTGGAACTCGTGGTCGTAGTCGTCCTCGATGATCGCGAAGTTGAACTGCCGAGCCAGCAACAAGAGACGCAGCCGGCGCTCGGGTCGCAGGGCGACGGTGGTCGGAAACTGGTGGTGCGGGGTCAGGAAGATGGCCTTCACGCCCCCTTCCCGGCATCTGCGCTCGACGTCTTCGACATCGACGCCCTGGTCGTCCAGACCAACCGCCTCGACCCTGGCCCCGCAGGCGCGGAAGGCGGCCACAGCCGGTTCGTAGGTCAGGCTCTCGACCAGCACCGTGTCGCCGGGCGAGATCAGGGTGCGAGCCGCCAGGAAGATGGCGTTCTGGCTGCCGCGCGTGATGCAGATGTTCTCGGGTCCCACCGCCAATCCGCGCTCGGTGCGCAGCATGGCGGCGATCCCGTCCCGCAAGCTCGCAGAGCCACGCGGATCGCCATAGAGCATGCGGTTGTGCCGCGCGGCCCGCTGGATCGCCGAACGATAGGCGCGCCCCAGGACTTCTTCCGGAAAGAGCCGGCCGTCGGGCGAACCCTCGTCAAGGCGCGTACGGGTGTCGCTGGGCAGGGCCAGGGGCCGGGCCGGCGGCGCGTGGAAGGCGTAGGCGGGCGCCTTGGCGTCGACGCTCTCCACCGTCAGCTCGGGTTGGACCGAGCGCGCCGGCGCGGACTTGGGCAGGACGTCCGAGACCATGGTGCCGCGCGTGCCGTGTGACGTCAGCCAGCCCTGGGCGATCAGATCCTCATAGGCCAGCACTACGGTCTTGCGATTGACGCCCAGCATGGTCGCCAGACCCCGGCTGCTGGGCAGGTAGGCCCCCGAGGTCAGCCGCCCGCGCTCGATCTCGTGGATCAGACCATGGACGATCTGCAAATAGAGCGGCGTCGGCTTCGAAGCATCGACGACCTCGCCAAGCGCCATGTTCCACGGACGCGCCATTGGCCCCCTCCACGCATTACCTTCCTTCTTCTTATGGGTCCAACATGCGCCCTTGCCAGCGCGACGGCAATCGTCGGGCTGGACCCGTGACGCTCTCAGTCTTGGTGCTTGTTCGGCGCCAGCCGCTTTCCGATTGTGCCCAGGAAAGCAGCGGCGCCCGCGTCCGGCGCGCCGCCGAGAGAACAGAGCGCATGCCCGAGTCGACGCGGTCCGACGTCCCCTCTCCCGACCCCTTTCGCGGCGGGCCGGACGACGTGATCGCGTTGATCAACGAGTTTCCCCTGGCCTGGGTCGCGCCGCGCGACGACCAGGCCGCACGGGTCGCGACCCTGCTGCCGCTGCTGGCCGACATCGACGTCGAAGGCCAGGTCGTCTCGCTGCTGGGCCACATGGCCAAGCGCAATCCGCTATACGCCGCTCTTGAGGCCACGCCCTCGGCGACGATCTTGTTCACCGGTCCCCAGGCCTACGTTTCACCGGCCCTGGTCTCGACGCCGACCTGGGCGCCGACCTGGAACTACGCCCAGGTTCGCATAGAGGCCGAGATCCGCTTCCGCGCCGACCTGGGCCATGAAGCGCTGGAGCGACTGACACGGTTCATGGACACCGGCGACCAGACGGGCTGGTCGCCGCGCGATGTCGGCCCCCGCTATGAGGCCATGGAGCGGGCGATCATCGCTTTCGAGGCGCGCGTCACCGGCATCACCGCCAAGTTCAAGCTAGGCCAGGACGAGACCGACCTGTCCTTGAGGGAAATCCTTGCCAGCCACCCCGATCCGGTGCTCGCCCGTTGGATGCGCCGGATGAACGCGGGACGCCAAGTCTGACCGCGCCAGACCGTCCGAACTCGGATCATCGTTCAAAAATGACCATCTCGGAACCTATGCCGTATCGCGGCGTTTGAGCCCCACGCGCCGGAGCGCGTACGGGGGCATCGTGTATTCACCGCTGACGACCATCACGCTGGATTCCGGCGCGACGTGCATATGTCGACAAGGCCCGATCATTGCCGCCGACCGTCGATTTTCGCTGCACGAACCGCCAGCCGCCCGATAGACATCCCTCATCTCCTCCAGCGTCTTCGCTTTCGAGTCCCCCATGTCGTTGAACAAACCTCACCGCGCGTCCTCTTCACGGTCGAGGGTCGAACTCTGGTCCGCGCTGGGGCTGGGCGTGGTTCTGGCCTTCTTCGTGGTCAGCGGCTTGATCGCCTATCGCAACGTCGAGAGCCTGCGCGGCAATAGCCAGAAGATCTGGCATACGCACGACGTGCTGATCGCGATCGACGAACTGTTGTCGACGATGCAGGACGCCGAGACCGGGCAGCGCGGCTATCTGCTGACGGGCAACGACAAATACCTGGAGCCCTATCAGGTCGCCGTCGCCGACGTGACCACGAAGGTCGAGACCGTCGGCGCTCTGACGCGAGACAACCCCGTCCAACAGGACAACCTCGACCTGCTCAAGCGCCACATCAACGCCAAGTTGGCCGAGCTCGACCAGACCGTGGCTCTACGCCGCGACAACAAGTTTCAGGCGGCGCTGGCCATCGTCGCCGCCGACCGCGGCAAGATCGAGATGGACGCCGTCCGCCGCCAACTCGGTGTCATGCAGCAGGAGGAAAACCGCCTGCGCGACATCCGCCTGGCGGAAATGGATGGCGCCTATCGAACGGCCCTGTTCAGCGGCGTGCTTTCCAGCCTGCTGGGCGCGGCCCTGACCGTCCTGGTGTTCTATCTGGTCCGCCGCGCCGCCCGCGCTCACGTGCGGGGCGAGTGGTTGCAGGCGGGCCAGGTGGGCCTGGGGTCCGCCATGATGGGCGATCAGTCCGTGGAGGGGCTGGCCGACAGCATTCTGACCTTCCTGGCGCAGTATCTGGGCTTCCAGGCCGGCGCGGTCTTCAAGGGCGAAGGGGGCCGCTTCAATCGCGTCGCGGCTCTGGGCGTTCCAGCCGACGCCAGCACGCCCGTGCGCTTCAATCTCAAGGAGGGGCTGCTGGGCAAGGTCGCCGCCGAAGGCGAACCCACCGTCATCCACGACGTGCCCGAAGGCTACATGACCATCAGCTCGGCCCTGGGTCAGGACAAGCCCCGCCACCTGGTGCTGGTGCCCACCCGCGCCGACGGCGTGGTCAACGCCGTCATCGAACTGGGCTTCCTGCATGCGGTCGACGAGCGCGCCCTGGAACTGCTGACCCAGGCGTCGGCCTCGATCGGCATCGCTCTGCGCTCGGCCCGCTATCGCTCGCAACTGCAGGACGCCTTGGAGGAAACCCAGCGCCAGTCGGAGGAGCTTCAGGTCCAAAGCGAGGAGCTGCGGGTCTCCAACGAAGAACTCGAGGAACAGGGCCGCGCGCTCAAGGAGTCGCAGACGCGCCTCGAACAGCAGCAGGTCGAGCTGGAACAGACCAACAGCCAGTTGGAGGAACAGGCCCAGACGCTGGAAACCCAGCGCGACGAGCTGGAGCGCACCAGCGCCGCGATCGCCCTGAAGGCCCGCGAATTGGAACAGGCCAGCCAGTACAAGTCCGACTTCTTGGCCAACATGTCCCATGAACTGCGGACGCCGCTGAACTCGCTGCTGATCCTGTCCAAGCTGCTCAGCGACAATCCCAACGGCAACCTGACCGGTGAGCAGGTCAAGTTCGCGCAGACCATCGAGTCCTCGGGCAATGATCTCCTGACCCTGATCAACGACATCCTGGACCTGTCGAAGATCGAGGCGGGTCATCTCGAGGTGCGACCGGAGAGCTTGCCCCTGCAGCGCCTGACCGGCGACCTGAAGCAGCTGTTCCAGCCGGTCGCCGACGCCCGCAGGCTGGACTTCGAGATCCACGTCGCCGAGGCCAGCCCGGCCGTGATCGAGACCGACCGTCAGCGCCTGGAGCAGATCCTCAAGAACCTGCTGTCCAACGCCTTCAAGTTTACCGAGACCGGCGGCGTCCGGTTGGACATTCGCCCTGTTGACGCGGGTCGCCTGGTCTTCGCGGTCAAGGACACCGGCATCGGCGTGCCGCCCGAGCAGCAAGAAAGCATCTTCGAGGCCTTCCGCCAGGCCGACGGCACCATCAGCCGCCGCTACGGCGGCACGGGTCTTGGGCTGTCGATCTCGCGTGAACTGTCGCGCCTGCTGGGCGGCGCGATCACGCTGGAAAGCCGGGCGGGCGAAGGCAGCACCTTCTCGATCACCATCCCCCTCGCCTACGACCCCGCCAAGGTGGCGTCACGCGAGCAGCCGACACGCGCGGAACCGGTCGCCCCCGCCGTCCAACCCCGCGCCCCGCGCGCCTCGCCCCTTCCCAAGGCGGTGGAGGACGACCGCGAACAGCTGACAGATACACGACGCGTGCTGCTGGTCGTCGAGGACGACGACAAGTTCGCGGGCATCGTCCGCGACCTCTCGCGCGAGATGGGCTTCCAGTGCCTCGTCGCCTCCACCGCCGAGGAGGCCCTGAGGCTGGCCCGCCAGTTCAAGCCCAGCGCCGTGGTCCTGGACGTGGGCCTGCCGGATGAATCGGGCCTGATGGTCCTGGATCGCCTGAAGCGCGATGACGCCACCCGCCACATCCCGATCCACGTCGTCTCGGCCGCCGACCACAGCCAGACCGCCCTGTCATTGGGCGCCATCGGCTACCTGGTCAAACCGGTCAAGCGCGACGACTTGGCGAGTGTGCTCAAGACCCTGGAGGCCAAACTCGACAGCACCGTCAGGCGCGTCCTGATCGTCGAGGACGACCCCGTGCAGCGCGACGCCGTCGGCAAGCTGCTGTCGTCCGGCGACGTCGAGACGGTCGGCGTCGGCACGGCGGCCGAATGTCTGGAGCAACTGCGCCGCCAGACCTTCGACTGCATGGTGCTGGACCTGTCTCTGCCCGACGCCTCGGGCTATTCGCTGCTGGAGACGCTTAGCCAAGAGGGCGATCACGCCTTCCCACCGGTCATCGTCTATACGGGCCACGACCTGTCGGCCGACGACGAGCAGCGCCTGCGCCGCTATTCCAGCTCGATCATCATCAAGGGCGCCAAGTCGCCCGAGCGCCTGCTGGACGAGGTCTCGCTGTTCCTGCACCAGGTGGTGTCGGAGCTGCCGGCCGAGCAGCAGAAGATGATCCAGAAGGCCCGCAACCGTGACGCCGTGCTGGAGGGGCGTCGCGTGCTGATCGTCGAGGACGACATCCGCAACGTCTATTCGCTGACCAACGTGCTGGAGCCGCGCGGCGCCGTTGTCGAAATCGCCCGTAACGGCCAGGAGGCCATCGAGGCGCTGGACCGTTCCGCCGAGGATCCTTCACGCGCCATCGACCTCGTGCTGATGGACGTGATGATGCCCGTGATGGACGGCCTGACGGCCGCCCAGCGGATCCGCGAAGACGGTCGGTGGGAGAAGCTGCCGATCCTGATGCTGACCGCCAAGGCCATGCCCGACGACCAGGAACGCTGTATCGCCGCCGGCGCCAACGACTACATGGCCAAGCCCATCGATGTGGACAAGCTGCTCTCGCTGGTCCGGGTCTGGATGCCCCGGTGAACGATACCGTGACCGCCACGACCGAGGACCTGGAGATCGAGCTTCTGCTGGAAGCTCTGTACCAGCGCTATCACTATGACTTCCGCCACTATGCCCGCGCGTCGATCAAGCGCCGCATGATCCACGCGCGCAGCCAGCTCGGCTTCCCGACCATCTCGGCGATCCAGGACCGGGTGCTGCACGACCCGGCGATGCTGCCGCGCCTGCTGGACTTCCTGACGGTGCAGGTCAGCGACATGTTCCGCGACCCGTCCTACTTCAAGGCGCTGCGCGAGAAGGTGCTGCCGCATCTTCGGACCTATCCGTCGCTGAAGGTCTGGATCGCCGGATGCAGCGCCGGCGAGGAGGTCTATTCGCTGGCCATCCTTTTCAAGGAGGAAGGCCTCTACGACCGGACGATCTTCTACGCGACCGACATCAATCCCGAGGCCCTGGCCGCCGCCGAGGCCGGCGTCTTCCCGCTGGACCGCATCCGCAAGTTCACCGAGAACCACCGCAAGTCGGGCGGAAAGTCATCGCTCTCGGACTACTACACCGCCGCCTATGGCCGCGCGGCCTTCGACAAGAGCCTGCGCAGCCGGGCCGTGTTTTCCGACCACAGCCTGGTCACCGACGCCGTCTTCGCCGAGATGCACCTGATCTCGTGCCGCAACGTGATGATCTATTTCGATCGTCCGCTGCAGGACCGCGCCGTCGGGCTGTTCCGCGAGTCCCTGACCCGCAACGGCTTCCTTGGCCTCGGCTCGAAAGAGAGCCTGCGCTTCTCCGCGCACGCCCCGGCCTTCTCCGAGTTCGTGGCGGGCGAGAAGATCTACCAGAGGCGCGAACGATGACCGAGACGCCCGTCAAGGCCGTCGCGATCGGTGCGTCGGCCGGCGCTGTCCAGGCGCTGCTGGCCATACTGCCCAAGCTGCCGGCGCGCTTTCCCCTGCCCGTCCTGGTGGTCGTGCACGTGCCGCCGGATCGCGACAACGCGCTGGCGCCGCTGCTGCAGTCCAAGTGCAAGGTGCTGGTCAAGGAGGCCGAGGACAAGGAGCCGATCGAAGGCGGCGCGATCTATCTCGCGCCGTCGGACTATCACCTGCTGGTCGAGACGGACCGCACGCTGGCGCTGTCCACGGACGAGCTGGTGAACTATTCGCGCCCCTCGATCGACGTGTTGTTCCAGAGCGCGGCGGACGCCTATGGCCCGGAATTGCTGGGCGTCATCCTCACCGGCGCCAATCACGACGGCGCGGCGGGACTGAAAGCCATTCGCGACGCCGGCGGCGTCGCGATCGTGGAAGATCCGACCGGGGCCTACGCCGCCGCCATGCCTCTGGCGGCCCTCGAGGCCTGCCCAACCGCAACCATCATGAATATCGATGCGATCGCATCGTACCTGTCGAGTCTGGGGCCCGCATGACGATGGCCGATAAGCCGATCAACTTCCTCCTGGTCGACGACCTGGAAGAAAACCTCCTGGCGCTGGAAGCCCTGCTCCAGCGCGAAGGCCTGACCTGCCTGAAGGCGCGCTCGGGCGAGGAGGCGCTGGAGCTGCTGCTGGCGCACGAGGTCGCCCTGGCGCTGCTGGACGTGCAGATGCCCGGCATGGACGGCTTCGAGCTGGCCGAGTTCATGCGCGGCAGCGAGCGCGCGCGCCACATCCCGATCATCTTCGTCACGGCCGGCAGCGCCGACCTGCAACGTCGCTTCCGCGGCTACGAGGCCGGCGCCGTCGACTTCATCCAGAAGCCTATCGAGCCGACAGCTCTGCGCAGCAAGGCTAACGTCTTCTTCGATCTTCACCGCCAACGCCTGCAGATCCAGGCCCAGCGTGACGAGCTGGAGGCCGCGGCCCAGGCGCTGAGGCGAGCGGATCGGCACAAGGACAGCTTCCTGGCGGTGCTGGCGCACGAGCTGCGCAATCCCGTCGCCGCCCTCAGCGGCGGCCTGCACCTGCTGAACAAGGACATCTCGCCCGAGCGCAGCCAGGACATCCGCGTGCGCATGGATCGCATGCTGACCCACCTGTCGCATCTGGTCGACGATCTGTTGGACGTCTCGCGGGTCAGCCAGGGCAAGATCTCGCTGAAGCGGGAACGGATCGAACTGCGCGAGATCTTGCGCTCAGCGATCGAGGCCAGCCAGCATAACCTGGACGCGGCGGGCCACCGGTTCGTGTTCGAGCCGCCCGGTCAGGCCATCTGGCTGGACGCGGACCATACACGCCTGGCCCAGGTGGTCTCCAACCTGCTCAACAACGCCGCCAAGTACACGCCGTCGGGTGGCGTGGTCACTCTGTCCGCGCAAGCGCGCGACGGCGTCGCCGAGATCAAGGTGACCGATACCGGAATCGGCATCCCGCCGGAGATGCAATCGCGGATCTTCGAGATCTTCGCCCAGGTCGAGGATCACCTGGCCAAGGCCCAGGGCGGTCTCGGCATCGGGCTGGCGCTGGTCAAGCAGTTGGTCGCCCTGCACGGCGGCGCGATCTCCGTCGAGAGCGCGGGCGAGAACATGGGCAGCACCTTCACCGTCCGCATCCCGGCCATTGCCGACGGGGACCTCGCCTAGGCGCTCGCCGGAGGTGATGCACATCTTCGGCGGACTGCCGCCTTTCGATCTCGGCCGGACCAGGATGGAAATGGAGCGGACCCGCGCGCCCTGCGAGCAATCGTAATAGCGATCGGGCCTCCAGCTGGTCCCCACGGAACCGCAGGGGTGGCCCATTGCCACTTCAAGCCTCTGGCGGTACCGCAACGGTGTCCGGATCCAGGTTGATGATGTCGCACCGCTCCGCGTTCTTGCGTTCCGCCGCTACCTCCCGCGTCAGCGCGTCCATCGCATGAAGGCCTCGACGCTCCGCGCCTGGTCATGGGTCCACAAATGGTCGAGCCTGATCTCGACCGCCTTCCTGCTGATGCTTTGCGTCACGGGCCTGCCCTTGGTGTTCACCCACGAGATCGAGCAGGTGGCGATGCGCCAGGCCTGGGCGCCGGCCCATCCGAATGGTCCGAAGCTGAACCTCGACCAGGTGCTGTCGGTGGCGCTCGCGCGAAAGCCAGGCGAGGTCGCGGCCTTCATGAGCTTCGACGAGGACCGGCCGGTGGTGAACGTCACCAGCGTGAAATCCGGTGGCAAGGCGGGGGCCTACAGTTTCCAGCCGATTGATCAGACCAGCGGTGACCCCGCCCCGTCCGTCGCCGGCCATCCGGCGATGGAGTTCCTGCTCAAGCTGCACACCGACATGTTCCTGGGCTTGCCCGGCATGCTGTTCCTGGGCGCGATGGGCCTGCTGCTGATCACCGCCCTGGTCTCGGGCGTGGTGCTCTACGCGCCGTTCATGCGTCGCTTGCCGTTCGGAACGGTGCGGGCCAGCAAGCAGGCCCGCACACGCTGGCTGGACTACCACAACCTGCTGGGCGCGGTGACCCTGGCCTGGCTGCTGGTGGTCGGGACCACCGGCGTCGTCAACACCCTGGCCACGCCGATCCTGGCCTATTGGAAGGACACGGCGCTGAAGGAGCTGACGCGCGCCTACGACACGCCCGCGCCCGCCGCCCATCGCAGCTCCCTGCAGGCCGCAGTCGATCGCGCCAAGGTCGCCCTGCCCGGCATGCAGCTGCAGTTCGTGGCCTTCCCCGGCTCGACCTATTCGACCGACCATCACTACGCGGTGTTCTTCCACGGCGACACGCCACTGACCGCGCACCTGACGACTCCGGCCCTGATCGACGCCCGCACCGGCCAGCTGGCCGCCGTCGCGCCGACGTCCTGGTACGTGAAGGTCCTGTCCCTGTCGCAACCGCTGCACTTCGGCGACTACGGCGGCCTGGCGCTGAAGATCCTGTGGGGGCTGCTCGACCTGGCCACGATCGTCGTCCTGGGATCGGGCCTCTATCTGTGGCTGGCCAAGCGCAGGCCTACGCGATGAAGAAGCCCGTCCAGCAATTCACGCTCTGGCAGGTCTTTCGCGCGCCGATCCTGATCGCCGCGCTCAGCCTGTTCGGTCTGGTCGCCGCCCTGTTGGGCGACGGCGCCTGGGATGTGGTCGGCGAGCTCGCCCTGGCGTCCTCGGTGGCCGCGACGCTCTGGGCGCTCGCGACCCGGCGACGATAGCGCCGCCTCAAGTCCGCTTTCGCGCCACATCCGCCTTCAAAGCGGGCGCCCCTCGCGCCGCCTCCCCAGTCTCCCGCCGACCGCTTGCGCTCGCGCCCCTTGCATTGAGATAGTTTTTATTATCGTAATGCTGACCAACCGGTCGAAGTGCTGGATTTGAGGGAGCGTGAGATGAAGGCGGTTCTGTTCTTGGGGTGCGCCGCGTTGGCGTTGTCGTCCGGCGTCGCGACGGCCCAGACGGCGTCCACGCCGGCGTCGGACGACACGGCGATCGCCGAAATCGTCGTCACCGCCCAGAAGCGCGCGGAGAACCTGCAGGATGTGCCGGTCTCGGTGACCGCCCTGACCGCCGACGCCTTGGCCGCGCGGGGCGTCGACAACGTCCTGGCCCTGAACAACCTGGCGCCGGGCATGCGGATCAGCGCCAATGACGCGGCCGCCAATCCCAAGATCTATATCCGCGGCGTGGGCCTCAGCGATTTCAACCCCAACGCCTCCAGCGGCGTCGGCGTCTATGTCGACGGCGTCTATATCGGCTCGCCCCTGGCCCAGATGGCCGGCTTCTTCGACCTGGGCCAGGTCGAGGTGCTGCGCGGCCCGCAAGGCACGCTCTACGGCCGCAACACCAACGGCGGCGCGATCAACATCACCACCAAGCGGCCGACCCAGACCTATACCGCCGACGCCGCTCTGGAATACGCGACGTTCAACGCGGTCACTGCGGAAGCCGCCGTCGGCGGGCCGATCATCGCTGACAAACTCGCCTTCCGGGCGGCCGGCCAATGGGTCAAGGACGACGGCTACACCTACAACCGGACGACCGGCAACAACGTCAACGCCGCCGACCACTGGGCCGGCCGTCTGTCGCTGCTGTTCACGCCGACCGACAATTTCGAGATGCTCACCCAGGTCAATCGCTACGTGAACCGCGGCGACGCCATCGCCCCGCAGCATCGCGCCCTCTTCCCGTCGACGGCCGCCGCGACCGGTCCGAACGGCCTGTGCGCGCCCAACGCCTATGCCAGCGGAGCCTGCGCGGACCTCCTGGGCTACGCCGACACCGACAACAACAGTCGCGCCATCGACGCCAATCTGGAAGGCAAGGACAAGGTCGACCTGTTCGGCGCCTCCAATCAGGCGACCTGGACCTTCAAGGGCATGCAGCTTGTCTCGGTCACGGCGTGGCAATGGGCCCACCGCAACGACATGGAGAACACCGACGCTAGCCCGGCCCAGATGCTGGAGATCAACTATCGCTCCCGCCAGCATCAGTTCACCCAGGAGCTGCGCCTGCAGTCCGACACGCCGTCGGGCCGCCTGAACTGGGTGATCGGCGGCTACTTCATGGACGAAACCGTCCAGGACAACACCCGCCAGGACACCCTGCGCGACCTGCGTCCGCTGTTCGTCACGCCCGATAATCCCACCGGCCTCAGCCCCGAAAACAGCGTGGCGGTGTTCGGCTGGCCCTACACCCAGAAGACCAAGGGCTACGCCGTCTTCGGCCAGGCCGACTACAAGATCACCGACAAGCTGACCGGCACGGTCGGCCTGCGCTGGTCGGCCGACGACAAGCACATGAACTACAAGAGCCAGATCGAGGACGGGCTGATCGTCCTTCTGACCTCGGACCAGAAGAAGACGTTCTCGGCCTGGTCAGGGCGTCTGGGCCTGCGCTACGCGGTGAATGACGACACCAACGTCTACGCCACCTACAACCGAGGCTATAAGAGCGGCGGCTTCTTCGGCGGCCTGGCCACGACGCCCGAGGAGGTCGAGCCCTACGACAACGAGACCCTGGACGCTTACGAAGTCGGCCTGAAGTCCGAATTCCTGGACCACCGGGTGCGCCTGAACGTGTCGGGCTTCTACTACGACTACAAAAACCAGCAGGTCTTCGCCCAGGCGCTGCGTAACGGCCTGACCGTGCTGGTGCTGGATAACGCCGCCAATTCCAAGGTCTACGGCGGCGAGGCCGAGATCACCGCGCGACCCATTCAGCCGCTGACCCTGACGGCGGGCGTCTCGCTGCTGCACGCCAAGTTCGGCGAGTATTTCAGCGAAGGCCAGGACTTCACCGGCAACCGACTGCCCCAGTCACCGAAGGTGACGTTCAACACGGCGGCGACCTATGTGGCGCCGCTGGCAAATGGGTCGTCGATCGTGGCCAATATCGACGCCAACTACTCGTCCAAGGTCTATTTTGACAATTCCAACGCCGAGCGCCTGTCGCAGGACTCGGTGTGGATCGCCGGCGCCCAGGTCAGCTGGCGTTCGCCCGACCAGAAGATCGAGGCCGGAGCCTTCGCCCGCAACCTGTTCGACAAGACCTATGTCGTGTCGATCTCCAATATCGACAGCCTGGGCGAGGACCTGCTCAGCATGAACCGCCCGCGCAGCCTGGGTGTCTTCCTGCGCTATCACTACTAGCGGGCAAAGCGGCGGCGGACCCGTACGGGGTTTGCCGCCTCGTCCGGCGCGGGCAATCTTGTTATCAGGACCCCATGGCAAGACGCACAGCCGCCAAGACGACTACCGCCAAGACCCCTGTCGCCAAGACCGGAGCGCCTTCGCTCGACACCAAGTCGCGTCCCTCGCGACGGCGCGGCAAGGACACGTTCGAGATCATCCTGACCACCGCCGGCGAGCTGTTGGCCGAGGTCGGCTTCGAGCGCCTGACGACCAACCTGGTCTGCGAACGCGCCGGCCTGACGCCGCCGGCGCTCTATCGCTACTTTCCCAACAAGTACGCTCTGCTGAAGGAGCTGGCGCAACGCCTGATGGAAGCCCAGGACAAGGCCGTGCTGGCCTGGCTGGAAGCCGGCGGCACGAACGCGGCCTCGATCGAGGAGTCGGTGGCCAAGAACCGCGACCTGCAGAAGCGGATCAACGCCATCACCCGCGAATTTCCCGGCGGCGATTGGATCCTGCGCGCGCTCAGGGCTCTACCGGTGTTGCAGGAGGTCCAGACGACCTCGCGCGACATGGTCGCCCAGACGCTGTTCGACATGCTGAAGACGGCCAATCCCGGCGTCGCCGAGGACCGCCTGCGCACGGCCACCCGCCTGACGACCCAGATGATGTACGCCGCCACCGAAATGGTCCTGGAGGAACCCGGCCAGGACGAGGACCAGATCAACGAGGAGATCTGCTGGATGGTGGCCCTGTACTACCAGCACCTCACGACGTCTGGCGGCGCATCCCGAGCAGGCTGATCAGCGCTAGGGACACCGCCAGACAGACGCCGGACAAGGCCAGGGCGCGCCGTACAGGCCCCTCCCCCACGACCAGAGACGCCGCCAGAGGTCCCGCGCTGCTGCCCAGAAGTTGGGCCGCCCCCAATTGCATCGACGCACGGCGAGTGGGGTCGATGCGGATCAGCAGCAAGGTCTGGAACGGCAAGGCGAACAGCCACAGGAAGCCGAACGCCGCGACACAGGCGATGAACAAGCCACGTCCCGGACCGCTCCACAGTGTCGCCAGGATCAGGGTGTTCATCGCCCCGACGCCAAGCAGCATCCGCGTTGGCGGCACGCGATCCCCGACGAAGGTGGCCGCCGCGCCGCCCAGGACCTGCAGGCCCAGTGCGAGCGCGATCGCCAGCCCCGCTTCACGCGGCGACAGACCCGCCTGGGCGGACAAGGGCTCGAGGTAGACCCATAGGGCGACGATGAAGGCCATCCACAGGAACACCGCCGCCAGCCCACCGAGGGACCGGCGATCCAGCCTCCCCCCGTCCTCGGACTTGGGCAACGGCGCCAGGCTGTCCGGGCCCGCCAGGGCGGCCAGGGCGACCAGCACGGAGACCACCGCCAAGGTCACCAGGGCGCCATTGACGCCCCAAGGCTCCATCACGGTGGCGGGCAATATGGCGGCCAGCACCAACTGGGCGAAGGTCTGGACGGTGACAAAGACGCCGGAGGTCCGCTCCGGCCGCGACGACCGCGCGATGACGCCGATCGCCAACCACAGCATCACGCCAGCGCAGGCCCCGGCGGCGGCGCGGGTGACGATAACGCCAACGCCGGTGGTCAGGGTGGTGGCCAGCATGGCCGCCGCGTGCAGCAGGCAGGCCAGGCCGATCTTCAGCCGGATGCGGGTGGGCTTGAGCACCGCCGCCGCGACGCCGCAGGCCACGCCTAGGGCCATCAGCTCGACCGTCGCGGCCAGGCCGATCTGAGCGGTGCTGAGCCGCCCTTCCCGTTCCATCGCGCCCAGGATCACCGGCTGCAACCCGGCGATCAGCAGCGCCACCACGCCGACCGCCTGGCCAACGGCGGTGGCCTGCCTTGGCGGCGAGGTCACGATAGCGGGCGCGGCGTCCGCGACGGCTTCGGAAGCGCTCATCGACCCTGCCCATAGGATTTGAAGCGCTGAAGGATGAGATTCATCTCCTCGTCCGCCAGCAGGGTGGGACCGCCGATCGCCAGCGTTCCCCAGTAGACCGCCGCCTGTTCCTCGATCTCCTCGGCGATGGCGAGGGCGAAATCCAGGTTGGGCGCCACGACGATCTGGCCGTGATTGGCCATCAGGGCGGCGTAGCGGCCAGCCAGGGTCTCGACCACGATCCGCGCCAGCTCGCTGGAACCGAAGGTGGCGTACGGCGCGACCGGCACGCTGGTCCCGCCGCTGACGGCGACCATGTAGTGCACGGCCGGGATCGGCCTGTTGGCGCAGGCCAGGATTGTGGCGTGGCGCGAATGGCAGTGCACGACCGCCCCGACGTCGGGACGGCGATCCAGCAGGCCTTGATGCATCCGCCACTCGCTGGACGGCTTCAAGGAGCCGGCGACGGTCGAGCCGTCGGGCTGGACCAGCACCATCTGGTCGCCGGTCAAGCGCGAGGCCGGCACGCCGCTGGGCGTCACCAGCATCGCCTCGCCGCAGCGCGCCGAGACATTGCCCGACGTACCGCGATTAAGACCCTTGTCGTCCATGGCCTTCATCACCTCGGCCATGCGCTGGCGCAGCGCGCCCTCATCCATGCCAGCCATCACGCGGCCTCGCCGAGGGTCATCTGGCCCATGGACGCCTCGGTGGCCTCGAAGCTCTCCAGCTTGCCCAGGGTCGCCAGCCCCTGCGCCACCAGCGCCGCGGTGGCGGTGGCGAAACGCGCGGCGTCCAGCGGCGCCCATCCGCGATCCAGCGCGGCGATGAACCCGGCGCAGTAGGAGTCGCCGCAACTGGTCGTATCGACCGGCTTGATGACATAGGCCGGCAGGGTCGTCCGGACGCCGTCCAGCACGACCACCGATCCTCGGCTTCCGTTCTTGATCAGGCAGTTCCCCGCGCCCAACTCCCGGAACACATCCGCGGCGGCGAACAGGTCGTCCTGGCCCGTCAGCATCACGGCCTCGGCCGCGCTGGGCAGGAAATAGTCCACGTGAGGCAGAAGCCGCTTCAGCTCATCCATCGCCGTGGCTTGAGGCGAGATCAGATCACAGGTGACGATCGCCCCTGCCTCGTGGGCCGCCTTCACGAGTTCCGCGCCCGCGCCGCCGTCCAGCATCGGACCGCCGATCCCGGCATAGTGCAGAAAGCGCGCCGAGGTCGCCGCCTCGAGCGCCTCCGGCGTGGCCTTGGCCAGCATGCCCGCCCCCAGCGCGTGGAAGTTCGGCCGCCGCCCCGCCGAGTCCACCGCCAGCACGGTGATCGAACTGGGCAAGCCCGGCAGGGTCTCGAGCGCGGTGAGATCCACGCCAGCCTCCTCCAGCGCCATACGGATAAAGCGGCCGATCAGGTCGTCGCCAACGGCCGAGGCCAGCTTGACCGGCATGCCCAGCTTCGCGGCGACCAGCGCCGCGCCCGCCGCCGTACCGGCCGGGGCGCAGGCGATCCCTTCGATCAGGGTAGTGCCCTCGCCCTCCGGCAAGACGTCGATCGCGCGCGCCACCACGTCCAAGGTTGTCAGCCCGATGCACGCCAAGCCGGTCTTCATCGCCGTTCTCCCCAATGCGTTGACAGTCACTATGCCTCAGCCATTATGATAGTCAAAACTATCTTATTGGCGGAGCGCTCGACATGACCTGGACGAACAGCAAGGACGCCGCGCTGCGCGAGCGCGCCATGGCCGTGATCCCCAACGGCATGTACGGCCACCAGTCGGTCATGCTGCTGCCCGACGACTATCCGCAGTTCTTCGACCGCGCGGAAGGGGCTTATCTCTGGGATGCCGATGGCAACCGCTATGTCGACTTCCTGTGCGGCTACGGCCCCAACCTGTTCGGCTACAGGCACGCCGCCATCGACCATGCCTACATCGACCAGTTGAAGCGCGGCGACACCATGACGGGTCCAGGTCCGGCCATGGTCGAGCTGGCCGAGGCCCTGACCGCCCAAGTCAGCCACGCCGACTGGGCGATGTTCTGCAAGAACGGCACGGACGCCACGACCATGGCGATGATGATCGCCCGCAACTTCACCCAGAAGAAGACCATCGTCCTGGCCAAGGGCGCCTATCACGGGGCCGCGCCCTGGTGCACGCCGCTGAAGAACGGCGTGACGCCCGCCGACCGCGCCAACCAGGTGTTCTACGAATACAACGACGTCGAGAGCCTGGAGGCCGCCGTGCGCGAGGCCGGCTCGGACCTGGCGGCGATCTTCGCCTCGCCGATCAAGCACGACACCTTCGTCGACCAGGAACTGCCCGATCCTGAATACGCCCGCCGAGCTCGCGAGCTGTGCGACGAGCACGGCGCCCTGCTGATCGTCGACGACGTCCGCGCTGGCTTCCGCCTGGCCCGAGACAGCAGCTGGTCGCTGGTCGGGGTGAAGCCGGACCTGTCGACCTGGGGCAAGGCGATCGCCAACGGTCATCCCATCTCGGCCCTGCTGGGCGCCGACATCGCCCGCTTCGCCGCCGCGACCATCTACGCCACCGGCTCGTTCTGGTTCTCGGCCGCGCCCATGGCCGCCTCGCTGGCGACGCTGAAGCTGATCCGCGAGACCGACTATCTGGAGCGCACCATCGCGCTGGGCGAGCGCCTGCGCACGGGCCTGGACGAGGTCGCCGGCCGTCACGGCTTCGGCTTGCGCCAGACCGGTCCGGCTCAGTTGCCGCTGATCATGATCGACGACGATCCGACCGGGGCCAAGGGCTACTTCTGGAACAACGCCCTGCTGAAGCGCGGCGTCTACTTCCACCCCTGGCACAACATGTTCATGACCACGGCCATGACCGACGCCGACATCGATCACACGGTCGAGGCCGCCGACGACGCCTTCAAGCTGCTGAAGGCCGCCGGCCCGCTGGAGGCGGTCGCCAAGCTGGAGTTCCTGCACTCGGTCGCCGGCTAGCGGCCGTGTCAACCGGCCTGGGCGCGCGCCCTGTCCAGCCGGTTCATGGCGTAGAAGATCAGCCCGCTGGTCACCACCAGCACGGCGGCCAGGGCCAGCATCGGCGCCAGGTTGCTGCCCGTCGCATCGCGGACCAGAGGCACTAGGTTCTGGGCGATGAAGCCGCCCAGATTGCCGATGGCGTTGATCGCCGCGATGCCGGCCGCCGCCCGGGGTCCGGTCAGGAAGCTGGGCGGCAGACTCCAGAACACCGGCTGGGCGGCGAAGATGGCCGGCGCGGCGATGCACAGCATGGCGAATTTCAGCGCCGCGCCGGGTACGACGACGCTAAGCACCAGGGCCAGCGCGCCCAGCAGACACGGCCCGGCGATATGCCAGGCGCTCGCGCCGTGGCGCGCGGCGTGGCGCGGCACGAACCACAGCGCCACCGCGACCATGACCCAGGGGATTACGTTGATCAGCCCGTTGACGCTGTTGGAGACGCCGAACGATTTGACAATCGTCGGCAACCAGTAGCTCAGGCCGTAAGCGCCCAGCGGCATGCCGATATAGAGGCCCGCCAGCAGCAACACGCGAGGGTCGAAGATCGCCTTCCAGGCCCCGCGATGGTCGTCAACCTCGCCGCCCCGCTCCGCCGACAGAACGCCGGCCAGCCAAGTCTTCTCGGCGTCCGGCAGCCATCGGGCCTGGGCCGGTCCGTTGGGCAGCCGCCACAGCACGTACGGAGCCAGCAGCACGGCCGGCGCGCCGGTGACCAGGAACACCCATTGCCAGCCGGCCAAGTTCATCAGGCCGTCCAGGTCCAGCAGCAGGCCGCCCACCACGGCGCCGACGGCATTGGCGACGGCGCTGGCGATCATGAACAGACCCACCATCCGCGCGCGGTGCGCCTGCGGATACCAGAGGGTCAGGACGTATAGAACGCCCGGGAAGAATCCCGCCTCGGTCGCGCCCAGCAGGAAGCGCAGGATGTAGAACATTGTCGCGTTCTGGGTGAAGCCCAGCGCCAGCGTGACCAGCCCCCAGGTGAACATGATCCGCGCGAACCAGACCCGCGCGCCCACGCGGGCCAGGATCAGGTTCGACGGTGCCTCGAACAGGAAGTAGCCGATGAAGAACAGCGACGCGCCCAGGCCGTAGGCGGCCTCGCTGAGGCCCAGGGCCTGCACCATCTCCAGCTTGGCGTACGAGACGTTCTGCCGGTCGATATAGGCGATCAGGTACATCAGGCAGAACAGCGGCATCAGCCGCCGCGTCACCCGCCCGACCGTGGCGCGTTCCATGTCGAGGGACGGATCAGGCATGCGATGACCTCTTGTCGACTTTCGCGCTCGGCATGACGTGCTGGGGCGGCGCGGTGGACTGACGCTCGACCAAGGCGTGGTCGAGGACGTAGTCCGCGAAGGTTTCCACCGACGGCTCGGCCGACCGCAGGGCGCGCAGCAGCCGATCCAGGGCCACGGCCGCCATCTGTCGCACGGGCTGGCGGACGGTGGTCAGCGGCGGCCACAGCGTGGTGGCCACGGTGGTGTCGTCGAACCCGACCACGGTCAGGTCGCCCGGCACGTCCAGATGCCGGCGGTGCGCCACCGACACGGCCGCCGCGGCCATGTCGTCGTTGCTGGCGAAGATCGCGGTGGGTGGCGGGTCGGCGTCGAGCAATTGCTCGGCCGCGCTCAGGCCCGAAGCATAGGTGAAGGCGCCTTGCGCCACGATGAGTTCGGCCTCCTCGACCTGCGCGATCGCCGCGCGCGCGCCTTCCAGGCGTACGGCGCTGGCGGTCTGATCGGGATTGCCGGTGATGAAGCCGATCCGCCTGTGACCCAGGTTGAGAAGATGGCGGGCCATGGCGTAGCTGGCCTGGCGGTCGTCGATGCGGACGTTGATCGCATCGGTCTGCGGCTTTCCGCCGGCGACTACCGCGACGGGCAGATTGGCGGCGCGAAGGATGTCACACGCCGCGGCGGACTCCCCAAGCGGCGGCGCCAGGACCACGCCATGGACGCCCGCGCCCAGCAGCTCTCGCAGCTGCCGTGTCGACGGGGCGTGACCATCCTCGCCCCGCACCAGGATCAGCCGCGCGCCAGCGCTGGTCGCTTCCTCGAAAACGCCGATCAGGAAGTCACTCATGAAGGCTGCGCTGGGATTGGAATAGACCACCCCGATCCGCAGTTCGCCGGCCATGACCAGGTTGCGGGCCGTCTGGTTCGGCTCGAAGTTCAGCTCACGGATTGCGGCCAGGACGGCCTGGCGAGTTTCTTCTCGAACCTTGGCGCCGTCGTTGATGACACGCGACACCGTCATGCGCGAGACGCCCGCCAGTTGCGCGACATCGGCCATGGTGGCGTCCCGGGCGCGGTCCAACCTACTCAATGGGCGCCCCCTCTCGCGTCCGCCAACGTCATTCAATTGAGTCTCCCGGCATGACCGTTCGGACGACAAGCGCCAGCGGCGCGAAACGCTGTAGCACGGACCCGACGGACGGACCCGTGATACGAAGAAAGACGCCCGGGCCACGAACCGACGCTTGCCGATCCGGACCCGGGCGAGGCCGCCCAGGGGGAGGTGGAGACGGGCGGCCCGGGACTTGAAAGAGCCCTGGCGCTAGAAGCTGTAGCGCAGGCCCACGTGGTAGAACCGGCCCAACAGGTCGTAGAGCGCCGGGTTGGCGTCCAGGCCCGTGTTGGTCTGCGGCGACGGAGTCGGGTCGCGGTTCAGCAGATTGTCGACCTTGCCGTAGAGCTGCAGGCCGTTGCCGAACTTGTACGAAGCGCTGATGTCGACATAGGTCGCGCCGCTCATGTGGTTGTAGTCGATGGTCGGCCGGCTGCTGGTCGAGACCGGGCAGCTGCCGGGCTTGCACTCGACGTACTCGGTGGTGGTGCCACCGAAGCGGCCATCGCTGAACCAGCGCTCTTGGACGCTGAAGGCGAAGCGGTCGGTGTCCCAGGACTGGATGGCCAGGACCTTCCAGTCCGGAGTCGCCCCGGAGTTCTGGCCGGCCGAGTCGATGGCGACCGCCCCGGGGATGCCGGGATTGGTCACGAACTTGTGGGTGTTCGTCGCCAAGCCGCGGATCGTGAAGCGACCGGGTACGCTGGGCAGCTCGAAGCGGTAGCTGCTCTCGATGTCGAAACCGCTAGTCTTGATCGAGGCCAGGTTGAACGTCTGGGAGTTGATGAAAGGCGTCACGCCGCCCGACGGGGCGAGATTGAAGGCGCCGCAGAACTGGGTGAGGCCCTGATAGCAGAAGTTGACGATCTGCTGGGCGCCGAGACTGGAGATGCCGCCATTGAGGACGATGTTGTACCAGTCGACCGAGATGCTGAAGCCCGGCAGCCATTGTGGGTTCGAGAGCACCGCGCCGATGGTCACGTTCTTGGCGATTTCCGGCTTCAGGTCCGGGTTGCCCACCACATTCTGCAAAGCCGTCACCGCGCCTCCGGAAGGCTGGCCTGGCGGGGGATTGGTGGTCGTGGGGATTGTGAAGTTCGGCAGCGTGGTCGTCACCGGCGCGGCGAACAGCTCCGACAGGTTCGGCGCGCGGACGTCACGCGAGGTGACGGCCCGCAGACGGACGCCGTCGATCGGCGTGTCCCAGGTGGCGCCGACCTTCCAAGTGTAGACAGTGCCCGAGGTGCTGTAATCGGTCCAGCGGCCGGCCATGTTGAGGTTGGCCCGGCCCGCCGCGTCTGAGTTCACCAGCGGGATATTCACTTCGGCATAGGCTTCCTTCACCGAGTACTTGCCGGCGCCAGAGTGATAGTTGCCCGCAAACCAGTTGGAGCCCGCCGCGTTCAGGACCGGATCGGCCGGGTAGTCGGTGGTGTTCGGGGAGTCCGTATTGCCGTCGCCGTAGGGGTCGCCTTGGACGTGATATTGTTCCTTGCGCCACTCCCCGCCGAACGCCAGGGACACCGGGCCGGCCCACAACGAGAAGGGCTCGCCGCTGAAGTTGATGCTGGCGACGTCCTGTTTCTGAACCGAGTGCTGGTAGGGTCCATTCTTCGGCGTGATGTAGGCCAGGGCCGCGTCGCTGGGACGCTGACCGCCGAAGATGTTGATTGGCACGCAGCCATTAGCGCGGGCGACCGGATCGGCGCAGACGATCTGGCCATTGACTGTCGTCGCCTGGATGGCCGCGCGGTAGCGCGGCATCAGCAGGATGTCGCGAACGTGGATGTTCGTCGTGTTCTCACCGTGCTCGTAATAGGCGTCGTAGCGCCATTCCTTGCCCAAGGCATTGAACTTGCCGTCCGCGCCGATCACGCCGCGATACTGGGTGCGCGTCGGGTGCACCGTGATATTGCGCGGCAGTAGAGCGTTGCTGGTGCCGAAGTTGAACTGGGTGATGCCGTTGGCGGCGCAAGCCGCCACGATCGACGCCGGCAGGTATGGAT
Source organism: Caulobacter segnis (assembly GCF_023935105.1). NCBI lineage: Bacteria > Pseudomonadati > Pseudomonadota > Alphaproteobacteria > Caulobacterales > Caulobacteraceae > Caulobacter > Caulobacter sp. RL271. The sequence goes on along the minus strand of NZ_CP096040.1, from coordinate 2,559,354 downwards.
TCGAGCACGACATCGTCAGGCCCGTCGTGGCCGCACCCGGGTTAGGCTGGTTGCTGCTCTCCACACGGGCGGCGTTGAAGGTCGCGTAGATCTCATTGTTGGCGTCGAGATCGAAGCCCACGCGAGTGTAGGTGTTCATGCGCTTGATGCGCGACTGCAGCGAGGTGCCGACGCCGACATTGCCCGACAGATCGCCGCCGACGCAGAAGCCGCCATTCGTATAGCAGCCGCTCACCGCGCCGTTGGCGGCTTTCGAAGGCACGCCGCCGCCGCCATACTGGAACTGGAAGGGGTTGCCGCTGATGTCGAAGGCCGTGCCTTGCAGCGGGCCGCTGCTGATCAGGCCGTACTTGGTGTACTGATAGGCTTGGGCGTGCTCGCGATAGAGATATTGCGGCGAGCCGTCGTTGGTGATGCCGCGATTGACCAGGGTGGCGGTGGTGTACCAATCGCGGCTGCCTGGCGCATCCTCGCCGAAGCCGCCCGCCGGAACGCCCTCTTCCCAGTCGTATTCGCCGCTCACCTGGACGTGCAGGCGGTCGTCCATGAAGTTCTTGCCGGCGGCGACCTGGGCTAGCCACTGATGGTTGTCGCCGTAAGTCGTGACACCAGTCTGGACGTTGGCTTTGAAGCCCACGAACTTCTTGTTGGTGATGAAGTTGACCACACCGCCAACGGCGTCGGAGCCGTAGGAGGCTGAGGCGCCGCCCGTCACCACATCGACCCGTTCGACCAGCAGTTGCGGGAACAGGCTGATGTCGGGAACGCCGGTGACATTGGCAGGCACGACTCGCTGGCCGTCCAGCAGGGTCAGGGTGCGGATGGTGCCCAGGCCGCGCAGCGAGAACGAGCTGAGGCCCTGCTGACCGCTGGACGTGCTGAACGTCCCCGTCGTCGCGCCGCTCGAGCCCTGTAAGGACGGCAGCTGAGTTATGGCGGTGAAGATGTTCGGCTGAGCCGCGCGCTCAAGATCGGCCTGCCCCAGCATTTGGGTCGGCGTCGGCGCGGTGAAGCCTTCGGACCGGATACGCGAGCCCGTGACCACGATCTCGGTCACGACGCTCGTATTGTCAGGCGGGGTCTGCGTCTGCGCTTGCGCCGCCCCGGCCGCCAAGATCATCGCGACCGCGCTGCTCGCGAGCAATGCGCTCGAAAAGGACGCCACCCCTCGTGTGCTACCGACAGCACTCATCCTACAACCCTCCCATTCTTCTTTCAGACCATCTGCGACGGCTTGGGAGGAACTTGTCAGACGTTGGGACCGCTAACTATACGACCATGGTCGTAGGCGCCTGCGACCCTATTTCCTCTTGTGGGACTACTTGGTCCGCACCGCGTAGAGCGCGTGGTGCGTGAGGACGAACAGGGTCAGCTTGTCCGGGCCGCCGAACACCAGTTGCAGGGGGCGTTCGGGCATGTCGATACGCCCCAGTTCCCGACCGTCCGGCGCATAGACGAACACCTGTCCATTGGCGACGTATACGCGTCCCTCCGCGTCCGCGGCGACGCTCTCGCCGCCTCGCTCGGCGAAGGGCTTCAAGTCCGTGATCGCGCCGCGCGGCCCGACAAGGCCGCTATAGGTCTTGTTCTCGGAGCTGTTGGCGAGGAACACCCGCTGGCCAGGCTTGGCCGTGGTGAAGCCGTAGGTGTCGAGCGCGTCCGAGAAGCGCAAGCCTCGGTGGTCGGACGGCCCCTGCTGGAAAACACGATAGGCCGGCAGGACCAGACTACCGTCGGGCGAGACGTATTCCTTGGGTTTGGCCAAGGCCATGTCGCGCGCGAACATCTCGGCCAGGGTCGTGAACTGGTAGGTCTCGAGGTCCAGTTGGTCCTTGAACTCACCATTGTTCCACCAGTTGACCGGCAGAACGGTGGCCGCGCCGGGGTGATCGGCCGCCGGCGTCGCCGTGATCACCTCGACCTCGGTGTCGGGCGCGCCCGGCTTGAAGCTGTAGACCGAGCCGTCGCGGCCATCCGACGACAGCACCAGCAGGTTTCCGGAGGCGTCGACGGCCAGGTTGATCGGATCCAGCGTGTTGTCGCGCACGATCGAAAGCTTGCGCGCCTCCGACCAGCTGTAGATGCGCTGATGGCGGCGGTCGGTGAAGTAGAGCGTGCCTGCTGCGTCGACGGCCCCGCCGCCCAGCGAATAGAAGTCTCCCGCCAGTTTCTCCACCTTTGCCTCGACGGGGAAGATCGAGGGCGTGACGGGCGGCGGCGCGGCAGGCAGATCCAGCACCGCGAACTGGCGCTCGCGCACCTCCAGGCCGCGGGTCACGTCCTGGATCGCGTTCTCGTACGGATATTTGGTCAGGCGCAGGAAGGCCGCGCAGCCGTTCTCGTCGCAAGTCGAGAACCCGCTCTCGCCGTTGACCGCCACGTTGCGGAAGCGGATGTCGCGCGAGTTGTAGACCTTGACCGCCGCCGGCGCGGGCCGACGCGTCCGAGTGACCCGATAGCCATGGTAGTTGGCCACCAGGATGTCGTGCGAGTCGCGGATCTCCAGCGACACCGTCTCCTCGCCCTCGCCCGCCTCTTCCTCGGTCTGCGGGGCCAGGAACTCCCAGTTCGCCACGCGATTCAGGCTGATCTCCGAGCGCAGGTGATGCTCGACCGAGGCCTGATAGACATGGCCGGGCGTCTGGGTGTCGGAGACGTAGATGCCCGAATAGGCGTAGGTGCTCGGGCTCCAGAGGTTCGAAAACGTGCCGCCCCCGCCGTTGGTGACCCACAAACTGGGATATTGGCCGCCCCAGCGCTTGGCCGGGTCGGCGTCCGCCGACGCGTTGGCGTTGTAGGGATTGAAGCGGGTCCCGTCGTAGAGGTTGGTGCCGTGACCACCCTGGAACTTGACGTCGCTGACCAGCGAGTTCGCGCCCGCCGTCCAGAGCAGGGCCGTGGCGCGCGGGTTCTGGCCATCGGTATAGAGCCCCAGGCCCGAAACAATGGCGTCGCCACCATCCGCCGACTGGACCAGCGCCTTGGCCGCGCCAACGCCCTGATAGGCGGGGGTTCCGTGGGGCAGCACGATCTGGGTCAGGCTGGGATGCAGGCCGATCAGCACGCTGTCCGGCCGCAGCTTCAGCGTGTCGGTGACCCGGTAGAAGCCGGTCGGGAAATAGACCACGCGATGCGCGTCGATCACCTTCTGAATGGCGGCGGTGTCGTCGGTGACGTTGTCGCCCTTGGCCCCGAGCGCCCGGACGTTCGTCCAGTCTGATGTCGGCGGCAGGGCCCGGATCGCCGGAGCACGCGCCTTCGGCAAGGTCGTGAGAGCCTCGGTCTTCGCGGTGGTCTTGTAGTCGCCCATCTGGCCCAGGCCGGGCAAGGTCAGACCGTGGTTGAAGGCGGCGACCTTGTAGGTCTTGCCCTGGCCCGGCGTGGTCTTGCCGCTGTCGCGAAAGCGGGCGAACACCGGGGTGTTGGCGGCCACCGCGTTCTCGAAGCCGACCTGGGTATAGACGTTGCGCTCGTTGGAGATGATGACGCCCGCCTTGGAGACGTTCTCGAAGCGGACGTCCTTGCCCCACAGCCAGTCACCGTAGCCCCGGTCGATGTCGATCCCCACCGGGGTGTCACGCAAGGTGACGTTGACCAGGGTCAGGCCCGCCTCGTGCTCGCGGATCGCCGCGTCGCGCTGCCCCTCGAAGGTGGAGTCCAGCAGCACGAAGCCCCAGGCCGGCGACGGCTTCTCGGTCAGGATGCCATAGCGCCCGCCCTTGAAGTGCAGGTCCTCGGCCTCGTTGCCGATCTGATAGAGCCCAGCCAGGCCCGAACCGATGTCGAACGTCATGTGGCTGAGGAAGGCGTGCTGGGCGGCGTGGAAACGGATCGCCGTCGCGGCCGGATTACCGCGCCCGATCTTGAAGTCGATATTGCTCATCGCCGTGTAGAAGGTGCCGGAGTTGGCGTCCGGGATGTCCTTGTTGAACGGCACGCTGCCGGGCGGCGGGAAGGCCACGCGGCGCGCCGGATCCGGCTTGGCCCCGGCGACGATCACCATGTTGGCCAGACCCTTCTGGAAGCCAGGCGTGGCGTCGCCCAGCACGATCTCGGGACGCGTCGCCCCGACGCCGAACACCCGCACGCCCGGCCACAGGAAAAGGGTCTTGCTGATCCGGTAACGACCCGAGGGTAGGAAGACGAGACCGCCGCCGGGCTTGGCCGCGGCGGCGTCGATCGCGGCTTGCAGCGCGGCGCTGTCGTCGGCGCGGCCGTCGCCCTTGCCCTTCACCACGACGGCGGCGGGATCGTCAGGCGCCGTCGCGAAGACCGAAACCGACGCCCAGGCAGGCCCGCTCGCCGCCAGAGCCAACGCGATCGAAGCCGCGCTCACCGCGCCAAGCCAGGTCTTCATACCGTACTCCCCTACCCCACGGCGGGATCTCGGCCCCGCCGTGGACAAACGCAAGTCTTGGATTGGTCGCCTTCGCCCTAGGGCGTCACCGCGTAGAGCGAGCGATGGGTCAGGACGAACAGGGTCTTGCCGCCCTCGCCGCCGAAGATCAGCTGCAGCGGGCGCTCCGGCACGTCGATCCGGCCCGCCAGGCGGCCATCCGGCGCGTACTGGAAGATCTGACCGTTGGCGACGAACACATTCCCCTGCCCGTCGACCGCGACGCTCTCCCCGCCCCGATTGGCGAAGACCTTGAGATCGGTCAGCGTCCCGCCGGGGCCGACCTGACCGCTGTAGGTCCGGTTTTCGGATCCATTGGTGACAAACACCCGCTCGCCGACCGCGCCGCCGATCAGGCCGTTGGCCTGCAGGCTGTCGGCCCAACGCCAACCGACGTGGTCCGGCGGTCCCTGTTGCCACACCCGGAAAGCGGGCAGCGACACGCTGCCGTCGGGCGAGACATATTCCTGCGCCTTGGGCGCGCCGACGTCGCGGGCGAACATCTCGGCCAGGGTGGTGAACTGGCCCGTGGCCGGGTCGTACTGATCCTTGAACTCGCCGTTGTTCCACCAGTTGACCGGCAGCAGCGTCTTGGCCCCGGCGCGCGGCGCGACGGTCGTCGGCGCGATCACGGTGAGGGCGTCCTTCGGCCCATTTGGATCTATAGAATAGACCGCGCCCTGCGGTCCCAGCGACGACACCACCAGAAGATTGCCCGAGCGGTCGACCGCCAGGTTGGTGGGATCCAGAGAACTGTCGCGCACGATCTCCAGCCCCTTGGCCGCCGTCCAGCGATAGATCCGCTGGAATCGCTTCTCGACGAAATAGAGCGCGCCATCGGCGCCCGCCGTCGCGCCCGAGATCGACCAGAAGCCGGTTTCCAGCTTCCGGACCTTTGGATCTGCCGCCGCCGGCGGCGGCTGCTCACCCTTGACGTCCAACACCGCGAACTCTCGTTCGCGGACCTCCAGCTTGCTGGTCTTGTCCTGGATGGCGTTCTCGAACGGATATTTGCTCGCCCGCAGATAGGTGCCGCAGCCGATCTTGTCGCACAGGGCCACGCCGCTCTCGGCGTTGATGTGGACGTTGCGGAAGCGGATGTCCGACGAGTTGAACAGCTTCACCGCCGTCTCGGCCGGGTGATACGTGCGCGTGACCCGGTAGCCGTGATAGTTCGCGAACAGGATGTTCTTCGAGTTGCGGATCTCCAGCGACACCGCGTCGGGGCCATCGCCGACCTCCTGCTCGGTCTGAGGGGCCAGGAACTCCCAGTTCTCGACATTATCGAGCACGAACTCGTTGCGCACGTGGTGCTCGACCGAGACCTCGTAGATGTGGCCCGGCGTCTTGGTATCGCTGATGTAGAAGCCGGCAGAGGCGAAGGTGTTGGGACTCCAGACATTGGCGAACGTGCCGCCACCGCCATCGGTCACCCAGATGCTGGGATATTGCGCGTCCCAGCGGCCGTCGGCCACCGGATCGCCGCTGCGGGCCTGGGCGACGAAGAGCGGCTTGCCGTCCGAGGTCGGCGTGCCGCCGCCGCCCATGATCTTGACGTCGGTGACCAGGGAATTCTCGCCCGATCGCCACAGCAGCGCCGAGGCGCGCGGGTTCACGCGGCCGGTGAACAGGCCGATGCCCGACACGATGTTGTCGCCGCCGCGCGGGGTCTCCAGGATCGGTTTCACCGTCCCGACCCCGACGTAGCCCGGACTGCCATCAGGAATGACCAACTGGGCCCGCGCCGGATGCAGCCCGATCAGCACCGTGTCGGGCCGAAGCTTCAGGGTGTCGGAGACCATGTAGAAGCCGGTCGGCAGGTACAGCACCCGATGGGTGTCGATCGCTTTCTGCAGCGCAGCGGTGTCGTCGCTGGTCCCGTCGCCCTTCACCCCCAGGGTCTTGACGTTGGTCCACGCGCTCATCGGCGGTAAGGACCGCAGCGCCGGCGCCGTGGTCGCCGGCAAGGTCTTCAGCGGCGTGATGTCCGAGCGCGTCTCGTATTGGCCCATCTGGCCCAGGCCCGGCAGGGTCAGGCCGTAGGTGAACGAACCCACGCGATAGGCCTTGCCCTTTCCTGGCACCGTCTTGCCGCTGTCGCGGAAGCGGGCGAACACCGGAGTGTTGGACGCCACGGCGTTGTCGAAGCCGATCTGCGTGAAGACGCTGTCCTCGGCCGAGATGACGACGCCCGCCTTGGAGACGTTCTCGAAGCGGACGTTCTTGCCCCACAGGCTGTCGCTGTAGCCCCGATCGATCTCGATCCCGACCGGGGTGTTCTTGATGGCCACGTTGACCAGGGTCAGATCGACCTCGTGCTCGCGGATCGCCGCGTCGCGCTGGCCGTCGAAACTCGAGTCTATCAATGTGAACTGCCAGGCGGGCGAGGTCTTCTCGGTGACGATGCCGTAGCGGCCGCCATGGAAGTGGACATCCTCCATGACGTTGCCGGCCTGATAGACACCGGCGAACCCCGAGCCCAGGCGGAAGTCCATGTGACGGAGGAAGGCGTGCTGGGCCATCCGGAATCGGACGCCCGCCGCCGCCGGATTGCCGTCGCCGATCTCGATGTCGATATTGGCCATCGACGAATAGAAGGTGCCGGAATTGGCGTCGCGGACCTTGGCGGTCGCGGGGCGCACGGTCGGGACCGGCACGGGGATGTCGCCGACCTGATACTGGTCGCCGCCCGTGAACACGATCATCGTGCCCACGCCCTCCTGGAAGCCGGGGGTATTGGCGCCCAGCACGAAGACTGGCCGGGTCTTGCCCACGCCGAAGACCCGCACGCCCGGCGGCACCAGGATGCTGCGGCTGAGGCGGTAGCGACCTGACGGCAGGAAGACCAGGCCATGGCCCGCCTTGTCTCGCGCAGCGTCGATCGCCTGCTGGACCGCGTCGGTGTCGTCGGCGCGGCCGTCGCCCGCGGCCTTGACCGTGATCGCGCGAGGATCGTCCGGCGTCATCGGCAGAGCCGAACCGATGGGGACCGCCGCCATGGCGGGGCTCGAAGCCGCCCAAATCCCCGACAACACCGCCGACAACAGGATCGCTCGCATGCCACTCCCCAAATCTACTTTGGCGGCAGACTAGAAGGCGGGGCGGCGGCCACCATCCTCGACCATGGTCGTAGTTACGCCTCGCCGACGCCCCGCTAGAACCCGAGCCCAATCCTGCCGTGTCGATCCCTCGATGCGTCTGCCCGTCCGCCAGCCTCGGGGACATCGCTTGCCATCGTCAGCCAGACTCGCACGCCCAACCGGCCTCGCCGTGATCGCCATGGGCGTTAGCGGAAGCGGAAAGTCGACGCTGGGCGCGTTGCTGGCCCAAAGACTGGACTGCCCGTTCCTGGAAGGCGACGACTTTCATGACGCCCGCGCGGTCGCCAAGATGCGGGCCGGCAAGCCCCTGGACGATGACGACCGCTGGCCATGGCTGGATCGCCTGGGCGCCGCCATCGGCGAGACCCTCGCGTCAGGCGGCGCGGTCGTGGCGGCGTGCTCGGCGCTGCGCCTCCGCTACCGCCAGCGTCTGCGCGAGGCCATTCCGGTTCCCACGCGCTTCGTCTTGCTGGACGCGGGCTATGACGAACTCCTGAGGCGGCTCAGCCAGCGTTCGGGCCACTACATGCCAACCAGCCTGTTGGATAGCCAACTGGCCACCCTCGAGCGACCAGACGCCGATGAGATGGTCTTCACGCTCGACGCCGTCGAGCCACCGGAACGCCTGTGCGACATCGCCCATGCCTGGCTTCGGACGCCGACGCCTCTCGCGAACCTAGGGCATCAGCCGCTTTCGTCCGCATGACAGGTGCCAGCGCATGGCCAGCGCCGCGCCGTCGCCGTCCTGCGCCCGGATCGCCTCCACGATCATCTCGTGCTCGCGCATCATCGCCTCGATCGCTTCCGGCGGACGCGACCGCGAGATGTCGACCCCGGCGCGCATGATCTTGTCGACATCCGCCTCCAGCGCCTCGAACGCGACGAGGAAGGCGGGATTGGCGGTCGCCAGCACGATCTGGCGATGCAGCTCCATGTCCTCGGCGTGGGCCGGCGCGCTGGACAGCAGCGCCGAGCGCAACTTCGACAGCGCGTCCTCGATACTGGCCATCTCCTCGGCTGAGCGTCGCATCGCCGCCAGCCGCGCGGCCTCGGCCTCGAGCACGAACCGCACCTCATAGCTGCCCATGGTCGACGGCAGCTCGGACAACGGCATGTAAGCGCCCAGCTTGTCGGACGGACGGTTCTTCACGTACGAGCCGGCGCCGCGGCGAGCTTCGGTGATGCTATCGGCCGCCAGCCGGACGAGCGCCTCGCGCACGACCGTGCGTGACATGCCGAAGATCTCCGCCAGACGCGACTCGGACGGCAGGCGATCACCCACCTCCAGGCCGTCGCTGTTGATCATTTCGACGATGCCCGTATAGGCCCGGTCGGCCAGACGGCCCTCGCTCATCCATCGATCTCCCGTTCGACCGCCGCCAGCATCGGACCATTCGCGGCGGACTGGAAGCACTCGTGGCCCAGCTTGTGGCCAACCGGCCGCGATGGCCAGGCCCACGATGCGCCAATTCGCCAAACCTGTATGACAGATTTCGTTATTGCGATGTTATCGTCACAATGTTCGCGCTCACATCGCGAAAATATCTTGAACCTGTCCTACAGATAGCGCTACCATCCTGACACGTGACCCGCACCGACCGACTCAGATCGGCGGAGAGACAAACGGGCGCCGCGCCGGCTCGAAACGGATGCGCAGGGACGAGACAGAGGGGTTCAGGCATGACTACGACGCAAGTCCGCGTTACCGACCAGGATCTGCAGGCGGCGCTTGGTGGGCTCACGCCGACCCAGATGAAGGTCCTCGAGGGCGTCAATCTGGGCCTGCTCAACAAGCAGATCGCTTTCGACCTCGGCATCGCCGAGGCCACGGTCAAGGCCCACATGACCGCGCTGATGCGCAAGCTCAACGTGCACAACCGCACTCAGGCCGCGATCGCGGCGCAGTCCCTGGTCCAAGGGCTGCGCTCCGCCACCCGATAGGCTTTCACCGCGCCTGAACGCGCGCGGCAAGCCCTTACCCGTATTCGCTCCCCGCGCCCTCGACCCGTAGAGTCAGTCGCGCCTCCACGCCTTCGGGCGCGAAGATCAGTTCCGGTCTCCCGCCCAGGTCGGACGCCAGGCCGCCGCTCAGCAATCGCGCGCCAAACCCTCTGTGCGCGGGCGGCGCCACCCCCGGCCCGCCGGTCTCCCGCCATAGCAACTGAGCCTGTCCCGACGCCGTCCACGACCATTCGATCCTCACGACGCCCGCCGGGACCGATAGTGCGCCGTACTTGACCGCGTTCGTGCCCAGTTCGTGGAGCGCCAAGGCCAAGGCCAGAGCCGCGCTGGGCCCAACCCTCAGGGGTGGTCCGGCCAGCATGATCCGCGCGGTGTCGCCGTTGTCGATGAACGGCCGCACGGCCTGGCGCACGACTTCCTCGACACCAGCGCTCGACCAGTTCTCCCGGGTCAGGACATCGTGGGCGGCCGACATCGCCATCAAGCGCTCGAAGAGTTTCTCGCGGACCTGCGGCGGGGTTTCGCCCGGCTTCAGTGTCTGCCGGACGATCGACTGTATCGCCGCCAGGGTGTTCTTGACCCGATGATTGAGCTCGTTGATCAGCAGCCGCTGATGAATCTGAGCTTCCTTGATCGCCGTCAGATCCATGGCCATGCCCAGATAGCCGATGAACTGCCCGACCTCGTCGAAGCGTGGGCGCGCATTGGCCAGCATCCACCTGTAGCTTCCCGTATCGGCGGCGCGAAAACGGGCTTCGAAGCTGTAGGACGCAAGGGTCGCGCGCGCTTCAATTCGCCGAGCAAGAACCTCGCCGATGTCGTCGGGATGGATCAGATTGATCCAGACATTGCCAAGCAGACCGTCGCGGTCGAGGCCCGCGAATTCCGCGAACGCTTGGTTGACGAACTCGACGCCACCCTCGGCGGTGGTCATCCAAACCGGGGACGGCGCCGCGTCGGCCATGGCCCGGAAGCGCGCTTCGCTGACCCGCAGTCGCGCTTCGGTAGTCTTCTGCTCGGTGACGTCGGTATGAACCCCGACCCATTCGCGGACCGTATCGTCGGCTTCCAGGACGGGGACCGCGCGGATCTGGAATGTCCGCCAGGCGCCGTCATGACGCCGTACGCGGTGCTCGAAGATAAACGGCCGCCGTTCGGCGACCGCGGCCAGCCACGCCTCGATGGTCGGCTGCGCATCATCGGGGTGAACCGTCTGGGCCCAACCGAAACCCTGATATTCGGCCTGAGATTGCCCTGTCAGCTTCTCCCAGCCCGGCTGCGCGCCGATCATCTCCCCGGCGGCGTTGTTGGTCCACAGCACGCCCTCCACCGCATCCACCGCCGCGCGAAATCGCGCCTCGCTGGCGGCGAGCTTGACGACCGCGTCGCGGCGTTCGGAAATGTCGCGGAGGAAACCCAAAAAGAGCGGATCTTCGTCCGATCCCCAGGTGGTGATCGACAGTTCGACAGGAAACGCCTCGCCATCCCGACGAAGCGCGCTCAGTTCCAGAAGCTGGCCCTGCACGCTGCTGATCTTCGTCGCGACGAAACGGTCAAGCCCCCGCTGATGGGCCTGGCGAAGAGGCGGCGGTATGATGACGTCGCCCAACGGTCGTCCCAGAACCTCGGATCTCGCCCAACCGAACATCGCCTGGGCGCGGCGGCTCCAGTCCACGATCAATCCACGCGCATCCATGACGACGACGGCGTCGATCGCGGTATTGAGAATGGGCTGCAACTTGTCGAGGTCGGACAACTGTTGCTCCACTAACGAATGTCCCTACCAGCGAGTAAGTTTGCCCGGGCGGGCGCACGCCGCCCTTGATCAGTCAAACGTTCGCGAAATCATAGGTCGCTCCACTCGTTCGCGGTCAAGAGCTGGCTTATGGGAACCCGGACGGAATACGGCCCGTCAAGCGACGGCGTCAGCGAAGATCTTCGGCGTCAAGTCTACTTGGGATCAGGAACGGACCTTGACCCGCTTCGGTTCGCCGACGTGCGGCGCCGACGCGATTGCCAGGCTTGTCGAAAAAAAGCCCTCCGATCATGTCGATCGGAGGGCGCGCAGGAGCCGAGGTGGTCCGGGGTTAGAAGCGTGCGTCGAGACGGACGTAGGACTGGCGGCCGAACGGATCCGCCACCGAACTCAGATAGCCCGTGTACTTGGCCGACGGCGCCGCGCGGTCGAAGACGTTGATCGCGCCGACCGTCACGCGATAGCGCTCGTCCTGGCCGAACGCGTAGGCGTACTGCAGATCCAGCACGGTCCACGACTTCACCCGCGCCGTGGTCGAGGCGGTGATGGCGATCGCGTAGTCGTCGACCACGCCCGAGACGTAGCGAACGGTGGCGCTGGCGAAGTGCGGCCCCATCGACCAGTCGACCGAGGTCAGGTTCCGGTACTTGGGCGCGGCCGCCGCGGTCGAGGGCGAGGTGGTCGTGTTGTTGCGGCGACCGATCCCGTCATAGACCAGCGAACCGGTGTCGATGTCGTACTTCAGCAGATAGCTGAGGTTGTCACGCAGAGTGAAGGTGCTGTCGCCCACGTCGAACGACCAACTGCCCGCGATGTCCAGACCGGAGGTCTGGGTGCCGCTCTTGGCGTTGTAGCTGGTGACGTAGATCGTCTGGGCCACGCCGCTCTGGTCGCGCACCACCTGCGGCCCATTGGGCGCGGCGTTGATCACGGCCTGGCCGTTCTGCACGGCGATCTGGTTGTCGTACTTGAAAGTCCACCAATCCAGTGACAGCGAGGCGCGACGCACCGGCAGCCAGGTGACGCCCAGGTTATGCACCTTGGAGGTCTGCGGCTTGAGGTCGGCGTTGCCGATCGTGGTCACTGTCCGGAAATTGGTGGTGCCCAGCACCGGGTCGGTGATGTTGACGACGTTGTTGCTGATCGGACCGTTGGTCGCGTTCTCCAGGCCCGGGGCCTGGAAGGCCGTGCTGGCCGAGGCGCGCAACGACAGGCTCTCGTTCGGCCGCCAGATCAGCGAGGCCTTGGGATTGGTCGTCTTGAAGCCACCGTAGTCCTCGTGGCGCACGGCCAGATCGAGATTCATGCCGTCGATGATCGGCAGGTTCCACTCGGTGAAGATGCTCTTGATCGTGCGGTCGGCGTCGCGGTCCACCGACGGGCCGCCGAACGCGGCGTAGCCGCTGCGCAGCAGATCGGAATAGTGGATCGACTCCCCTTCCCGCCGCCATTGCAGGCCGACGGCGCCGGAGATGTCGCCGGCCGGCAGGCGCAGCTTGCCCAGCGTGCCGTCGATCACCAGGTCGGCGATCTCCATGTCACGAACCGTGCGGGTGAACACCTCGGACTGGATGTTGAACAGGACCGCCGGATTGTTGGTCGTGTTGTCCTTGGCGAAGGGGCTCAGATAGTAGCAGTTGCCCTGCCCCGCGACCGCGCCGACGCCCGCGCCGTTCCAGCGGTAGTTGCAGTTCTGGCCGCCGTAGCCGTTCAGCGCGGCCTGGAACAGGTTCATGTCGGTGTCGTGGTCGCGGAACACGTTGCTGGACCACGACGAGGTCAGGGTGGCGGCGTAGTTCCAGTCGCCGAACAGCGGGCCCTTGGCGCCGACCACGTTGTGGAACTGGTTCGCCTCGTTGCGTTGGACGTTGTAGTTCAGCCCCGCCAGCCCCTGCGAGCCGATGGGCCGTCCCACATAATACACGGCCACGCCAAACGGGTTGTAGGGGTTCGAGGCCGGCACGATCGGCGGCGTCGCGCCGTTGTGGTTCTGGGCGTAGGACGGCACGCCGTAGCGCTGCGAGTCCTGGTGGTAGATCGCCGATTCCAGGAACAGGGTGTGCTGGTCGGTCAGGTCGTACTCGCCCTCGACGTGGATCAGGCCGCTCTGGCTGGCGCCGCGGATCGGGTTCTGGGCCTGGAAGCTGAAGGCGCACGACCCGATCGCGTAGCCGGGACCGCTGGCCGAGGGCGTGAAGACGCTCTTGGTCACCGTCGAGCCGCAGTTGGGATCGACCACCGCCAACGTGCCGGCCGTGTTCTTGTAGCTGTCGTACAGGGTGGAATAGTTCACCCCGTTGATGACCACGTCGCCGCCGCCGGCGGTGCGCGGACGGGCCGTCAGGGTGAAGGATCCGGGGTTGGCCCCGGCGCCCGACGAGGGGTTGTAGATGTTGGTCACCGCTCGGTCGGCGTTCTGCAGCCGCTCGATGTCGGTGTACGAGGCAGAGACCACCAGCCGCGAACGGTCGCCCTTGGCGCCCCACATCGCCTGGACCTGCCAGGCCGGCGAGTCCTCGATATAGGTGTACTGGGCGCTAGTCTTGAAGCCCTCGAAGCGACCGTCGGTGATGATGTTGAACACGCCGGCCACGGCGTCCGCGCCGTAGGTGGCCGAGGCGCCATCCAGCACCGTCTCGACGCGCGCGACGGCGATCGGCGGGGTCAGGCTGTTGAGGTTGACGTAGCCATCCGACTTCACGACCCGGCGGCCGTTCATCAGCACCAGGGTCGCGCCCGAGCCCAGGCCGCGCAGGTTGGCCGAGCGGGTGTCCTTGCTGTCCTGGCCGCCCTTGGCGAGGTCCTGGACGCCGCCCATGCTGCCGATGTTCTGCGGGACGTAGCGCAGCAGGTCGCCGATCGAGACGACGCCGGTCTTGGTCAGGGCCTTCTGGTCGACCGTCACGACGGGCGAGGCCACATCCTCCTGCTTGATGTTGCGCAGGAAGCTGCCCGTGACGACCACGGCGTCGACCTGAGTGGCCTCCCCTGACGAATTCTGGCTCGACGGATTCTGGCCCGCCTGATCCTGGGCGCAGGCCCCGCCCGCCAGCAGGGCCGCGGCCGATACGCCGCCGAGGCCGGCCAGAAGACGACGCCGAATGGAATTACGCATGATGTTTCCCTCCCCTTTTTTGTTTTTTGACGCAGGGCGCCGATCGGTCGCGCGTGGGGACACGACCGGTTGATGTGGAAGCGGTTTTCGGGCTTGAGCGGCGAATGGGCCGCTAGGTCAGAATGTGATCCACTCTGATGTCTCCTCCTGTCGCCGGTCGCACGCCAGCGTGTGAAACCGTTGTTACGCGATAAGCCGGACGCTTGGGAAATGGCATTTCCTGATCGATTAATCAGGCGTCGTTATCAATATTCCCAAGCTCAATCCGGCAGCGCGACCACGCCCAACTGGACCCGGATCCGGTCGGCCGCGCGTGGGACGATCGCGATCGGCGGGATGTTGTCCGGGGTCAGGGCGGGCGCCTTGCCGGGCGTTCCACCGCGCGGCCGAGTGCGGATGATCTGATTGCCTGGCAGCGGCGCGCCGGTGGTCAGGGTCTCCCAGACCAGGTCCAGAGCGCGCAGATTGTAGTAGGCCAGCGGCACGAAGCGCGTGTCGAAGCCAGGCATGGCGAAACCGAAGTGCTCGGCGTTCTCCACCTCCATGTAGCGCAGCCGACTGGCCGCGCCCTCCTTCAGGCTGTTGGCCGCGAGATAGGGCCGTGAACTGAAGGCCGGCGGCACGCGATTGTCGGCCCGACCGTGCACGATGATCGCCGGCTTGCCGTGCAGGTTCCCGTCGGCCAGGAATTCGGCGATCCCGGCCTGGACCCGGCGAGCGTCGGACGAGTGGCCAATCGCCAGCTCGCGCAGGCAGCGAGCCCCATCCAGATTGTAGTCGGTCCGCCCCGTGCTGGGCGAGATTGACAGGTCGTTGCGACGCGGGCCACGCGGGTCGTTGTCGTTGATCAGGTCGATGCTGCCCGTGGGAGCGCCGCCCGAGGCCTTGGCGAAGATTTCGGCGAACTCGGCGGGCGGAACCACGCGCGGCCTGCCCTCGGCGTCGACCGAGGCGTAGCTGTAGCCGCAGATCCGTCGCTCGACGCCGAAGCGGCCGTGGTCGCTGGCGTACTTGGCGGCGGTGGCGTCGGGGCCGATCAGGTAGCCGGCGGCGTTGAGCACTTCGGTCTCGGGATCGAAGCCATAGGCCAGCAGCTTGTCCTGGGACTCACGCGCCTGACCGGTCAGGTCGCCAGCATCCAGCAGGCCGGTCTGCTTCAGCGAGGCGCAGCGGTCGGCGGCGTGGGTCACACGGTCGGCCCATGGCGCGTCCGTCATGGCTAGCACCGCGCAGGGCTCGTAAAGGTTGGCGAAGGTGAAGTAGTCCAGCAGCGTGCGCGCGCCATTGGCCCGCGCCTTGTCGCCGCGCAGCACCCGGATCTCGGGATCGCCGCGCACCTGGACCTGAGGCTCGCCCGCCACCAGTCCGTCGATCAGACCTTCGTGGTCCTTTTCGCCCGCGTAAAGTGTCGCGCCGCCGCCGTTGGAGTTACCGGCGACGATGACGATCGTGTTGTCCGAGGTCCAGCCGCCGCCGTCGCGATCGTTCAGCTGCCAGAAGGCGTAGCGGATGGCGCGCAGCACGTCCTCGCCCCACTGGCTCTCGGGATTGAGCCGCGAATGGGCGGCCTTGAAGGCGATGCGGTGCGGCCAACGGGCTAGAAAGGCGGCGCGGGCCTTGGCCGACAGTGGCGCGGTGAAATGCGACAGCGCTCCGGCCTCGGAGGCCTTGGCGGTGGTCCCATCGATCAGGGTGACGGTGTCGCTCGAAAGGTCGTGCGCGCCCGTGCCGTGGCCTTTGTCGCTGTAGACCACCGCGCAGCCGCGCTGCAGGCCCCAGAAGCCGGTCGTGGAGATGTCATGATAGATCCCGAACGAGCCCGCCTGCGGCACGGCCAGGATGCAGCGCTGCACGCGCGACAGCTTGGCGGGGACTTGCAGCAGGACAGCGCTCTTCCCGCCGCCGGGACCGTGCGTATAGGCCAGGTACTCTTCGCCGGCCACGCGGCCGCCGTCCGGATAGGGCTGGCCCGTCGCCGCGTCGATCGTCGGCCCGAACAGACGTCCCCAGCCCGAGGCAGGGTCCGGCCGGACCGCCATGGTCGCCCGACGCAGTTCGGCGGCGTTCGGATGCAGCGGATCGGCGTAGGCAGCGGGCTTGGCGGCCAGACCGACCAGGTCGTCGGTGACGCCATCGAAGCTCAGATGGCGCAGCACCGTGACGCCCTTGGGCGCCTGCGCCGCGACCGCCGGAGCAGCCAGTGTCGAGGCCAGGGCCGCGCCCAGGCAAAGCGCCTTGCGCAGGGTCATACCGACGTCTCCTCGATATCCAGCTCCAGCAGCAGCCCGCTCAGGCACTTGCCATGAGCGTCCAGCGCCAGCGACCGCGTCACGCCGCCGCCCAGAGCCCCGTTCAACACGAAGTTCAGAGCCATCAGGTCCGGCAGGTCGTAACGGCGAACCTCGCCGCGCACGATGTCGCGCAGGTGCGTCTTGACCCGTTCGGGCGTCAGGGCCCGCCGCACGCGGTCATAGGCGTCTGGACCGTAGGCGATGACTGAGATGTTGGAGACATCACCCTTGTCGCCGCTGCGGGCATGCGCCAGGTCGCGCAGCTTCATAACGCTGCCTCGAAGATCACGTGGGGCTGGACCAGCTCGCGCTCGATCAGGGTCGAGACCACGCCGATGACCGGGGTCACCAGTCGCGTGGCCCCGCCGCCGCCGGCCGGTCCGTTGGTATAGAGGGCTTCGACCTCGCGGCCGATGCGTTCGGCTTCGCCCAGCGTGCGCGTGCGGGCCACGACCCGGGCCCGGACCTCCATCGGCGCGAAGGCCGACACCAGGCTCTCGGGCGCCACGGCGTCGACGCCGATCAACTCGAACCGCGTTTCCTCGGGCGCCAGGCCGGTCAGGCGGAAGCGCTCGGCTATGATGTCCAGGGCCAGGCGTCCGCGCGCGACGGCGCTGGAGCCGGCGTACGAAATCGCCCCCTCGCCGATGAAGCCTTCCTTGCGACCCAGCGAGACCTTCAGCTGGGCGGGACGCGGCCGGCCGCCCCCGCCGCGCACGGCGACGCGGTCCGGACCGACAGCCTCGAACCGCACGGTCGAGAAGTCGGCGGTGACGTCGGGCGTCAAGTACTGCGTGGGGTCGTGCAGCTCGTACAGCAGTTGCTCGGTGCAGGTGGCCACGTCGACGCGACCGCCCGAGCCCTCGACCTTGGTGATCACCGCCGAGCCGTCGGCGGACACCTCGGCCAGCGGGAAACCCAGTCGCGCCAGGTCAGGCACCATCTTGACGTCGGGGTCGGCGAAATAGCCGCCGGTGACCTGGCCGGCGCATTCCAGCAGATGGCCCACGACGGTGCCTCGTCCCAGGCGCTCCCAGTCGTCCGGCGCCCAGCCGAACTCATGGACCAGGGGCGCCAGAAAAAGGGACGGATCGGCGACGCGACCGGTGACCACGACCTGAGCGCCGCCGGCCAAGGCCTGGACGATCGGCTCACAGCCCAGATAGGCGTTGGCCGAGATCAGGCTGTCGCCCAG